>NZ_AXVU01000033.1:0-81323 GCF_000482585.1 Streptomyces sp. CNQ329 | reverse complement strand
TAGTCGCGGACCAGGTCCCGCATCAGAACCGCGCTCCACGGGGTGAGGTTCAAGAACCGCTGGAGTGCCTTGGGCTCCTTCTCACCGGCGAACTCGGCCATGGTCCAGCCGTTCTTGCGCTGCAACGGGGAGAGGAGCCCACGCAGGTACTGAAGGGCGTGCCCTTGGGACTCCGGGCGGTAGAACAGTGGGGTTATCCGCTCGCCCAGCGCGGCGAACTCTCGGTCCCAGACGGCTAAATCGGCCGGGCTGACGGCGTCCGACGGACAATCTTGATCACGGGGCTGTGTCGTGGCCACAGCCAGAGTCTCCCACCACCCCATGATCAAGATCTAGCCCTGTAGTACTAGGACCTGTACCAGCCTGCCTGGCCGCACCGATCCCGCACCGTGGGTATCTTCGGCCCATGAACCTCTCCGCGGCCGAGGCCCGCGAGCGCTTCGCCGGCTCTCCCGTCGCGCGGCTGGCCACGGCCGACAGGGCAGGCGTGCCGCACGTCGTGCCCGTCACCTTCGCCGTGGACGGGGACGTGATCGTCTTCGCCGTCGATCACAAGCCGAAGCGCACGACCGGGCTGCGCCGCCTGCGCGACATCTCGGAGAACCCCGCCGTGTCGGTGATCGTCGATCACTACGCCGACGACTGGACCTCGCTGTGGTGGGCACGTGCCGACGGCTGGGCGGACGTACGCGAAGGCGATGCCGGCCGGCACACGGCCGTGGAACTGCTGCGGCGGAAGTACCGCCAGTACCGGGAGACACCCCCGGCGGGCGTCGCCGTCGCGATCCACGTCACGTCCTGGACCGGATGGGCGTTCAGCGACTGAGCGCCGGTGGAGAGTCCGCTCACCGGCCGAGGTGTCCCGAGGACGTCAAAAGCCCCCGGCCTTGATCGGCTGGGGGCTTCTGCGCTGGTGCGGCTACCAGGACTTGAACCTGGGGCCTCATCCTTATCAGGTCGCTCGGGCATCGGATGTCCACAGGCCGACTGCCCGCTTACCTGGTAGGTGAGCCTTACCCCGTTCGTCGTCCTTCGTGGCCGTTCGCTGTCGTTGCTGTCAGCAGATGATGTCAGGTGAACAGCACACAGCAGGCAGACTGATCTCTTCGATCCAGGCAACCCTTCAACTCCGGTTTGCGTCAGTCGTGTTGATCTGTCACTCTACTTATGAGGAGTCATCCTGAGGGGGCCACTGCTTTGGCCGCACTCCTCATCCGCGCTGACGGGAGAAACTCGCTTGGCTCTGAGCGACCCCTTGAAGCTGTCAGGTCACCCTGGCCGCCAAAGTCGCCGTTGCCGTGAGGTCTAGGAGAGCCTCGGCCCGAAAGCAAGGTTCACGGACACTTCTATGTCCGGGGCCCTTGCTTGCGCGTCTCTGGGTCCCGGGGAAAGGGACCATCCCGTCGTGCAGGACACTCCTCCTTCCAATCGCGTACTGATCTTCATATGCGCCGTTCTCTCGGCGCTGCTGGTAGCAATGGGCGGCGGCATGTTGTCGTATGCCTCCGGGTCATCTGCCGCTGAGAGCGTGCTTTATGGAGGTGGCGCGTTCATCCTTTGGATGACTCTCTGTGTAGCTGTCGTGTCGACCTTCCGCCTCCTGGAGTGACACCGGTATCGAGGTCGGTGTGGAGAGGCTTTGGGCGGGAGCTGCCATGGGGTGGGAGATCATGGGGCCTTAAGCTGACCGGCGATCGGGCTGGTTGTGGACCTGCCCGTAATGGGCCGATGTGACCCCATGATCTTATGGCCCCGCCCCATGGTGGCTGCCTAAAGCCGCGGAGCCGACCGGACCCTGCCATGAGTCGTTTCTCCTGAGTGGGCTCGCCTTCCGTTGTGCGGGTCGGCGGACCGGGCCGGAGCGGGGCGGAGACAGGAGCGGCGGCCCGGGGAGCCGGCCGCGCGGCGAGCGGTAGCGAGCCGCCTTGAAGTCGTAGAGAAGGTTGTTACGCATGGAGCCGTACGAGCCTTGTCTTGTCTCGGTTGATGCTTGACGTTGTGGCCTCACTTGATGCTTGACACCGCTTGCCTCGGTTTGGCTGTGCGCCTGGATTGGGCGTATGGGGAGGGCCGGGGCCGTGCTGGTGGAGTTGAGCGTGGTCGAGCAGCGGTATCACGCGGTGATGGAGGTCGCCGCGGGGGTTCCGGTCACTCAAGTCGCGGCCCGGTATGGGGTGTCGAGGCAGTCGGTGCACTCCTGGGTGCGCAAGTACGAGCGGTCGGGTCTGCCGGGGTTGGCGGACCGGTCGCACCGTCCGGTCTCGTGTCCGCACCGGATCGGCGGGGAGGTGGAAGCGGTGGTGTGTGAGCTGCGGCGCCGGCATCCCGGCTGGGGTCCGCGCCGGCTGGTGCACGAGTTGGAGCGGCGGGGCATCACGCCGGTGCCCTCGCGGGCGACGGTCTATCGGGTCCTGGTGCGCAACGCTCTGGTCGAGCCGGGGGTCCGTAAGCGGCGCCGGTCGGATTACCGCAGGTGGGAGCGGTCTGCGGCGATGGAGTTGTGGCAGATGGACATCGTCGGCGGCATCCTGCTGACAGGTGGTGGCGAGTGCAAGATGGTCACCGGGATCGACGACCACTCACGGTTCATGGTGATCGCCAAGGTGGTCGAGCGGGCCACCGCCCGCGCGGTCTGCCGGGCCTTCGGAGAAGCCCTGCTGCGGTTCGGAGTGCCGGAAGAGGTGCTGACGGACAACGGCAAGCAGTTCACCGCACGGTTCGGCCCCGGGCGTCCCGGGGAGACGATGTTCGACCGGATCTGCCGGGAGAACGGCATCACCCACCGCCTTACCAAGCCGCAGTCCCCGACCACGACCGGGAAGATCGAGCGGTTCCATCAGACGCTCAGACGCGAACTCCTCGACGGTCGTGGCCCGTTCGAGAATCTCGCGACCGCGCAGGCAGCGGTGGATGCCTGGCTGGAGGACTACAACCGGATGCGGCCGCATCAGGCCCTGGACATGGCCGTCCCGGCCAGCCGGTTCGCCCCGAAGGAACAAGCAGAGCAGACCACGCTGCCGGCGGTGCTGCCCGCCCGCCTCGACCTGGTCACTCCTGCGGCTCCGCCTCCGTCGCCGCAACCCGGACCAGCGCCGGTGTCCTGGCCGCTGGCCGACGGCGAGACCGGCGCGATCGAGGTGGAACGGCTGGTGCCTGCATCGGGGAACCTGAGCCTTCGAGGGCAGCAGATCTGGTTCGGCCCGGCCCTGGCCGGCACCCCGGTCACGTTGCGGATCGATGTGAACAGGCTCCACGTGCTGATCGGCGGAGCACGGCACAAGACGCTGCCCTCGAAGCTGTCAGGCAGGGACCTCAAAGCCCTGCTGGCCAGCGGCGATGCCCGCCCGGCCGGGCCCTGGCCCGACGATCTGGGCCCAGCCGACGACTCCGCAAACGCGGTGGAGGTGGATCGCACCGTCAACGCGGTCGGCTACGTCGGTCTGGGCGGCGACAAGGTCCTGATCGGCTGGCCGTTCGCCGGACAACGCGTCACCCTGCGGCTCGACGGGCAGATCCTGCAAGTCCTCGACGAACAGCGGGTCCTCAAGGCCACCCTGCCCAGCCCGCTGCCACCCTCGGCCTGCAGCCGTCTGCAAGGCGGCCGTGCGGCCGGGCCACCCCCGCTGCTGCCGCCACCAGGCGAGCAGATCGCCGAGCGCACCGTCAGCAGCACCGGCGGCTTCGTGGTCGCCGGACAACGCATCCAGCTCGGCCGCGGCCATGCCCGCCAGATCATCACCGCCCACCTGGACGAGACCAGCATCCGCATCTTCCAGGGCACCGAGCTGATCACCACCGTCCCCCGCATCACCAGAAAGGAGGTAGTCGTCCGCAGCTCCGGCGAACACAACCGCCGAAAGATCGTCTAGGACAGACGTCAAGCATCACCCGACGCCAACCCGTCAACCATCAACTGAGACTCGACAGAGCCGTACGAGCCTTGTCCGGTCGCACGAGTCTGCGAGGGAGCACGGGATGCACGCACTGCGGCATGCCTACACCTCTGTGCTTCTGGACAGCGGAGAGGACGCCAAGGCCGTCAACGAGTACCTGGGCCACGCCGACCCCGCTAATCCTCAGGGTGTACGCGCTCCTCATGCCTTCCAGTCGGGAACGCGCTCGAAGCGCTATAGACGCGGTGCCTCCAAGGCGACCGACTAGCTGGCCGCCTTGGAAACGAAGGGATACCTATCCGATACGCCTCATCTGCCTTAAATTGCAAGGGATGGCCTAGGCCATGCCCTGCGATTCCTTGATCCATAATTTGCGTGCGGCAGCCCGGGTAGGGCAGAATCGCTCCCGGCTGGGCGCTCTCCGCGCCCACGTTAAAGGCCACCCGCGGACGTTGGCATGCCGATGCGGATGGCCTTTGCTCCAACCCCTGAGAGAAGGAGTCCCCCCATTATGAGCCATCGCGTGCCTGACATCCAGACAGGCGGGCCGCCCCCATGGGTGACCGGCCTCGTGTATATCAGCGCTCTGGCGTCGGGAGTCGTCCTAATCTGCGGCGGACGCGCGACCCCCGCTGAGTCATCCGGCTTTGTCGCCCCGTTCCTCGTCCTGTACGAACGCACGTTCTCGCGTCACCACTAGGCCAGCTCAGTCTCACGGCCCGCCGGCGGTCCAGGGTGCTCAATGACGCCCCTGGCCAGCATGAAAACTGCTGGTCAGGGGTCGATCGTTACCAGGTGACGGCGAATTCTCCTGGAGGTCACGTGCTTGTGTCTGCCTGCTTGTCGCTGGGGGGAGTAACTGTCCAAGTCGCCTGCGTGGTGTGCTGCTTCAGTGTGAGCGTGTAGGTCCTGCCCTCCAGCAGCCTGCGGGCCGCCTTGGTCTGGCCGCATTCGATCCAGTCGCGGGCCTGGCGGTAGGGCTCCTCGTCCATGTTGATCGCGATCATCATCAGCGTGGCCTTGAGCCAGCGCAGTGCCTCGCCTGTGCTGTAGGCGTCGAAGGTGCCTAACCGACGATCGTCGACGTGGCACTCGCAATGAAACCAACGCGGTTCCGGGAGAGTTCGCTGGCTCATCGGCGCCGCTCCCGCGTGCTCGGCCTCAGACTGGCCGCCGGCTGCGGCTCCGGGTCTGTCGTGCCGGGGTCCAGTTCGACCATGACCGTGTAGCCCTCGTCGTCTCCGCTTACTTCCATGCGTCGGCCGAGTGCCGAGACGAGAGTGAGTCCGCGGCCGTGGGCGTCCCCATCTGCCGCAGCTACCTCGTGGGGTTGCACGCCGAACGCCTCATCCGCACCGCCTGGGCCCTCGGTGCCCGCAGAGACCTCGCCCATCTCCGCCTCCGCGCCTGGGCGCACATGCTCGGATTCCGCGGCCACTTCTCCACCAAGACCCGCCGCTACTCCACCACCCTCGGTGCCCTGCGCGCCGCCCGCGCCGAATGGCGCCGCCTGCAAGCCGCCATCGCCCGCGGCGACAACCCACAGCCTGTGGACGGCCCCGACGACGAAACCACCCTCGTCCTCGCCCACTGGACCTACACCGGCACCGGCCTCACCCCCACCGAAGCCTGGCTATCCGCCTCCCTCGCCCACGCCCCGACCACGGAGGGAGGTGTCACCCATGGCTGACGAACTGCTCACCGTGGAAGAGGTCATGGCGCGTCTCAAGCTCGGCCGCTGGAAGGTCTACGACCTGATCCGTTCGCGCCGTCTCGCCTCGATCACCATCGGTCGTTCCCGCCGCATCCCTGCCGCCGCCGTCGGCGACTTCATCGCGCACGAGATTGAGGAGGCTGCCTGATGACGAAGCGACGTCCGAACGGCGCTGGCACGATCACCAAGCGCAAGGATGGCCGCTATCAGGGCGCCGTCTACGTGACCGACACGGACGGAATCCGGGTGCGGAAGTACGTCTACGGCCGGACCTACGACGAGACAGCAGAGAAGATCGCCAAGCTTCAAGAGCAGGAGCGGCAAGGCGTCCCGGTGCCGAACCGGTCGTGGAAGGTCGGCGAGTGGCTGATCTACTGGCTTGAGCAGATCGTCAAGCCGAACCGGGAGCACAACACGTACGCCAAGTACGAGTCGAAAGTGCGCCTCTACCTCGTGCCCCACCTGGGGAAGAAGTCGCTGATCAGGCTCACGCCGCGGCAGGTCCGCGAATGCCTGGCCCTTCTCGCCAAGGACGGCGTGCCGGCGCCCACCCAAGCCGAGGTACTGAAGACCCTGCGCAACGCGCTGAACCGGGCCCGCGCCGAGGAACTGGTTGGCCGTAACGTCGCTGAGCTGGTGGACATGCCCAAGGTCAGCAAGGGGGAGGGTAAGCCCTGGAGCGCCAAGGAGGCGATCACCTTCCTACGCGCCACCCGGGCGCACCGCCTCTACGCCGCGTGCGTGCTCGTGCTCGTCCTGGGCCTCCGGCGCAGTGAGGTGCTGGGTCTGCGCTGGCAGGACATCGACTTCGAGAACGAGCAGTTCACCCCGGTCAAGCAGGTGCAGCGGGAGACAAAGGGGCTGGTCCTGAAGGATCTCAAAACCGACTCGTCACAGGCAGCTCTCCCGCTTCCGCGGTTCTGCGCTGACGCCCTGGCAGAGCGGAAGTGGTTGCAGGACATCGAACGGCAGCAAGCCGGCGACTCCTGGCACCAGGCACCGGGTCAGGACGTGATCTTGTCGGAGCGGAACGGCGGGCTGATCGAGCCCCGCGGCTTCTCACTCACCTTCGAGCGTCTGGTGACGCGTGCCGGCGTTCGCCGCATCACGGTCCGGCTCGCTCGGCACACCTGCGGGACGTTGCTCGCCTTCCTGAAGGTGCACCCCAAGGTGGCACAAGCGATCTTGCGGCACAGTCAGATCTCGATGACCCTCGACATCTACACGCATGTGGTCGGTGAGGACCAGCGGGAAGCTGCCGCGATGCTCGCTGATCTGCTGGAGGATCCGCTCATCGGCTGATGTCACCCGAGGACGTCAAAAGCCCCCGGCCGTGATCGGCTGGGGGCTTCTGCGCTGGTGCGGCTACCA
Source organism: Streptomyces sp. CNQ329 (assembly GCF_000482585.1). NCBI lineage: Bacteria > Bacillati > Actinomycetota > Actinomycetes > Kitasatosporales > Streptomycetaceae > Streptomyces > Streptomyces sp. CNQ329. The sequence goes on along the minus strand of NZ_AXVU01000033.1, from coordinate 74,345 downwards.
GGACTTGAACCTGGGGCCTCATCCTTATCAGGGATGCGCTCTAACCGACTGAGCTATAGCCGCGCGCTGCACAGAGGTTACCCCACCGCCGAGCCGTGGCCCAAATCGATAGCGGGCGTTCCCGGCGGACGCTACTCGTCCTCCGCGAGCGTGACCTCGATGCCGCCCACGAAGCCCGCGGAGAGGTTGTAGATGAACGCGCCCAGCGTCGCCAGCGCCGTGGCGAGGACGACGTCGATCAGCGCCACGACCGCCGTGAACGCGACCACCCGGGGCAGCGACAGGAACGACTCCAGGTCGAAGCCGGCCGAGTCGTCCGAGCCGGTGGCCTCGCTGATCGTGCCGCCGACCGTGCTGAAGACGCCCATCGCGTCCAGCACCATCCACAGCACCGTCACCGCCACGATCGTGCAGATGCCGAGCGCGATGGAGAGCAGGAAGCTGACCTTCATCACCGACCAGGGGTCGGCCTTCGCCACCCGCAGCCGCGCCTTGCGGGTGCGCGGCACGGTGCGCGCGCCGGTGCGCGACCTGCGTACGCCCGCGGCCGTCTGCTGCACCTGCTCGTACGGCTGACCGGCGCCGCCCGCCGTGTGTCCCCCGGCGTGGCCGCCAGCGGCCACGCCGCCGTGCGGCGGCGGGTACGCCTGCGGCGGGTGATGCGGGGCCGGCGGGGCGGCGGGGGCGGCCGTCGGTGGAGGCATCGGGCCCTCGGGGGCGCTGCCGTACGTATACGCGTGCCCCTGCGGGTCCGCCTCCGGGCCTCCGGCTCCCGCGGAGCCGGAGGCGCCGCGTCTGCGCCCGCGGCGGCCGCGGCGCCCGCCGCCGGCGTCGTCCGGACCGGGCGGGGGGCTCGGCTGCGCGTACCCCTCGGCCCTCGCCGGACCGGCGCCGGCACCCGTGGCTCCACTCACGACCTACTCCTCGCCTTCACCGTCCGCGGCGGGGGCCTGCGCCCCGGCGTCCGTGCTCCCGGCCTCGTCGGCGGCGTCCGCGGCGTCGGCGGCCTCCTCGACCTCCTCCGCCTCCCGGCCGGCCTCGGCGTTCCGCGCGATACCGACCACGGCATCCCGCTTCCCCAGGTTGATCAGCTGGACGCCCATGGTGTCACGGCCCGTCTCCCTGACCTCATCGACCCGTGTACGGATCACGCCGCCGCCGAGCGTGATGGCGAGGATCTCGTCCGTCTCCTCCACCACCAGCGCGCCCACCAGCGAGCCCCGGTCCTCCACCAGCTTCGCCGCCTTGATGCCGAGCCCACCTCGTCCCTGAACGCGGTAGTCGTCCACGTTCGTGCGCTTCGCGTACCCGCCGTCGGTGGCGGTGAACACGAACGTACCGGGCCGCACGACATTCATCGAGAGGAGTTCGTCACCCTCGCGGAAGCTCATCCCCTTCACACCGGAGGTGGCGCGGCCCATCGGGCGCAGCGCCTCGTCCGTTGCGGTGAACCGGATCGATTGGGCCTTCCTGCTGACGAGGAGCAGGTCGTCCTCGGGCGAGACCAGCTCGGCGCCGATCACCTCGTCCGGCGAACCGTCGGGCATCTCGCGCAGGTTGATGGCGATCACGCCGCCCTGGCGGGGCGAGTCGTAGTCCTTGAGGACCGTCTTCTTCACCAGCCCGGCCTTGGTGGCGAGCACCAGATACGGCGCGGCCGCGTAGTCCCGGATCGCCAGGATCTCGGCGATGTGCTCGTCCGGCTGGAACGCGAGCAGGTTCGCGACGTGCTGGCCCTTGGCGTCGCGGCCGGCGTCCGGCAGCTCGTACGCCTTGGCGCGGTAGACCCGGCCCTTGTTCGTGAAGAACAGCAGCCAGTGGTGCGTGGTGGAGACGAAGAAGTGGTCGACGATGTCGTCCTCGCGCAGCCGCGTCCCGCGTACGCCCTTGCCGCCACGCTTCTGCGCGCGGTAGTCGGTGCTCTTCGTCCGCTTCACATAGCCGCCGCGGGTGATCGTGACGACGATGTCCTCCTCGGCGATCAGGTCCTCGATGGACACGTCGCCGTCGAAGGGCACGAGGTGGGTGCGCCGGTCGTCGCCGAACTTCGCGACGATCGCCGCCAGCTCCTCGCTGATGATCTGCCGCTGCCGCTCGGGGGAGGCGAGGATCGCGTTGTAGTCGTCGATCTTCGCCTGGAGGTCGTCGTGCTCGGCGGTGATCTTCTGCCGCTCCAGGGCGGCCAGCCGGCGCAACTGCATCTCCAGGATCGCGTTCGCCTGGATGTCGTCGATCTCCAGCAGGTCCATCAGGCCCGTACGCGCCACGTCCACCGTCTGCGAGGCCCGGATCAGCGCGATGACCTCGTCGATGGCGTCCAGCGCCTTCAGCAGGCCGCGCAGGATGTGCGCCCGCTCCTCGGCCTTGCGCAGCCGGAAGGTGGTGCGGCGGACGATGACGTCGATCTGGTGGTCCACCCAGTGACGGATGAACGCGTCCAGCGACAGGGTGCGCGGCACGCCGTCGACGAGGGCCAGCATGTTGGCGCCGAAGTTCGTCTGCAGGTCGGTGTGCTTGTAGAGGTTGTTCAGCACGACCTTCGCGACGGCGTCCCGGCGCAGCACGATGACCAGGCGCTGGCCCGTACGCGACGAGGTCTCGTCCCGGACGTCGGCGATGCCGGTCAGCCGGCCGTCCTTCACCCCGTCGGCGATCTTCTGCGCGAGATTGTCGGGGTTGACCTGGTACGGCAGCTCGGTGACCACCAGGCACTGCCGGTCCTGGATCTCCTCCACCTCGACCACCGCGCGCATGGGGATCGAGCCGCGGCCGGTCCGGTACGCCTCCTCGATGCCCTTGCGGCCGACGACCAGCGCGCCGCTGGGGAAGTCCGGGCCCTTGATGCGCTCCAGGAGGGCTTCCAGGAGTTCGTCGTTGGACGCCCCGGGGTGCTCCAGGTACCACTGCACCCCGTCGGCGACCTCCCGCAGGTTGTGCGGCGGGATGTTCGTCGCCATGCCGACCGCGATCCCCGCCGAGCCGTTGATCAGCAGGTTCGGGAAGCGGGCGGGCAGGACGGTGGGCTCCTGGGAGCGGCCGTCGTAGTTGTCCCCGAAGTCGACGGTCTCCTCGTCGATGTCGCGGAGCATCTCCATGGCCAACTGCGCCATGCGGCACTCGGTGTAGCGCATGGCGGCGGCCGGGTCGTTGCCCGGGGAGCCGAAGTTGCCGTTGCCGTCGACGAGCGGCATCCGCATCGACCACGGCTGCGCCAGCCGCACCAGGGCGTCGTAGATCGCCGAGTCGCCGTGCGGGTGGTAGTTGCCCATCACGTCGCCGACGACGCGCGCGCACTTGAAGTACCCGCGTTCGGGGCGGTAGCCGCCCTCGTACATCGAGTACAGCACGCGGCGGTGCACGGGCTTCAGGCCGTCGCGGATGTCCGGCAGCGCACGCGAGACGATGACGCTCATCGCGTAGTCGAGATAACTGCGCTGCATCTCCGTCTCGAGCGAGACGGCGTCCACGCGCAGCACGCTGCCGCCGTCTTCGCCCTCGCCGTCGGGCTGCGGGTCGGGATTCTGGGGAGTGAGCTCGTCGGCCATTACTGGTCTTTTCTACCTTTTCGAAGAGGTCTCGAAGGCGGTCGGTCGCACCGGGCGGGGAGCCCCGGAACCCGGGCGGGGGACCGCCCGGGGGGCCGACTCAGATGTCGAGGAAGCGGACGTCCTTGGCGTTGCGCTGGATGAACGAGCGGCGTGCCTCGACGTCCTCGCCCATGAGCACCGAGAACAGGTCGTCGGCCGCGGCGGCGTCGTCGAGCGTCACCTGCCGCAGCACGCGGTGCGCCTGGTCCATCGTGGTGATCCGCAGCTCCTCCGCGTTCATCTCGCCCAGGCCCTTGAAGCGCTGGATCGAGTCGTCCCTGATCCGCTTGCCCTGCGAGCGGCCCAGCTCGATGAGCTGGTCGCGCTCGCGGTCGGAGTAGGCGTACTCGAACTCGTCCCGGCCCCACTTGATCTTGTACAGCGGGGGCTGGGCCAGGAACACGTGCCCGCCCTCGATCAGCGGGCGCATGAAACGGAACAGCAGCGTCAGCAGCAGCGTCTGGATGTGCTGGCCGTCGACGTCCGCGTCCGCCATCAGCACGATCTTGTGATAGCGCAGCTTGCCGAGGTCGAAGTCCTCGTGGATGCCGGTGCCGAACGCCGAGATCAGCGCCTGCACCTCGGTGTTCTGCAGCACCCGGTCGATCCGGGCCTTCTCCACGTTGAGGATCTTGCCGCGGATCGGCAGGATCGCCTGGTACCGCGGGTTGCGGCCGGACTTCGCCGAGCCGCCCGCGGAGTCACCCTCCACGATGAAGATCTCGCACTTGGACGGGTCGTTCGACTGGCAGTCGCTCAGCTTGCCCGGAAGCGACGCCGTCTCCAGCAGCCCCTTGCGCCGCGTCAGGTCGCGCGCCTTGCGGGCCGCGACGCGGGCCGTCGCCGCCTGGATGCCCTTGCGGACGATGTCCGCCGCCTCGTTCGGGTTCCGGTCGAGCCAGTCCGTCAGGTGCTCGTGCGTGACTTTCTGGACGAAGGTCTTCGCCTCGGTGTTACCCAGCTTGGTCTTCGTCTGGCCCTCGAACTGGGGCTCGCCGAGCCTCACCGAGATGATCGCCGTCAGGCCCTCGCGAATGTCCTCGCCGGTGAGGTTGTCGTCCTTCTCGCGCAGCAGCTTCCTGTCGCGCGCGTACCGGTTGATCAGCCCCGTCAGCGCGGCCCGGAAGCCTTCTTCGTGCGTACCGCCCTCATGGGTGTGGATGACGTTCGCAAAGCTGTACACACCCTCGCTGAACTGCGTGTTCCACTGCATCGCGATCTCGACCGACATCAGCCGCTCGGTGTCCGCGGCCTCGAAGTCGATCACGGACGGGTGCACCGGCTCGCCCTTGCGCGAGTTCAGGTGGCGCACGAAATCGGAGATGCCGCCCTCGTAGTGGTACGTGACGCTGCGCGCCTTGTCCTCGTCCTCGTCGCCCGCGGTGTCCGCGCCGGAGGTCTGCTTGGCCGCCGCCCGCTCGTCGGTCAGCGAGATGGTCAGGCCCTTGTTGAGGAACGCCATCTCCTGGAAGCGGCGCGACAGCGTCTCGAACGAGTAGTCCGTCGTCTCGAAGATGTCGCCGTCCGCCCAGAACGTGACCGTCGTGCCGGTCTCGTCCGTCGGCTCGTTCTGCGCCAGCGGCTCGGTCGGGATGCCCAGCTTGTAGTCCTGCGTCCAGCGGTAGCCGTCGGTCTTGACCTCCACCGACAGGCGGGTCGAGAGCGCGTTCACGACCGAGACGCCGACGCCGTGCAGACCGCCGGAGACCGCGTACCCGCCGCCGCCGAACTTGCCGCCCGCGTGCAGCACCGTCAGCACGACCTCGACCGCCGGCTTGTTCTCCGACGGCACGATGCCCACCGGGATGCCGCGGCCGTTGTCGACGACGCGCACGCCGCCGTCGGCGAGCAGCGTCACCTCGATCCTGTCCGCGTGGCCGGCCATCGCCTCGTCCACCGAGTTGTCCACGACCTCCTGCACCAGGTGGTGCAGACCGCGCTCACCGGTCGAGCCGATGTACATGCCCGGGCGCTTGCGTACGGCGTCGAGGCCCTCCAGGACCGTGATCGCGCTTGCGTCGTACGCCGTGTCCTCGGCGCCCTCCGCCTCCACGCGGCCGTGTGCCCGTGCGGCAGCAGCGGCCGCCTCCGCGGCGCCGTCGGCGCCCGAAGGCACGAATTCGCTGGCAGGGATGTTCTCGTTGGAGTTGCCGGAATCGGCCACGAAGCGCCCTTTCTGGCACAGCACGGGCCACTCTCCTGGCTGAGCGGGAGCGGCCGCGTCGTTGTTGGTCGGCGTGTTCCGCAAGTGGGCGGGTTGTCCTCCAGTCTACCGGTAGCTCACGACAGAATGACGGTTTGCAGGTGCCTGAACCCGCATGTGGCGCCCTGAACATCTGCCCGCCGAGGGGGACTGCACACACCGGGGCCTGCAGAGCCTCTGAGCGCCACTCAGCGCTTCGGGGCGTCAACCATGAGCTACTGTGACCGACCTCACCCCATCACAGGTTTACCGGCCGGGTTTTCCGGGCGGTTCGGCCCTACCCGTACGTGTCCCCGGGGCCCTGGCTGCCCGGTGCCCGCAACGGCCCGAAGCGCCGCCCGCCGCCCCCCGGACCCACCACTTTGATCAGCTTCACGGTGCCGTGGCCCAGCTCCTCGTTGAGCAGCGCCACCAGCCGCGGGGCCTGCAGCCTCAGCTCCGTCGCCCACGCCGTCGAGTCGCACTTCACCACCAGCAGCCGCTGCTCTTCGTCGTAGCGCTCCGGAGCACAGTGCTGCGCCACCTGCTGCCCGACGAGCTGCGGCCAGCGGCCCATCACACCGCCCACCGCCGCCGGCGCCTCCCAGCCGCGCTCGGTGATCAGCCGGCTCACCGCGGCGCCCAGCGGCAGCGGATCGCGGCCGTCGGCGCGGGCGCCCGAGCGCAGCCCGCCGCCGCGGCGCGCCTGCCGGCGCTGCTGCGCCGCCGCCCCCCGCGCGCGGGCCTCCGCACGCGCCGCCCGCAGGGCCACACGCGCCAGGTCGACCCCGGAAGGCTCGGGAGCGGGCGAGGACCCGGGGGCGGAAGAGTCCGCGGGCGGGTCCGGGCGTCCGGCGTCCTCGGGACGTACGGGCTCCTCGCTCATCCCCGCTCCACCCGCCCGCCGGCCACCGTGAACCGCACCCCCGCCAGCACCTCCGGCACGTCCTCGGCCACCGCCGCCGTCACGAGCACCTGCTCACCGGGCGCCACCAGCTCCGCCAGCCGCTCCCGCCGCCGCGCGTCCAGCTCCGCGAACACGTCGTCCAGCACCAGCACCGGCTCCCCGCCGCCTTCGCCACGCAACAGCTCGTACGACGCGAGCCGCAGCGCCAGCGCGTACGACCACGACTCCCCGTGCGACGCGTAGCCCTTCGCGGGCAACTCACCCAGCTTGAGCACCAGATCGTCGCGGTGCGGACCCACCAGCGTCACGCCCCGCTCGATCTCCTGCTTCCGCGCCTCCGCCATCGCCTCCAGCAGCAGCCCCGCGAACTCCTCGCGCGTGCGCGCCTCCGCGAACCGCCCGCCGGCCGGCGACTTGTACTCGAACGCCACCGGACCGCCGCCCGGTGCCACCTGCTCGTACGCCTTGTCCACCAGCGGCTGCAGCACCGCGATCAGCTCCAGCCGCTGCGCCAGCAACTCCGCGCCGGCCCGCGCCAGATGCTGATCCCACACGTCCAGCGTCGACAGATCGAGCTGCCGCCCGCCGTGCCGCCGCGCCATCGCGGCCGTCTTCAGCAACGTGTTGCGCTGCTTGAGCACTCTGTCGTAGTCGCTGCGCACGCCCGCCAGCCGCGGCGCCCGCGCCGTGATCAGCTCGTCGAGAAAGCGGCGACGCTGGTCCGGATCCCCCTTGACCAGCGCCAGGTCCTCCGGCGCGAACAGCACGGACCGCAGCACGCCCAGCACGTCACGCGGCCGTACCTGCGACGATCGGTTCAGCCGGGCCCGGTTCGCCCTGCCCGGATTCAGCTCCAGCTCCACGAGCTGCTGCCGGCCGTCGTGCGTCACCGCGGCCCGTATCACCGCGCGCGCCGCGCCCATCCGCACCAGCGGCGCGTCCGCGGACACCCGGTGGCTGCCCAGCGTCGCGAGGTAGCCGACCGCCTCGACCAGATTCGTCTTGCCCTGGCCGTTCGGCCCGATGAAGGCCGTCACCCCCGGGTCGAGGGGGACCTCCGCCCGCTCATACGAACGGAAGTCGGCCAGCGAGAGATGAGACACGTGCATGGCCCGACGCCGACCTCCCCGGGGACTCGGCCGATTCAGCGAACAGCGGGCCGGCGCCACCGCCGGCCGCCCGGCAGGCTACTTCTCCTCCTTGACCGCGTGGCCACCGAACTGGTTCCGCAGCGCGGCGATCATCTTCATCTGCGGCGAGTCGTCCTGGCGCGAGGCGAACCGGGCGAAGAGCGACGCGGTGATCGCCGGCAGCGGCACCGCGTGGTCGATCGCCGCCTCCACCGTCCACCGGCCCTCACCGGAGTCCTCCGCGTACCCGCGGAGCTTGCCCAGGTGCTCGTCGTCGTCCAGCGCCCGGACCGCCAGGTCCAGCAGCCAGGAGCGGATGACCGTGCCCTCCTGCCACGAGCGGAACACCTCGCGCACGTCGGTGACCGAGTCCGCGGCCTCCAGCAGCTCCCAGCCCTCGGCGAACGCCTGCATCATCGCGTACTCGATGCCGTTGTGGACCATCTTCGCGAAGTGCCCCGCGCCGACCTTGCCGGCGTGGACGGCGCCGTACTCGCCCTCGGGCTTCAGCGCGTCGAAGACGGGCTGCACCCGCGCCACGTGCTCGGCCTTCCCGCCGTACATCAGCGCATAGCCGTTCTCCAGCCCCCACACGCCCCCGGAGACGCCGCAGTCCACGAAGCCGATGCCCTTCGCAGCCAGCTCCGCGGCATGCTTCTCGTCATCCGTCCAGCGCGAGTTGCCGCCGTCCACGAGGACATCGCCGGGTGCGAGCAGCTCCGCCAGCTCGTCGACGGTCGACTGCGTGGGCGCACCCGCGGGCACCATCACCCACACCACACGCGGGGCGGGCAGTGCGTCCACAAGCTCCCGCAGGCTGTGGACATCGGCCCTGTCCGGGTGGTGGTCGTACCCCACGACCGTGTGCCCCGCGCGCCGGATGCGCTCCCGCATGTTCCCGCCCATCCGGCCGAGACCCACAAGACCGAGCTCCATCACTGCCCCTTCGTCCGCCTGCGCGTCCTATCGGGTCCGAGCCTACGCCGGACCTCAGCCGCTCAGCCGCACCGGCATGATCAGGTACTTGTACGCCTCGTCCGCCTCGGCGTCGAGCGCGGGCTTGCCGCTGAGCAGCGCCGGCTTCGTCGACGTCGTGAAGGAGAGCTGCGCCGCGGGCGAGTCGATCGCGCTCAGCCCGTCGAGCAGGAACATCGGGTTGAAGGCGATCGAGATGTCGTCGCCCTCGAGCTGGGCGTCCACCCTTTCCACAGCCTGTGCGTCGTCGCTGGACCCGGCCTCCAGGGTCAGCACGCCCTGCTCGAAGCTGAGCCGCACCGGCGTGTTGCGCTCGGCCACCAGCGCCACGCGCTTGACGGCCTCGACGAACGGCGGCGTCTCGATGACCGCCACCGAGTTGAACTCCGTGGGGAACAGCGTGCGGTACTTCGGCAGGTCGCCCTCGATCAGCCGCGTCGTCGTCCGCCGCCCGGCGCCCTCGAATCCGATCAGGCCCTCGCCGGCACCGGCGCCCGAGAGCGCCAGCGTCACGACGTCTCCGCTGGTCAGCGACTTGGCTGTGTCCAGGAGCGTCTTGGCGGGCACGAGCGCCACCGAGGAGGCATCGGCGGTCTCCGGCTTCCACAGGAACTCCCGGACCGCGAAGCGGTACCGGTCCGTCGAGGCCAGGGTGACCGTGTCCCCCTCGATCTCGATCCGCACGCCCGTGAGCACCGGCAGGGTGTCGTCCCGGCCGGCGGCGATGGCGACCTGCGCGACGGCCGAGGCGAAGACCTCGCCGGAGACCGTGCCGGTCGCGGTCGGCATCTCCGGCAGCGCCGGATACTCCTCCACAGGCAGGGTGTGGAGTGTGAACCGCGAGGAGCCGCAGACCACGGTGACCCGGACGCCGTCCGTGGAGATCTCCACAGGCCGGTTGGGAAGTGCGCGGGAGATGTCGGCGAGCAGCCGCCCGGAGACGAGGACCGTGCCGTCCTCCTCGACGTCCGCCTCCACGGAGACGCGGGCGGAGACCTCGTAGTCGAAGCCGGAGAGGCTGAGCGTCCCGCCGTCCGCGGCGTCGGCCTTCAGCAGCAGCCCGGCGAGCACCGGCGCGGGCGGCCGGGCCGGGAGGCTGCGCGCCGCCCACGCCACTGCCTCCGCGAGTACGTCGCGCTCCACCCGGATCTTCACGGAGACCGCCTCCTGGTGCTCTCGGCCCTTGCCGGCTCGGTTGGTGTGGGGGACCAGTCTGACGCACGGCACCGACACGGGGGGCGGGTCGGGGTCAACTCGTCGTCGCCGCCCTCGGAGGCCCTCGACCGCACTTGTGCACAGGCCCCGCTTCGAAGCGGATTCCGAGCTAGATACGTGTAGAGGTAGTAGTAGGGCTTGTGGAAACCGTGGAAAACCCTGTCTGCGCAGGTCAGCCCGCGAATTTTGCCCACAGGCGGGTTGGGGACAAGGAGTGGAAAACCCTCGGTTCCTGTGGACGCGGCCCGGCTGTGCACAGGCCGTTCACAGGCGGGGGCCACTTAGCCACAGCTCCGTCCCCAGAGTTACCCGGGTTTCTGCACAGCCAATCCTGCCTCCCGATGTGACGGCTTTCACTCGACCCGGTGAACGGGCGCGTTGCGTTGCCGAACAGTGGACAAAGTTGTGGACAGGCTGTGTACAGAGCGGTGTTTTCTGTGGGTGAGTGGTCTCCGGCGGTGGACAGCGCTCGGCGCCGATCGGTGCGGCGGACGGCGTCCACAGGGTGTGGGCAACGGCCGCCCACACATCCACACGCCGATGAGCTGCGCGGACGCGGGTTGTCCAGAGCGCGTCCACACCCGCCCGTGGGTAACTCGGCGGTCCCCAGGGTGTGGACGGCCGAAAGTGGGCCGAGGTGTGGAGAAGTGCCTGGTCAGGGCCGGGAATCGAACGCGAAGCGGGGGCTCGGCTGTTCGGGTGCGTGCTCGGCGGCATGGACGCGCGGGTCCGGCGCCGTGCAGAAGCGGACTCCGGGGACGCACGGGGCACCGGGAGCGGTGGAGGACGCAGGGAGAGGGCGACGGGGCCGCTAGCTGTTCTTGATGCGGTTGGTCAGCTCGGTGACCTGGTTGTAGATCGAGCGCCGCTCGGCCATCAGCGCCCGGATCTTGCGGTCCGCGTGCATGACGGTGGTGTGGTCCCGGTTGCCGAACTGGGCGCCGATCTTCGGCAGGGAGAGGTCCGTCAGCTCCCGGCAGAGGTACATGGCGATCTGGCGGGCGGTGACCAGCACGCGACTGCGGGAGGAGCCGCAGAGGTCCTCCACCGTCAGCCCGAAGTAGTCGGCGGTGGCGGCCATGATCGCGGCCGCGGTGATCTCCGGGGCCGAGTCCTCGCCGCCGGGGATGAGGTCCTTCAGCACGATCTCGGTGAGCCCGAGATCCACCGGCTGCCGGTTGAGCGAGGCGAAGGCCGTGACCCGGATCAGGGCGCCTTCCAGCTCGCGGATGTTCCGGGAGATCCGCGAGGCGATGAACTCCAGCACCTCGGGCGGTGCGTTCAACTGCTCCTGGACGGCCTTCTTGCGCAGGATCGCGATCCGCGTCTCCAGCTCCGGCGGCTGCACGTCGGTGATCAGGCCCCACTCGAAGCGGTTGCGGAGCCGGTCCTCCAGGGTGATCAGTTGCTTGGGCGGCCGGTCGCTGGAGAGCACGATCTGCTTGTTGGCGTTGTGCAGCGTGTTGAAGGTGTGGAAGAACTCCTCCTGCGTCGACTCCTTGCTCGCCAGGAACTGGACGTCGTCGACCAGGAGGATGTCCATGTCGCGGTAGCGCTTGCGGAACGTGTCCGCCTTGCCGTCGCGGATGGAGTTGATGAACTCGTTGGTGAACTCCTCGGAGCTCACGTACCGCACCCGGGTGCCGGGGTAGAGGCTGCGTGCGTAGTGGCCGATGGCGTGCAGCAGGTGCGTCTTGCCCAGGCCGGACTCGCCGTAGATGAACAGCGGGTTGTACGCCTTGGCCGGCGCCTCGGCGACGGCGACCGCGGCGGCGTGCGCGAAGCGGTTGGAGGCGCCGATGACGAAGGTGTCGAAGAGGTACTTCGGGTTCAGCCGCGCGGTCGGTTCGCCGGGGCCGGTGGCCGGGGCGGGCTGGGCGGCGAGCGGGCCGGGCGCGCCGCTGGGTGCGGGCAGCTCGACGTTGCCCATGGCCTGCGCCAGCGGCGGCACGGAGGGGCCGTGGCCGCCGGGGTGGTGGCCCGCCGTATGACCTCCCGTGTGCCCGCCGGTGTGGCCCCCCGGAGGGGCGTACCCGTCGTGGGCGGGACGGCCCGCGACGTGGTCGCGGGCCGCGTAGTAGTCCGTGCCGTCGGTGCCTCCCGGGCCGTCCGGCTGGGCGCCGGGCGGGCCCGGGTGGTGGTCGGCGCGGGGCCAGGCGGCCGGTGCCGGACGCGGCTGGGCGTACTCGGGGTACGCCGGGGCGGCGGTGGGGAGGCGGTCGTCACCCGGTGCCGGGCGGCTGTACGCGTCGTACGGAGGCTCGGGGAGCGGCCCGCCGTGGCCCTGGTGCGGCGCCTGGTGGCCCTGGTGGCCCTGGTGCGTCTGGTGCGTCTGGTGCGTCTGGTGCGGGGGCTGCCCCCCGGCGTGGGGCGGGGGGAGATGCGGGGCTCCGGAGTGCGCGGACACCTCGTGCGCCGGCGGCTGCTGGCCCTGCGGGGCGTGGGACACGTGCGGGCCGTGCGCGCCCGGCTCGGGGCCCGGCTGCGGAGGCGGGGCCTGCTGGGGCTCCGGCTCGCCCGGGCTGACCGTGACGGCCAGGCCGATGGGCTGACGGCAGGCGTGGCTCAGGGCGTCGGTGATCTTGGAGGCGAGGCGGCCCTCGAAGACGCCCTTCGCGTACTCGTTGGGCACGGCCAGGACGGCGGTGCCGGCGACGAGGACGAGAGGCTGGCAGTCGCGCAGCCACCGGTGGTCTTTCGCTTCGACGCCCTGGTCGTCCGCGAGTAGCCGCTCGAGCACGCGTGGCCACACTGCAGCGAGATCGGCAGGCAGGTCGGCCACGGGTCACGCTCTTTCAGGGTCACGGCAGTCACGAAGGTGTGATCTCGGGACGGGTGGGATGGATCCGCGCAAGGGTCGGAAGTCCAGCCACGGTAGTCACGCCGCACTGCCCCATTCAAGTCGCTGTCCACAGGCTGTGCACAGTGTCCGGTGGTGTGTCGGCCGCGCAGGGCGGGTTTGACCGGACGGTGGCCTCCCGCGTACCGTGTCGAGGTCGAGATGTCGACGGCTGCTGCCGCCTGCCTCCGATCAGTCTCAGGCCGCGACAGTGATCATGTCACGTGTCGGGGGATGACGAGCCGGCTCGAGGGCGCACGGTGGCAGCCGTTCGGCGCCTAACCACCCGTGACAACTTCTTCTGGAGCCCCCGAGTGAGCAAGCGCACTTTCCAGCCGAACAACCGCAAGCGTGCCAAGACGCACGGCTTCCGGCTGCGTATGCGTACCCGCGCCGGCCGTGCCATCATCACGGCCCGTCGCACCAAGGGCCGCGCACGCCTGTCCGCCTGATCCGCTGGTGTGCTCGTGCTGCCCGCTGAGCACCGGCTGCGGCGGCGCGAGGATTTCGCCCGAGCGGTACGCCGCGGACGACGGGCCGGCCGCCCGCTACTCGTCGTCCACCTGAACAGCGGCGGTGACCCGCATGCCACCGGGGAGGACGCCTCCCCGCCGCGTGCGGGTTTCGTCGTCAGCAGGGCCGTCGGACCGGCGGTCGCGCGCAACCTCGTCAAGCGTCGTCTGCGTCATCTCATACGGGATCGGTTGGATCAGCTCCCCGCAGGTAGCCTGGTGGTCGTACGGGCGCTGCCCGGCGCCGCGGAGGCCGGCTTCGACCGGCTGCGCGATGACCTGGACGCAGCGCTGGGGCGGTTGCTGGGAAGGGCGCCGCGATGAAGTATCCGCTGCTTTGGTTGATCAAGCTGTACCAGTGGACCATCAGCCCGCTGCTGGGGCCGGTCTGCAAGTACTACCCGTCGTGCTCGCACTACGGCTATGAGGCGATCAGGCTGCACGGCGCGGTCAAAGGCACGGGCCTGACCGCCTGGCGCATCCTGCGCTGCAACCCGTGGTCGCTCGGCGGGGTTGATCACGTTCCGCCCCGCAAGCATCCGGTCTGGCACCAGCGGCTGCGCAGCCGGCTGGGCAAGACGCAGCCCAAGGCCCAAGGAGCCTGATTCGTGGACACGGTCCTCAAACCTCTCTATATCGCCGTTTCCTGGATCATCGTCCAGTTCCACTCGCTGTTCAGCCTGGTCTTCGACGAGGCCAGCGGCTGGGCGTGGGGGCTGTCCATCGTGGCGCTGGTGGTCGTGATCCGTATCGCGCTGATTCCGCTCTTCGTGAAGCAGATCAAGGCGACACGGAACATGCAGGTGCTGCAGCCGAAGATGAAGGCGATCCAAGAGCGCTACAAGAACGACAAGCAGCGCCAGTCCGAGGAGATGATGAAGCTGTACCGGGAGACGGGTACCAACCCGCTCTCGAGCTGTCTTCCGATCCTCGCGCAGTCCCCCTTCTTCCTGGCGCTCTTCCAGGTGCTGAACAAGATCGCCGGTAACAACGAGGTCGGCGTCCTCAACGCCACGCAGGTGGAGCAGGCCCGTGAGGCCCACGTCTTCGGTGCGCCGATCGCGGCGAAGTTCATGGACAGCGCGGGCAAGGTGGAGAGCCTCGGTTCCACGCTCGCCGACGTGCGGGTCGTCACCGTCATCATGATCGTGCTGATGTCGGGGTCGCAGTTCTACACGCAGCGCCAGCTGATGACGAAGAACGTCGACCTGACGGTCAAGACGCCGTTCATGCAGCAGCAGAAGATGCTGATGTACATCTTCCCGCTCATGTTCGCCGTCTTCGGCATCAACTTCCCCGTCGGCGTCCTGATCTACTGGCTGACGACGAACGTGTGGTCCATGGGCCAGCAGATGTACGTGATCAAGCGGAACCCCACCCCGGGCAGCAAGTCCTACGCGCACCTGCTGGAGCGCATGCAGAAGCACCTCATCGACCACGGCGGTGTGCGCGGCCGCCGCGACCGCTACGTCGTCAAGCAGATGGTCGCCAAGGGCAAGGACCGCAACGAGGACGAGCGGAAGTTCGTCTCGGCGCTGGCCAAGCACGACCTGCTGCCCCAGGCCGACGGCACCGTGATCAAGAGCGAGACCCCGCTGGCGGACGCGAAGCCCGGCGGCGACCCCGGCCGGCGGCAGCAGCCGAAGCGGCAGTCGAAGTCCCAGCGCCGCAGCCACGCCCAGTCCGGCGGCTCCGGCCAGCGCCAGGAGGACCGGGACGGCGAGGCGGAGCCCGAGGACAAGAAGCCCGCGTCGAGCGCCGCGAAGAAGAAGGCGGGCGGCTCATCCGGCCGCGGCGGTGCGGGCGGGAACGCCCGTAACACGAAGTCCGGTCAGCGCAAGGGGCCGCAGCGGCCCAAGCACCCGTCGAAGAAGTAAGAAGGAGCCCCCACGTGACGGACACCGCTTCCGCGACCGGTGAAGCCGGTTCGGAAATCGAGTCCCAGCCCGAGCAGACCGAGGCCGGCGCCGAGGACGTGCTGACCCGCCTGGAGCAGGAAGGCGAGATCGCCGCCGATTACCTCGAGGAGCTGCTCGACATCGCGGACCTCGACGGCGACATCGACATGGACGTCGAGGGCGGCCGGGCCTCGGTGTCGATCATCAGCGAGGGTGCGTCGGACCGACAGCTCCAGAAGCTGGTGGGGCGCGACGGCGAGGTGCTGGAGGCGCTGCAGGAGCTGACGCGGCTGGCCGTGCACCGGGAGACGGGTGACCGCAGCCGTCTGATGCTGGACATCGCGGGGTTCCGTGCCCGTAAGCGGGAGGAGCTGACCGAGCTGGGCACCGAGGCCGTGGAGCGGGTCAAGGAGAGCGGCGAGCCGGAGAAGCTGCGGCCGATGTCCCCGTTCGAGCGCAAGGTGGTGCACGACGCGGTGAAGGCCGCGGGGCTGCGCAGCGAGTCGGAGGGCGAGGAGCCCCAGCGACGCGTGGTCGTGCTCCCGGCCTGACCGGAACACCGTTGCTCCACCCCTGGGCCGGTTGACCCGACCGGCCCAGATTGCTCCCCTGTCACCTCACGCCGCCCGCCCCCGCTCCAGCGAGAGGACGTCCCCGTGTCCGAAGTTGCGGATCTTCCGCCGGCGCCGGAAGCTGCCGGAAAGGTCTTCGGCGGCGTCCTTCCGGACGCGGTGCGTTACGCCGAGCTGCTGGCCGACACGGCGGTGACGCGCGGGCTGATCGGCCCGCGGGAGGTCCCCCGGCTGTGGGAGCGGCACCTGCTGAACTGCGCGGTGCTCGCCGAGGTGGTACCCGATGGCGTCACGGTCTGCGACGTCGGCTCGGGCGCCGGACTGCCCGGCATTCCGCTGGCGCTCGTCCGTCCCGACCTGCGGATCACGCTGCTGGAGCCGCTGCTGCGGCGAACCCGGTTCCTGCAGGAGGTCACCGAGCTGCTGGGGCTGGAGCGGCAGGTGACCGTCGTGCGCGGCCGGGCCGAGGAAGTCCTCGGCACGCTGGAGCCCGTCCACGTGGTCACCGCGCGGGCGGTCGCCCCGCTGGACCGGCTCGCCGGCTGGGGTGTGCCGCTGCTGCGCCCGTACGGCGAGATGCTGGCGCTCAAGGGCGAGAGCGCCGAGGAGGAACTGCGCGCCTCGAAGTCGGCGTTGCACAAGCTCGGCGTCACGGAGACCGAGATCGTGCAGGTCGGAGCCGATGTGGTGGACCCGCCGGCGACCGTGGTGCGGGCCGTGGTGGGCGAGAGCCCGGGGGGTGTGCGCTTCGCCGCCAAGCGGGCCCGGGCCGCGCGGAAGGGCGGTCGCGGCGGGCACGGCCGACGCCGTTAGTCTGCTCGTATCCGAAAGAGGGCCGATCGGTCCATTAAAGCCGCCTACCGTACATACACCGGAGTGTCGCTGCGGTGGTGCCCCCGCGGGGCTGTGCATCGTGTTTCACGTGAAACATCGTTCGTTGCTCCCCGGGATCCTCAGCCGAGGACGCAGTGCCGCAGAGGTCTGCGATTCGGCTGTGGATAAGGAATCATCCACAGGAGGACGGGCCTCGCTGGTTCGCGACCCCGAAAGCATGGCAGGCTCTGTGCAGTGCGAGTCTGAAGTCGAGGAGAGTGAATCCTTGCGGTCCGACGCCAATGTCGCGGGGCCGATGGCCGATCCGGTCCCCGGTCCCCGCTCCGAATCGGCGGATGTTTCACGTGAAACTCCGCCTCCGATGGACGACACTCCGATCGGCCGTGCCGCTCAACTCGCCGTAGAGGCGCTCGGGCGGGCCGGTCAGGGTCTGCCGCGACCTGAGCAGACCCGCGTGATGGTGGTCGCCAACCAGAAGGGTGGGGTCGGCAAGACCACCACCACGGTCAACCTGGCGGCATCGCTGGCCTTGCATGGGGCCCGGGTGCTGGTCATCGACCTCGACCCGCAGGGCAATGCCTCGACCGCACTGGGCGTCGACCACCACGCCGAGGTCCCGTCGGTTTACGACGTGCTGGTGGAGGCCAAGCCGCTGGCCGAAGTGGTGCAGCCCGTCCCCGATGTCGAGGGGCTGTTCTGTGCGCCGGCGACCATCGATCTCGCCGGCGCGGAGATCGAGTTGGTCTCGCTGGTGGCGCGGGAAAGTCGGCTGAAGCGAGCGATCGACGCCTACGAGCAGCCGCTGGACTACATCTTCATCGACTGCCCGCCGTCGCTGGGCCTGTTGACGGTCAACGCCATGGTGGCGGGCAACGAGGTGCTCATCCCCATCCAGTGCGAGTACTACGCGCTGGAAGGGCTGGGCCAACTGCTGCACAACGTCGACCTGGTGCGCGGGCATCTCAACCCCCGCCTCCATGTGTCGACGATCCTCCTCACCATGTACGACGGGAGGACGCGCCTGGCTTCCCAGGTGGCGGACGAGGTCCGCGGCCACTTCGGCGCCGAGGTGCTGAGGACCAGCATTCCGCGCTCGGTGCGGATCTCCGAGGCACCGAGCTACGGGCAGACGGTCCTCACCTACGATCCAGGGTCGAGCGGTTCGCTCTCCTATCTGGAGGCGGCCCGCGAGATGGCCCTGCGGGGTATGCCCAGACAGGGCGAAGCTCATCACGAGCAGCACGACGGAGGGGCTCAGTGACGGAACGACGCAGAGGGCTGGGCCGCGGGCTGGGGGCGCTGATCCCCGCCGCTCCCACCCCCGCCGATGACTCGGGACCGCTGGTCGGCGGCGCAACCATGTCGCCGGGCGCGGTGCCGGTCATAGTGTCGGAGCGGGCGCCGCAGCCGGAGACACAGGGGTACGAGGAACAGGTACCGCCGGAGCACGCCTACGAGGCGCCGCCGGCCGTCGAAGGTGCCGCGGAGGGCGGCGAAGTGGCCGGTGCGCACTTCGCCGAAGTTCCGCTGGACGCCATCACGCCGAACCCGCGGCAGCCGCGCGAGGTGTTCGACGAGGACTCCCTCGCCGAACTGGTCACCTCCATCCAGGAGGTCGGCCTCCTCCAGCCGGTGGTCGTCCGCCGGCTGGGCCAGGACCGCTATGAGCTGGTCATGGGTGAGCGCCGCTGGCGTGCCTGCCGCGAGGCCGGTATGGAGCGGATCCCCGCGATCGTCCGCGCCACGGACGACGAGAAGCTCCTCCTGGACGCGCTGCTGGAGAACCTGCATCGGGCGCAGCTCAACCCGCTGGAAGAGGCCGCCGCCTACGACCAGTTGCTGCGGGACTTCGAGTGCACGCACGACCAGCTCGCCGACCGGATCGGCCGCTCCCGCCCTCAGGTCTCCAACACGCTGCGGCTCCTGCGGCTCTCGCCGCCCGTGCAAAGGAGGGTGGCGGCCGGGGTGATCTCCGCCGGCCATGCACGGGCGCTGCTGTCCGTGGAGGACGCGGGCGAGCAGGACCGGCTGGCACACCGCATCGTGGCCGAGGGCCTGTCGGTGCGGGCTGTCGAGGAGATCGTGACCCTCATGGGGTCGGAGCCCAAGAGCGGGCGCCGGCCGAAGGCGCCGCGGGCCGGCAACCGGATGTCTCCGGCGCTGACCGATCTCGCGTCCCGGCTCTCGGACCGCTTCGAGACCCGGGTGAAGGTCGACCTCGGGCAGAAGAAGGGGAAGATCGTCGTCGAGTTCGCCTCGATAGAGGATCTGGAGCGCATCCTCGGGTCGATGGCACCCGGCGAGGGCAAGGTGCTGGAGAAGAAGCTGAGCGATGAGGACGGCGACGAGGACGAGTGACCCCCTCTCCTCCTCGCCCCGACGAGACAGGCCGCGGACCGAATCCGCGGCCTGTTTTGTCATCTCCGGATACGATGCATACGGAATCGAGGGGGATGCCGGTGAAAGAGAGGATCGGGCTTCATGGGGCGAAGGCTCGTACCGCTCACTCTGGACAATCTCGCGGACGTCCCCCGGCGTTGCCGCTCGTGCGTCTTCTGGGAACTGGATCCCGTCAGCGGTGAGGCAGCCGTCAAGTCCGGGCACCCGGAGCTGGAGAAGGAACGCTGGATTTCCTCCGTGCTGCTGGAGTGGGGATCCTGTGGCCGCGTCGTCTACGTCGATGATGTGCCGGCCGGATTCGTGATGTACGCCCCGCCCGCCTACGTGCCCCGCTCCCTCGCCTTTCCGACGAGCCCGGTGTCGGCGGACGCCGTCCAACTGATGACCGCGTGGCTCAACCCGGGGTATCAGGGGCAGGGGCTCGGCCGGACCATCGTCCAGACCGTCGCGAAGGACCTTCTGCGCCGGGGCGTCAAAGCCGTCGAGGCGTTCGGCGACGCGGCCTGGAAGGAGCCGGCGTGCATGCTGCCCGCGGATCATCTGGTGGCCGTCGGCTTCAAGACCGTACGGCCCCACCACCGCTATCCCCGGATGCGGCTGGAGCTGCGCTCCGCGATCTCCTGGAAGGAGGACGTGGAGCTGGCGCTCGACAAGCTGCTCGGCGCCGCGCGGAAGGATCCCGTGCTGCGGCCGCTCTGACATCCGTCCCGGCATGACGAAGGGCCCGTCCCCCGGGGACGGGCCCTTCGTCTGTCCGCGTCTGCTTCACGCGCCGCGTCGACGTTTCACGTGAAACGCCGATCGCTTCGTCAGCCGATGAACTCGGCGAGGTCGCGCTCCAGGGCGGCCTTCGGCTTGGCGCCGACGATGGTCTTCACGACCTCGCCGCCCCGGTAGACATTCATCGTCGGGATCGACATGATGCCGTACTTCGCGGCCGTCCCCGGGTTCTCGTCGATGTTGAGCTTGACGATGGTGATCTTCTCCGGGTTCTCCGCGGCGATGGCCTCCAGCGACGGCGCGATCTGGCGGCACGGGCCGCACCAGGCGGCCCAGAAGTCGACCAGGACGGGCTTGTCGCTCTTGAGGACCTTCTCCTCGAAGTCCGCGTCGGTTGCGGTCACCGTGGCACCGGCCATGGCGTACTCCTTACGTCGTTGTGCGTTGATGGCTGCTCGGTCTCAGACGGCGTCTGCGACCTTCTCCGGCTCCGCCGACTTCTCCTGGTCGGCGATTGCGGCGAGGTAGCGCTCGGCGTCCAGCGCCGAAGAGCAACCCGTCCCGGCGGCGGTGATCGCCTGGCGGTAGGTGTGGTCGACGACGTCGCCCGACGCGAAGACCCCGGGGAGGTTGGTGCGCGTGGAGGGCGCGTCGACCGTGAGGTAGCCCTCCCCGTCGAGCTCCAGTTGACCCTTGAACAGCTCCGTGCGCGGGTCGTGTCCGATGGCGATGAACAGACCCGTGACCGCGATCTCGGACTCCTCGCCGGTCTTGGTGTTCCTCAGGGTCAGACCGGAGAGCTTGGCGTCGCCGTGGATGGCGGCGACCTCGCTGTCCCAGATGAACGAGATCTTCGGGTCCGCGAAGGCCCGCTCCTGCATCGCCTTGCTGGCGCGCAGGCTGTCCCGGCGATGGACCACCGTGACACTGCTGGCGAAGCGGGAGAGGAACGTGGCTTCCTCCATCGCGGTGTCGCCACCGCCGACGACCACGATGTCCTGCTCGCGGAAGAAGAAGCCGTCACAGGTGGCACACCACGAGATGCCGCGGCCGGACAGCTCGTCCTCCCGCGGCAGCCCCAGCTTGCGGTGCTGCGATCCGGTGGAGACGATCACTGTCCGCGCACGGTGGACGGTGCCCGCGGTGTCGGTGACGGTCTTGACGTCGCCGGTGAGATCGACGGCCACCACGTCGTCGGGAACCAGCTCGGCGCCGAAGCGCTCCGCCTGCGCCCGCATGCTGTCCATCAGATCCGGGCCCATGATCCCGTCGCGGAACCCCGGGAAGTTCTCCACGTCCGTGGTGTTCATGAGCGCGCCACCGGCGGTGACGGCGCCCTCGAAGACCAGCGGCTGCAGCGCGGCGCGGGCGGTGTACAGCGCGGCGGTATACCCCGCCGGCCCCGAGCCGATGATGATCACGTTGCGAACGTCGCTCACGGACTCTTCCTTGTCTACGACCGGCTGCCTGAAGGGGCGGGGAACCGCTTGCGCCCTGTCCCTCTCACCCCACCCAACGGATCCTACGGGCCGGACATTCCCGTGGTCGGATGGGCGCGGCTCAAGGTCGCCGGAAGGTGTCGCGATGCAGGATCTCGCCCGGCTGGTCCGGGGAGGCTGCGCAGGAGGAATCCACCACGTAGGCGTCCACTCGCTGAGGGTCGCCGGGGTGCGGCAGCACGACGAGGTAGACGGAGGTTCCCTCGTACGTGTCTGTCTCGGCCGCGAGCGGTGTCTCGGAGCGGTTGACGGCGGACCGTACGCACGTGGGTACTCGCGGGGTGTCCCCCTCGGCGACGAGAGGACCGTCGCCGCTTTCGGCGGTGCTGTCGCCGGCGCCGGCGCCGTCCCGCCGCTCCGGCTCCTGGAGCATGCCGCGTACCCGGGACTCCAGCGTGCCGGGGCTCAGCGGCCCCTGGGCGGCGTCACTCGGTGCGACCCGCGGGGCGTTCCCCTGGGACCGCTCCTGATCGGCGGAGACGTCCACGGTGTCGGCGTCGTTTCCGCCGGTCTCCGGGAGCTGGACGAGCAGGACGCTCAGCGCCACGATCGCGGCTGCCCCGGCGGTGCCGAGGAGAAGGCGCGGCCAGCGCCGGGCACGCCGTCCGGGGCCGGTGGCGTCCGCGCGGTGGCCGGCGGGCCTGCGGTGCGAGCGGGCGGCTCGTGTTTCACGTGAAACTGCCTCGCGTGGCGCGGGCACGTGGGTCGCCGGCGATGCGGTTTCACGTGAAACATCGGCCGTGGACACATCGGCCTCGTAGCGCGCCTCGGCGGCCAGTGCCGCGTCGATGCGCCCCGCGATCTCGGCGGGCATCGGGCCCGGCTCCGGAAGGCTGCCGAGAAGCCCGCGTACGCCGTCGAGGGCGTCGCGGATCTCACGGCAGGTGGCGCACTCGTCGAGGTGGCGGTGGAGCTGCTGCCTGCGGGCGGGGGACGCCAGGCCCTCGGCGAGGTCGGCCAGTTCCTCGACCCCCGGGTGTCCGTCGTCGGAGCCCGAGGGCCGCGGGGTCTGCGTCACGCCTTGTCACCTCCGCCCTTCGCCGCGCGTGCGTCGCTCTGCTCTGTCGTCTGTGGGACGGATGTCCCCTGCGCCGGGTTCCGTGCCGCTGTCCCGGAGCCGGCGGCGGACAGCCTCAGATGCCGTACGAGGGGAAGGAGGCGGGCGCGACCGCGGGCGCATCGGCTCTTCACGGTACCCGCGGGGACGCCGAGGACATCGGCCGCCTCGGAGACGGGATAGCCCGCCATGTCCACGAGTACCAGTGCGGCGCGCTGTTCCACGGGGAGGGTCGCCAGCGCCTGGCGTAGCTCACGGCCGGTGTCCTCCCGCTCCGCGGGCGCCTCGGCGGACTCCTCCGGCTCCAGCAACTGCTCGAAGTGCTCGGTGTCCGCGACCGGTGCCGCGCGGCGGCTGGCGGTCTTGCGAGCCCGGTCCAGGCAGGCGTTCACGGTGATGCGGTGCAGCCAGGTCGTGACGGCGGACTGGCCGCGGAAGGTGTGCGCCGCCCGGAACGCCGAGAGCAGCGCGTCCTGCACCGCGTCCGCGGCCTCCTCCCGGTCGCCGAGGGTGCGGAGCGCCACGGCCCACAGCCGGTCCCGGTGGCGTCGGACGATCTCGGCGAAGGCGTGCGGGTCCTCACCGGAGACATGCCGGGCCAGGAGCGTACGGTCATCGACGTCGCCGTTGGCGTTCTCCAACGCCGACCCCCTCCCCCGGTCGAATGCTGCGGGCTCAGCTCCGAATCTGGATGTCGGAGATCTTGCCACGGAAGTTGCCCTCGTTCGACGGCGGAATCTCCGTGAGCCACAGCAGAACGTACTGGGTGACGACCGGCTTGGTGGGCTTGAGCGTCAGATTGGTGCCCTCCGCCGCGTCGAACTCCTCGAAGCCGGAGAGGTCCGTCGGCATCGACGCCGTGTCCTGCGGGGTGGCCATGGCGGTCAGCTTGCTGTCGCCGACGAGGGACACCTTGACACTGCCGACGCGCTTCGGCTCACCGAGGTCCAGGACCAGACCGACGCCTTCCTTGAGATTCCCGAAGACCTCGCTGGTGTACCACTTGGTCTCCCAGTAGCTCGACGGGTCGGAGTCGTAGGCCGCCGGGACACTGCTCGGGGATTCGCTGCCGGTGCCGTACGGGTCGAAGTCCCGGGCGCTCTCGATCTCCACCGGCTTGCCGCCCCCGCGACCGCCGCCGGTGCCCCCGCTCCCACCGGGCTGCGCCGCGGAGTTGCCGGTGTCGCCGCTGCGGGCGTCGTGGTTGAGGAGGGCGTCGGCGAGCTGCCAACTGCCGAGGGCCAGCGCGACGATCAGCAGCACGGACACGCACCACTTCACGGCCTTGCCGGTCCGCCCCGGCAGCGTGGGCGGAGCGGCCGGCGGCACGGCAGCGACCGGACGCGCGGCGGGGCCGCCGGGGAGGCCGCCGCTCTGCGCGTAGCCCTGCTGGTACGTCGTCTGCTGGTACGGCGCGGTGCGTGTGTACTGCGGCTCCGGGGGGCGGATGCGGGGCAGCTCGGCGCACGCGGCGCTCAGCTCCGCCGGCGTCGTGCACGGCCGCGCGTGCGCTGCGGCGGCGGGAGAGCCGGCCGCGAGCGCGCGCATGGCCAGCTCCGAGAGTCCGCGGTGCACGCCCGCACGCACCTGGTCCGGGGCGATGAGGCCGACGTGCTTGGGCAGCCCGGCGAGCCCGTAGGCGTCCCCCTCGTACGGCCAGCGGCCCGTCAGCGCCGCGTACAGCAGGGCGCCGACCGCCTCGGTGTCGGTGCGCCGCGGGTCGTCCGCCTCGGTGCCGTGCAGCGCCGCGTGCACGGCCAGCCCGCGGATGCGCCACTGCCCGCTGCCGGTCCGCAGCACGGCGGACGGCGTGAGCCTCAGGTGTGCGAGGTCCTTGCGGTGGGCGGCTGCCAGCGCCTGGGAGACCTGGGTGACGAGTTCGTACGCCTCGTGCGGCTCCATCGGCGCGCCGCCGGCGAGCAGCGTGGACAACTCGGTGGCGTCGGGGAGCCATTCGTGGACCACGTAGACGACGTCGTTCTCCTCGACGGCGTCGAGGACCTGGACGAAGCGCGGGTCGCCGATGAGGGCCGCGGCGCGGGCAGCGTCGAGGACGGCGTCGGCATGGTCGTGCCCGGCGGCCAGGACGTGGACGCCGACGGCGCGGCGCAGCTTCTCGTCGACCGCGCGCCAGCTACTGAAGCCGTCGAGCCGGGTGACGCACTCCTCCAGGCGGTAGCGCTCGGCGAGTTTGTGGCCGCTGTGCATCTCGGCGACCGGGACGCCGGCCCGGCGCGGCCCGGCGGGCGGGGTGTCCGCGGTGGGAGGCTTCTCCGCAGCCGGCTCAGCCTCACCGGCTTCCGAAGCACCGGGGTCGGGGGCTGCCGGGGCAGCGGCCTCGGCAGCGGGGGTCTTCGCGGGACCGGTCGGGCCTTCCGTGCCCGCCGCATCCGTCGTGTCGGCCGCATCGCTGCGGTCGGCCGCCGAGCCGTCGACGGCTGCCGTGCTCCGTTCCGCCACCGCCGTTCCTGCCTCCCCAACTCTCGTGTCGTGCAGCCGCGCCGTGACAATTGTGCCCACAGCCTCTCGTCATCCACGACACACGGCGATGACGGAAGGTTGTGCCCCCGGTTACCGGCCGAGGCGCCCGCGGACCATCCCCATCATCGCGTTCAGCTCCTGGATCCGCATCCGCCGGGCCGCGACGAGGAAGATCGCGCCGAGGACGACCGAGCCGGCGACGAGCGCGGCGAGGGATCCGGTGACGCCGTTGCCGAGCTTGTCGGTCACCGCCCACGCGGCGCCGCCGCCGGCGAGCGCCGCCGGGATGCTGGCGCCGACGAGGCGCGCGTAGGTGCGCACGACGTGGGCCCCGTCCAGGTCGTTGGTCCCCATGCGCTGCTTCAGCCGCCGCCAGGCGACGCCGACGCCGACGGTGTACGCGACGCCGTAGCAGGCGGCCATGCCGATGACCGCGTGCCGGTCGGGCAGCAGGAGGAACGCGATCGCCGAGCCGGAGGCGAAGACCGCGGCGACGATCAGCGTGTTGTAGAAGGGCGTGCGGGTGTCCTCATAGGCGTAGAACCCGCGCAGCACGACGTACTGCACGGAGAACGGGATCAGCCCGAGGCCGAAGGCCATCAGCACGTACCCGATCGAGGTGGCGGGGTCGCTGCCGACCGCGGCGAACAACAGCGTGCACATCGGGATGCCGAGCGCGACGAGCGCGAAGGCGATCGGCACGATGGCTACGGCCGAGGTGCGCAGGCCGTGCGAGATGTCGTCGCGCACCGCCGTGGGCTCGCCGTCGGCGGCGGCCCGCGAGATACGCGGGAGCATCGCGGCCATCACCGACACGGTGATGATCGCCTGCGGCATCTGCCAGATCAGCAGCGCGTTCTGGAAGGCCATGATGCCGGTGCCGTCGTGGCCCACCTCGGAGGCCGACTCGCCGGCCCAGGTGGCGAGCTGCGTGACGACGAGCATGCCGGCCTGGTTGGCGAGGACGAAGAGGAAGGTCCACTTGGCGAGCTTGGCGGCCTTGCCGAGGCCGTGGCCCTTCCAGTCGAAGCGGGGCCGGATCTTGAAGCCGGTCTGCCGCAGGTACGGGATCATCGCCAGCGACTGCACCACGAGGCCCAGCAGCGTGCCGACGCCGAGGAGCCGCACGCCCTCCTCGGGGATGGTGCTCTCGTCCATCGCCGAGGAGTCGGAGGTGCCGTAGACCCACAGGAAGAGGCCGAAGGTGGCGATGATGACGATGTTGTTGAGGACAGGAGTCCACATCATCGGGCCGAAGCTGCCGCGCGCGTTGAGGATCTGCCCCATCACGACGTGGATGCCCATGAAGAAGATGGTGGGCAGGCAGTACTGCGCGAAGGAGACGGCGACCTCGTTGGACTGCGGGTCGTCGGCGATCTTCACCGACATCGCGCGGATGAGCAGCGGCGCGGCGAACACCGCGACGAGGACCATCCCGCCGAGGATGACCGAGACGAGGGTCAGCAGCCGGTTGGCGTAGGCGATGCCGCCGTCGGGGTCGTTCTTCATCGCGCGCACGAGCTGCGGGACGAAGACGGAGTTGAGGCCGCCGCCGATGGTGAGGATGTAGATCATCGTCGGCAGTGTGTAGGCGACGGTGTACGTGTCGCCGAGGACCGCGACGCCGAGGGCCGCGGAGATCACCAGCGTGCGCAGGAACCCGGTGATGCGTGAGACGAGCGTGCCGGCGGCCATGACGGCGCTGGAGCGCGCCAGGCTGGCGACCCGGCCCCCGCGGGTGCGCTGCGGCGGTACGGGCGCGGGCGCCGCGGGCTGCTGCTGGGCGTCCGCCGGGGGCGGCTGCGGGGCGCGCTGGTCGCGGAAGAGGTGGGCGAAGGCGTCCTCCTCCGGCTGCGGCGGATGGCCGGCCCCGGTGACGAGGTCGTCGACGCCGATGAACTGCGTGGTCTGGTCGCCGTAGCGCAGGTGCCGGGTGGGGCCGTCGGGCTCCGGCGCGGGCGGGCCGGCCCACATCCGGGGGTCGGCGCCGTACTGCGGCGAGGGCGGCTGCTGGTACGGCGGCTGGGCGGCGGGCTGGCTGCCGGGCGCCGGCGGGGGGTGGGCGGCGTGGTCGTAGAGCGCGTCGCCGAGGGGGTCGGCGCGCTGCTGGTACGGGTCGGGCGCGTAGGCGTCCTGGAGGTACGGGTCCTGGTGATAGGGCGGTGGCGACGGGGAGGCCGCGGCCTGGGCGCCGGCCTGGCCGTACGGGTCCCGCGGGTCGGCGTGCGGGTGCTGCTGCTGCCCGCCCCGGGGGTGGTGCGGCTGCTGCGGGTAGCGCGGGGCCCGGGGGGCGCCCTGCCCGTACGGGGAGCGGGGGTCGTGCGGCGCCTGCGGGGCGGGCGCCTGGGGACCGGCGGCGTACGGGTCGGCGTGCTGGGCGTACGGGTCCTGCCCCGGCCTGCCGTACGGGCCGGGGGCCTGCTGACCGCCGTGCTGCTGCCCCTGGTGCGCGGGCGGCACGGGACGCCCGTACTGACCGGGGTGCCCCTGCTGCGCGGGCCCGCCGTGCCGCGGCTGCTGCGGCTGCCCGTAGGGCGGCTGCTGGGCGTGCTGGCCGGAGTGGGGGTGCTGGCCCTGCTGGCCGTGCTGTGCCTGCTGGCCGTGCTGCGCGTACGGATCCGGGGATGCCGGGTGGGCGGGGGGCGCGTGCTGGGCGTAGGGGTCGGGAGCGGCGGGCTGCGCGTAGTGGCCGCCCGGGGCGCCCTGCCCGTACGGGTCGGCGGCGGGCGGGGCGTAGTACTCCTGCGGATACTGCGCGTACGGATCCTGGCCGCTCTGCGCGTACGGGTCGGGCGCGTACGGGTCGGTGTTCTGCTGGTCGGCCGGGGGCTGCTGGTGCGCAGGCGGAGGCGGCGACCCGGCAGGCGGCAGGTTCGCGGGATCACCCGCGCCCTGGCTGTGGTCACCGTCGTACGGCGCGTTCATCGACACCCCACAAGGGTCATGGCCGGCCTGGAAACGGCCTGGTCGTTCTCACCGCTCCACTCTCTCACTGGCACCCGACCGGGCACCGCTTTCCGTGTCGGTGTCGTCGGCGCGGTCGCTCCCGGTGAGGCGCGTTCCGTGTGTCTCCTTGTCGGATTCCCCGGTATCGCCGTCGCTACCGGGATCCGCCGTGTCTTCCGGGCTGCCGGCACCGCCGGTGCCGCCGTCCCCGCCCCCGTTTCCGTCCTCTTCCCCGTTCCCGTCGGCGTCTTCGCCCGTCTCCGCCGCCCGGGCGGCGCGCTTGCGCTGCGAGTACATCCGTACCCCGGCGAGGACGAGCAGCAGGATCCCGGCGCCGATGACGAGCAGCACCGTGGAGGTGATGGACGTCACCTCCACCTGGAAGGTCTTCTCTGCGCCGAAGGGCTTGCCGTCCTCGGTGAAGAGCTGGGCGGTGATGTTCACCGGTCCGCTGGCACGCGCGGACGCCTCGAACTTCACCGAGGTGCTGTGCCCGCCCGCGACCTCGATGGACTGCCGGTCCTTCTCGATCCGCAGCCGGCTGGGCACGTCCGACGTCAGCCGCAGCTCCAGCCCGCGGACGTTCTGCACCAGGTTGTTCTGCACCGTCACCGGGATCGTGCCGCTGTTGCCGGACAGCGTGAGGTCGGACTTGTCGATGAGCTGCACTTCCGACGTGAGGTCCTGAAGGTAGCCCTGCACCCCGCGCCGGAACGCCTCCGCCTCCCCCTTGCGGCCGCGCCACTGCGTGGACATCTCACGGAGCAGCGCATTGCCGAAGGGCACGATGACCCGCCGGCTCCGGTCGAGGATCTCGGAGAAGTCGTCGAGCTGCTGTCCCGTGGCGCGGATCCGGTCGAACGCCTCGCGGGGGATCTCCTGCTTCCGCAGCTTCTTCGGGTACGCGCCCCTGCTCGGCACCGTGCGGTTGGCGGCCGGGTCGGCCGGCTGCGTCACGGCGCTGCTGAGGTTCAGCGGCGTCATCCACGTGCTGGTGTCGAGGTCACCGAGCGCCTCCGCCATCGCCTGAGCCTGGCCGAGCGTCGGGGTGCGCTGCGGGGCGACGACGATGCTCCGCTGGAGGTTCGGCTGCTGCAACGTCGTCACGAGCGTCTGGGCGAGGAACTCCTGGATGGCCAGGGAGAACGTCTCCGCCCGGCTCATGTCCCCCTCGAAGACCCGGGAGAGCTGCGCGTCGGCCACCAGCGCCGTCCGGCCACCGCCGATGGGGCGGGCCGCCGTCGGGGTGTACGACAGGCCGCCGTCGGTCATGCTGTCGCTGCGGGCGAGGATCCACTGCGCCCCGGCCGCGCCCGCGACGCCGACGATGCGCTTGTCGATCGCGCCTTCCGCGGGCCAGGCGAGGTCGGTCTCCGGCTCCAGGTGCAGGACCGACTCCACGGTCATACGGGCCAGGGTGGTGGCGTTGCCGAGCTGGTCGAGGGTGCCGGAGACCTTGCGGCCGCGGTGGGCGATGGAGGCCAGGTCGGGGTCCCCGAAGGGCAGCGCGACGACCTCGCGGCCCTTCACGGCGTTCTGCAGATCGGCCAGCCACTGCCGGGCGACGGCCTGGCCCTTGCCCGGGACGGTCTCGCCGTTCTCGTCCACCACGTTGTACGCCTCGGTCATCGCGGCCGCCGTGGCGAGCAGATCCGGGTCGAGGACCCACGTCACGGGAAGCTCCTCGCCGAGCGCGACCATCTGCTGGAGCCTGCCGCCGGGCTCCATCTGCTCCAGCAGGCCGTCGCCGGCGAGTACCGGCGTCTGCTGCTCGTCCGGCTCGGTGCGCGCGGTGAGCTGCGGGGTGGCGATGACCGGCCAGACGAAGGTGAGCCGGGTCCTGGTCGACAGGTTGTCGGGCTGCCAGGGCAGGAAGGTGTGCTCGATGCCGAGCACCTGCTCGTAGCCGACGTCCGCGGAGGTCCCGCTGAGGGAGACGGCGAGCTGGTAGACGCCGGGCGTGTCCAGCGGCAGCCGGTTCACCGGGATCGTCATGCTGAAATCGCGGGTCATGCCGGGCGCCAGGCTCTTCACTTCCTTGGTGCCGGGGCCGTCGATCTCGGCCCCGTCGTACTCCGAGATCCAGCCCGTGCGCTCCGTGGCCTGGGTGACCTCGCTGCGGCTCGTCAGCGGCCCGCTGAGGCGCAGCGAAACGTGCGGGTCGGAGATCCTGGCGTCGGTCCTGTTGGTGACCTTCCCGGAGACCGTGAGGTCGTCCCCGCCGGAGGGCACGGACGGGTTCATGTAATCCACGGACACGTTCACCGAGCGGGAACCCGACGGCTGTGCGTGGGCCTCGCCGGCGGCCGGCACCTGCGCGAGCGCGGCCGGCAGCAGGAGCGCCACGAGCAGCAGGGCGGTCAGCAGCCGCCGGTGGGCCGGGGGACGGGCGGGAGGGCCGCCCGGGGACCCGGTCAAATGTGCCAGCTCGGCCACGCGCTCGCCCGTCCTCGTCGTCCTCGTGCCCGGCCCGCGGCCTTGTGCCGCCTGCCTTGGACCCCGATGGTAACGAGGTACGGGACGCCGGGTGGCGGGGACCGCATCAACCTCGGGGCGCTCTCCCGCCCGATCGGTTCCGGGACGGTTCGGAGAGGCCTCGAAGGGTGGCCAGTTGCGGTCCCGCGGTGCGCGGCCCGTACCCTGTTCTGTTGTGCCGAACGCCCGCGAAGACCACCGAACCCAGCAGGCCACGCTCAGCCGTGCCCAGCGCAGCGCCGTCAGCGAACTGCTGCGCGTCTCCCCCGTCGCCGACGACCTGGCCCATCGCTTCCGGGACTCCGGCGCCCGGCTGGCGCTGGTGGGAGGCTCGGTGCGGGACGCGCTGCTCGGCCGGCTCGGCAACGATCTCGACTTCACCACCGACGCCCGCCCGGAGCGGGTGCTCGAGATCGTCCGGCCGTGGGCCGACGCGGTGTGGGAGGTCGGCATCGCGTTCGGCACCGTCGGCTGCCGCAAGGGCGATCTGCAGATCGAGATCACCACGTACCGCTCCGAGGCCTACGACCGGACGTCGCGGAAGCCCGAGGTTTCGTACGGCGACTCCATCGAGGAGGATCTCGTCCGCCGGGACTTCACGGTCAACGCGATGGCCGTGGCGCTGCCGGAGAAGGAGTTCGTCGACCCGCACGGCGGGCTGGACGACTTGGCGGCCCGGGTGCTGCGCACCCCGGGCACCCCGCAGGAGTCCTTCGGCGACGACCCCCTGCGGATGATGCGGGCGGCGCGGTTCGCGGCGCAGTTGGGCTTCGAGGTGGCACCGGAGGTCGTCGCGGCGATGACCGACATGGCCGCGCGGATCGAGATCGTGTCCGCCGAGCGGGTGAGGGACGAGCTGAACAAGCTGCTCCTCGCCCCCCGTCCCCGGGCGGGGCTGCAGTTGCTGGTCGATACAGGGCTGGCCGAGCACGTGCTGCCGGAACTGCCCGCGCTCCGGCTGGAGCGTGACGAGCACCACCGGCACAAGGACGTCTACGAGCATTCCCTGATCGTGCTGGAGCAGGCCATCGCGCTGGAGGAGGACGGCCCGGACCTGGTGCTGCGGCTCGCGGCGCTGCTCCACGACATCGGCAAGCCCCGCACGCGCCGCTTCGAGAAGGACGGCCGGGTCTCCTTCCACCACCACGAGGTGGTGGGCGCGAAGATGGCCAAGGCCCGGATGACGAAGCTGAAGTACCCCAACGACCAGATCAAGGACGTCTCGCGGCTGGTCGAGCTGCACCTGCGCTTCCACGGCTACGGCACCGGCGAGTGGACGGACTCCGCGGTGCGCCGCTACGTGCGTGACGCCGGGCCGCTGCTGGACCGGCTGCACAAGCTCACCCGCTCCGACTGCACCACCCGCAACAAGCGCAAGGCGCTGGCCCTGCAGCGTGCGTACGACGGCCTGGAGGAGCGCATCGTCCGGCTGCAGGAGCAGGAGGAGCTGGACGCGATCCGCCCGGACCTCGACGGCAACGAGATCATGAAGATCCTCGGCATCGGCCCCGGGCCGGCGGTCGGCCGCGCGTACCGGCACATGCTGGAGCTGCGGCTGGAGCGCGGCCCCATGGAGCGCGAGGAGGCGGTCGAGGCGCTGCGCGCGTGGTGGGCGGAGCAGAACCCGCCCGCCTGAGGGCTACGCTCCCGCAGGCCGGGGGCGTACGGAGACGGCGTCACCGCGACGGATGCGGGCGTCACGTTTCACGTGAAACATGCGGCTCGGCGACGGCGCTGCCCTCCAGGCCCGCGGGCTTCCCCTCCTCCGCCGGGGCGTGTTTCACGTGAAACATCGCCAAGGCGATGCCCGCGAAGATCACCGAGACTCCGGCCACCAGCACCGCCGAGCGCCCATCCCTGGGCAGCAGGGCCGCCGCGGACGCCGCGGCGCCCACGAAGGCGATGTTGAAGAGCATGTCGTAGAGGGAGAAGATCCGGCCGCGGTAGGCGTCGTCCACCGACGACTGCACCACCGTATCCGTCGTGATCTTGACGCCCTGTGTCGTGACCCCCAGGACGAACGCCGCCACCAGCATCGGCCCCGGCGCGAACGACAGCGCCAGCACCGGTGTCAGCACCGCGGCCAGCGCCGCGCACAGCGTCATCCAGCCCGCCCGGCCCAGCCGTGTCACCAGCGACGGCGTCAGCACCGCCGCGACGAAGAACCCCAGCCCCGACAGGCCGACGGCCACACCGAGCAACGCCATGCCGTCGTCCTCGCCGTCGGACCAGGCGTAGCGGCAGAGCATCAGCAGCATCACGGTCAGCGCGCCGAAGCAGAAGCGCATCAGGCCCATGGCGGACAGTGCCCGTGCCGCCTCGCGCCGCTCACCCAGGTGCCGTACCCCCGCGACGAGCCCGCGCGCGGTGCTGGCGACCGCCGCCGCTATCCGCGGCAGCACCAGCTCCGGGTCCGGACCCAGCGCCTCCGGCGCCATCCGGAGCGACGCCAGCGCCGCGCAGAGATACAGCCCCGAGCCGACCAGCACCGTGAGGGCGTCCGCCGCGCTCCCCTCGGGCCCGGCGAGACCCACGAGGAATGCGACGCCACCGCCCGCCGTGGCCGCCAGGGTGCCCGCGGTCGGCGACAGGGAGTTGCCGACCACGAGCTGCTCCTCGGTGTCCACCACACGCGGCAGCGCGGCGGAGAGCCCGGAGAGCACGAAGCGGTTGACGGCGGTGACGGAGAGCGCGGAGAGGTAGAAGAGCCAGTCCGGCACCCCGGCCAGCAGCAGCGCCGCCGTGCCCGCGGCGAAGACCGCGCGCAGCAGGTTCCCGTACAGCAGCACCTGCCGGCGCCGCCAGCGGTCCAGCAGCACGCCCGCGAAGGGGCCGACGAGGGAGTACGGCAGCAGCAGCACCGCCATCGCGGAGGCGATGGCGGCCGGCGAGGTCTGCCGCTCGGGGGAGAAGACCACGTACGCGGCGAGCGCCACCTGGTAGACGCCGTCGGCACCCTGGGAGAGCAGCCGGACGGCCAGCAGCCGGCGGAAGCCGTGCAGCCGCAGCAGACTGCGGAGGTCGCGGACAACGGGCATGGCGTTCAGCATCACATGCCCAGGGGCCCCGGGCTGCAGCCCGGGGCCCCTGAAGACGGCGAGTCGTCGGCGGTGGCGGTGCTCAGCGCTCGACTTCGCCGCGGATGAACTTCTCCACGTTCTCCCGCGCCTCGTCGTCGAAGTACTGCACGGGCGGAGACTTCATGAAGTACGAGGACGCCGAGAGCACCGGGCCGCCGACGCCGCGGTCCTTGGCGATCTTCGCGGCGCGCAGCGCGTCGATGATGATGCCCGCGGAGTTCGGCGAGTCCCAGACCTCCAGCTTGTACTCCAGATTCAGCGGCACCTCGCCGAAGGCACGGCCCTCCAGGCGCACGTACGCCCACTTGCGGTCGTCGAGCCAGGCGACGTAGTCCGACGGGCCGATGTGCACGTTGTGCTCGCCCAGGTCGCGGTCGGGGATCTGGGAGGTGACGGCCTGGGTCTTGGAGATCTTCTTGGACTCCAGCCGGTCGCGCTCCAGCATGTTCTTGAAGTCCATGTTGCCGCCGACGTTGAGCTGCATCGTGCGGTCCAGGATGACGCCCCGGTCCTCGAAGAGCTTGGCCATGACGCGGTGCGTGATGGTGGCGCCGACCTGCGACTTGATGTCGTCACCGACGATCGGGACGCCCGCCTCGGTGAACTTGTCCGCCCACTCCTTGGTGCCCGCGATGAACACCGGCAGCGCGTTGACGAAGCCCACGCCGGCGTCGATGGCGCACTGCGCGTAGAACTTGGCGGCGTCCTCGGAGCCCACCGGCAGGTAGCAGACCAGCACGTCGACCTGCCGGTCCCGCAGCACCTGCGCGACGTCGACGGGCTCCTCGGCGGACTCCTCGATCGTCTCGCGGTAGTAACGCCCGAGGCCGTCGAGCGTGTGGCCGCGCTGCACGGTCACGCCGCTGCTGGGCACGTCGCAGATCTTGATGGTGTTGTTCTCGCTCGCCCCGATGGCGTCGGCGAGGTCGAGGCCCACCTTCTTGGCGTCGACGTCGAACGCCGCGACGAACTCGATGTCACGGATGTGGTAGTCCCCGAACTGGACGTGCATGAGCCCGGGCACCCGGCTATGCGGGTCGGCGTCCCGGTAGAACTCGACGCCCTGCACGAGAGACGCGGCGCAGTTGCCCACGCCGACGATGGCTACGCGTACCGAACCCATTGACGGTTGCTCCCTGTTGTTCGATGAGGCCGTGCGAGGGCAGGGCCTCAGTTGGCGGTGTCGTCGGACGGATCCGGCCGGGTGCTGTCCCGGTCACGGGGCAGGCCGCCCGTCTCTGCTGAACCGGCGTCTCCCGAAGGGCGCTGGTCGCGCCCCGCCCGTTCGCTCTCGATCAGCTCGGTGAGCCAGCGCACCTCACGCTCGACCGACTCCATCCCGTGTCTTTGCAGCTCCAGGGTGTAGTCGTCGAGTCGCTCGCGTGTGCGCGCCAGCGATGTGCGCATCTTGTCCAGACGCTCCTCCAGTCGGCTGCGCCGGCCTTCGAGCACCCGGACCCGTACGTCACGCGACGTCTGGCCGAAGAAGGCGAAGCGGACGCCGAAGTGCTCGTCCTCCCACGCCTCGGGCCCGGTCTGGGCGAGCAACTCCTCGAAGTGCTCCTTGCCCTCGGCCGTCAGCCGGTAGACGATCTTGGCGCGCCGGCCGGACAGCGGTACGGCGGGACCGTCCTGTGGTGGGGGAGCGGTCTCCTCCGTCAGCCATCCCTGCGCGAGGAGAGTCTTCAGGCAGGGATAGAGGCTGCCGTAGCTGAACGCGCGGAACACCCCCAGCGAGCTGTTGAGCCGCTTGCGCAGCTCGTAGCCGTGCATGGGGGACTCACGGAGCAGGCCGAGGACGGCGAATTCCAGGATGTCTGAGCGCCTGCTCATCGCCGCCTCCTCCCGTGCCGCGGATGTCCCGCTCTGGTGTTACCGGGGCGATGTGTCCTACCGATGTGTCGCACCGATGTGTCGTCCTGATGTATCGCCTCGATACATCCCGACGATAGAACGGGCTTCGGGCGGCTGCAAGTGAGGGTTCTGTGAACGGCGTCACATTGGCCTCACCGGGCACGCCGAAGTGTCCGCTATAGCACGTAATACCCGGCGCAAAGCGGGCAACGCCGATGCGTACTCTGTTCCGCATGCTGTCTCCAGGGAACCGGGAGCCCCATCCGGACGTCTTCGTCCTCGGTACAGTGCGGCTGGTTGCCAGAGGACAGAGAACCGGTCGTGCATCGGGGGGACCGGCTGACAGAAAACGCCCACAGGCGATGCCACCTGTTCGAGGAGTAGTCCCTTCATGAGCGAGCACCGTCGCAAGCCGCCGAACAGCGGCCGCGGAGGAGGCCGTCACGGCGCGAACTCCGGCCGCCGCGGGACGCAGGGCACGGACGGGGGCAACATGGCCGGCCGCCGGGCCGCCGGAGGCGGCGGCCGGCGGAGAGCTCCCGGCGGGAATCCCGGCTACGGAGCGGGCGCCGGCGCCGCGGCGGGAGAGGCGGCCGGACACGGCCGCAGCCACTCCGCCGCCGGGGGCTACGACGGCCCGCGCCGCAGGCGCCGCCCCGAGCCGCCGCCGCGCAAGCGCTTCATCGACTACCCCCGCTCGAACCACACCGGCCTGCGCCGCTGGCTCCCCTCCTGGAAACAGGTCATGGGGATGTGCGTGCTCGGCTTCGGCGCGCTCGTCGGTCTGTTCTTCCTCGGCTACATGCTGGTGAGCGTCCCCGACGTCGCCGCCGCCGCCCGGGCCCAGAACAACGTCTACTACTGGTCCGACGGCACCCAGATGGCGACGTACGGCGGTGAGAGGAACCGCCAGATCGTCGATCTGGAAGACATCCCGATGGAGATGCAGAACGCCGTCATCGCCGCGGAGAACGCCACCTTCTACTCCGACCCGGGCATCGACCCCAAGGGCATCACCCGCGCCGTCATCAACATGGCGGGCGGCGGCTCCACCCAGAGCGGCTCGACCATCACCCAGCAGTACGTGAAGAACGCCATGCTCGACGACCAGTCGCAGACGCTCTCCCGCAAGGTCAAGGAGCTGTTCGTCTCCATCAAGGTGGGCGCGAAGGTCGACAAGAACGAGATCCTCGCCGGCTACCTCAACACCGCGTACTACGGCCGCGGCGCCTACGGCATCCAGGCCGCCGCGCAGGCGTACTTCCGCGTCGACGCCGAAGACCTCAAGCCCGACCAGTCCGCTTTCCTCGCCGCCGTCCTCAAGGGCCCCGACCTCTACGACCCCCAGGGCGGCTCCGTGCCGGGCGCCTCGCCGGAGGACAACCGCAAGCGCGCCGAGGAGCGCTGGGAGTGGATCCTCGACCGGCAGACCGAGGTCGAGATGGAGAACGGCGAGAAGATGATGTCGCCGGCCGTGCGGGCCGAGTT
The DNA here is from genome assembly GCF_000482585.1 of Streptomyces sp. CNQ329. Lineage (NCBI taxonomy): Bacteria > Bacillati > Actinomycetota > Actinomycetes > Kitasatosporales > Streptomycetaceae > Streptomyces > Streptomyces sp. CNQ329. The sequence continues at coordinate 37,694 of NZ_AXVU01000033.1, read as the reverse complement.
CGACAAGTTCCCCAAGATCGAGAAGTACAACCCGAGCGCGGGGCTGACGGGCCAGAAGGGCTATCTCATCGAGACGGCCAACAGATACGTCCTGAAGACCTCCAACATCGACAAGGCGGAGCTGGAGCGCGGCGGCTACCGGATCTACACGACCTTCGACAAGAAGAAGGTCGCGCAGATGGAGGAGGCGGTCGACGACGCCCGCAAGGAGTACCTCGACCCGAAGACGCGGGAGAAGGACAAGTACGTCCAGTTCGGCGGGGCCTCCGTCGACCCGACGTCGGGGAAGATCGTCGCCCTCTACGGCGGCGAGGGCTTCGACAAGGACCACTTCACCAACAACGCCGACACCCTCGGCGTACCCGTCGGCTCCACCTGGAAGCCGTTCGTCCTCGCCTCCGCCTTCGAGAACGGCACGTACCGCAGCGACGGTAAGCCGATCTCACCGGAGAGCAAGTACAACGGCAACAACAACATCATCATCCGGGACCAGAACGGCGATCCGATGCCCGGACCGGGCGGCGACGACTTCCGGCAGGTCAACGAGGGTGACAACAGCTACGGATACGTCGACCTGAACATGGCCACCGGGCTGTCCATCAACACCCCGTACGTCCAGCTCGGCATCGACGTAGGACTGGAGAACGTCCGCGAGACGGCCGAGAACCTCGGCATCCTCGAGGACTCGATGGACCCGAACAACAACGCCTCGTTCTCCATCGGCACCTCGACCCCCAGCGCCATCCGCATGGCCAGCGCGTACGGCACCTTCGCCGCCTCCGGCGAGCACATCGAGCCGTACTCCGTGACCAAGGTGGTCAAGGACGGCCAGGAGCTGGACGGGTACCAGGACCACCGCACGGAGCGCGGCATCGACGCCGACGTCGCCGACACCGTCACGAAGGTGATGAAGGAGAACGTCATCGACGGCGAGTTCGGCGAGTACGGCTCCGGCACCGGCGCCGCCGCGCGCGACCTCGACCGGCCCGCGGCGGGCAAGACCGGTACCACGGACAAGAACAAGTCCGCCTGGTGGGTCGGCTACACCCCGCAGTTGTCCACGGCCGTCACCCTCTTCCGCACCGATCCGCGCAGCGACAAGCAGGAACTGCTGTCCATGAACGGAACCGGCGGCTTCGACTCCATCCACGGCGGCGCGATCCCGACGGAGATCTGGACCAACTACATGAAGGCTGCCCTGAAGGGCGAAGACGTCAAGGACTTCCCGGACCCCGGTCCGCTGGGCGAGATCGTCGACGGCGGCGGCGTCCCCAGCCCCACCGAGTCGGAGACCGACCCGGAGCCGACCGAGACCCAGCACACCGAGAAGCCGGACGAGCCGACCTACACCCCGCCGCCCTCGACCACGCCCCCGCCCAGCCAGACCTGCGAGCCGTGGGACCTGGAGTGCCAGACCGGCGGCGCCACGAACGGGGGTCCCGGCGAGACGACCGGGGAGACGACCACCGGCGAGACGACCGGGGAGACGACCACCGGGGAAACGACGGGAGAGACGGACACCGGCGGGCAGCCCAACGGCGGCAACGGCAATTCGGGCGGCGACGACGGCGGAGGACTGATCCCCTGACGCCCGCCGCCCCGACCCGGGCCGACGTGTCCTGAGGGGTCCGGCGGGAAGTCCGCGCCACGGCCCCGGCCGCCTGTACGCGACCGGGGCCGGACCGTTTCCCGGGCGCGGCGCACGGACGCCCGCCTGCGCCCCGTCCCCGTACGGCAGGATGGCCCCATGACGAGCGTGGACCACGACCCGGCCGGGCGGCCGGCAGCCGCCGGGGCACCGGCCGAGCCGCCCGTGGCCCCCACCCGGCACGACGAGATCGCCGCCCGCGGCAGCGAGGTGCTGGGCGGGCCGCTGGGCCGCCGGGCGCTGGCGGGCGGCTGGTGGGCCCCGGTGCGGGTGATCGCACTCGTGGCGATCGGGATGTTCGCGCTCGGCATGGTGCAGAAGTACCCGTGCTACGACGGCGCCTGGTTCTCCGGCGCCAACGCGCAGTACACCCGGGCCTGCTACTCCGACATCCCGCACCTCTACCAGGGCCGCGGCTTCGCCGACGACCTCACGCCGTACTTCGACCGTATTCCGCCGGAGACCTCCGGCGGGATGGAGTTCCTGGAGTACCCGGTCCTGACCGGGGTGTTCATGGAGGTCGCCTCCTGGCTCACCCCCGGCGGCGAGGACCTCGTGCACCGCGAGCAGGTCTACTGGCTCGTCAACGCCGGCATGCTGATGATCTGCGTCGCGATCGTCGCCGTCTGCGTCGCCCGCACACACCGCCGCCGTCCCTGGGACGGGCTCCTGGTCGCCCTGGCCCCCGCGCTCGCGCTCACCGCCACGATCAACTGGGACCTGCTCGCCGTCGCGCTCACCGCCGCGGCGATGCTCGCCTGGTCCCGCAGCCGGCCCGCCGCCGCCGGGGTGCTCCTGGGGCTGGCCACCGCCGCCAAGCTGTACCCCGTGCTGCTGCTGTGGCCCCTGCTGGTGCTCTGTCTGCGGGCCGGACGGCTCCGGCAGTTCGGCACCGTGATCGCCGCCGCGGCCGGCTCCTGGCTCGTCGTCAACCTGCCCGTGATGATCAAGGCGCCGGACGGCTGGGCGAAGTTCTACACCTTCAGCCAGGAGCGCGGGGTCGACTTCGGCTCCTTCTGGCTGATCATCTCCCAGCGCTCCGGCGAGCCCCTGGACGACGCCAACGTCTACGCCACCGGCCTGATGCTCCTCGGCTGCCTCGGCATCGGCGCCCTCGCGCTCACCGCGCCGCGCCGGCCGCGCTTCGCGCAGCTCGCGTTCCTGGTCGTGGCGCTGTTCATCGTCACCAACAAGGTGTATTCGCCGCAGTACGTGCTGTGGCTCATCCCGCTCGCGGCCCTCGCCCGGCCGCGCTGGCGCGACTTCCTCATCTGGCAGGGCTGCGAGGTCGCGTACTACCTGGGCATCTGGCTGTACCTCGCCTACACCAACGGCGGCGAGGACGCCAAGGGCCTGCCTCCGGACGGCTACCACGTGGCCATCGCCGCGCATCTGCTGGGCACGCTGTACCTGTGCGCGGTCGTCGTACGCGACATCGTGATGCCGGACCGCGATCCCGTACGCCGCCTCGGGGACGACGACCCCGGCGGCGGCGTCCTGGACCGTGCACCGGACGTGCGGGTGCTCGCCGCCACCGGCCACGGGCGGCACGCGGCAGTCGTACCGGAGACGGCCGGAGGGCCGGCGCTGCGGGTGCGGTGGGGAGCGGAACGCGGCGCGACGGCGGCCGGGATGTCCCCCCTCGAGTGACGTGATGCGCTGTCCGACCGGGCATTCCGAGCGGTTGGTCAGCGGGGGACGCGCCCCGGACACGCATCAGGGCCCGAAGCCGGAGCTTCGGGCCCTTCCGTACGCTCTACGCCGCCTGCGGCCGCCCCGTACGCACCGTGCCGTACGCGGCGAACGGAACCGCTAGCGCTCCACCACCCGGTCCGGCTGCGTCGTCGTGTGCCGCAGGTGCGCGACCATCTCGTCCCCCTGCACCGGCGCCGACGCCTCCGCCGGCAGGTACAGGATCGACACCTGCATGTGCGGCGGCTCCGCGAACCAGCGCTGCTTGCCCTCCCACATGAACGGCGACAGGTTGCGGTTCACCGTGGCCAGCCCGGCCCGCGCCACGCCCTTCGCCCGCGGTGCCAGCCCGTGCATCGCCTTCGGCGCCTCCAGCCCGACACCCTGCGACGTACCGCCGGCGACCACCACCAGGTGGCCGTCGCCCGAGACCTTCTGCTGCCGGTAGCCGAAGCGGTCGCCCTTCACCACGCGCGTGACGTCCAGCACCGTGCCCCGGTACTGCGTCGCGTCGTGGTCGCCCAGCCACAGCCGGGTGCCGATGCGCGCCCGGAAGCGCGTCTGCGGGAACTGCCGCTGCAACTGCTCGAACTCGTCCGCCCGCAGATGGCTGACGTACATCGTGTGCAGCGGCAGCCGGGCCGCGCGCAGCCGGTCCATCCACGCGATGACCTCATCCACCGCGCTGGTGCCGTCCGTACGGTCCAGCGGCAGGTGGATCGCGAAGCCCTCCAGCGTCACGTCCGACAGCAGCGAGGCCAGCTTCGGCAGCTCCTCCTCCGTCACCCCGTGCCGCCGCATCGAACTCATCACCTCGATGACGACGCGGGCGCCGACCAGCCGCCCCACCCCGTCCACCGACGCGACGGTGCGGATCACCCGCGTCGGCAGCGGGACGGGCTCCTCGGTGAGCTGGTACGGGGTGAGGACGAGCAGGTCACCGCTGACGAAGTCGCGTGCCCGCGCCGCCTCGTACACCGTGCCCACCGCGAGCGGGCTTGTCCCCAGCCTGGCGGCCTCGGCGGCCAGTCGCTCGTGGCCGAAGCCGTAGCCGTTGCCCTTGCAGACGGGGACGAGTCCGGGGAACTGCTCCAGTATGTGCTGCTGGTGTGCGCGCCACCGCGCGGATTCGACGTAGAGCGTGAGCGGCATGGCGGTCGGTGTACCTTCCTTCGCGGTGTCGGGGGCCCTTTCCTTCGCGTGAAGTCCGCTGCTTCGCGTGAAGCCCCGCCGTGGTCAGCGGCGGGACATGTAGATGTCGAGGGCCTTGTGGAGCAGCTTATTCAGTGGGTAGTCCCACTCGCCCAGGTATTCGGCCGCCTGCCCGCCCGTGCCCACCTTGAACTGGATCAGCCCGAAGAGGTGGTCGCTGTCGACGAGCGCGTCGCCGATGCCGCGCAGGTCGTACACGTGCGCGCCGGCGGCGTGCGCGTCCTTCATCATCTGCCACTGGATGGCGTTCGACGGGCGCACCTCGCGCCCGTGGTTGGCGGAGGCACCGTACGAGTACCACACGTGCCCGCCCACCGTCAGCATCGTCGTCGCCGCCAGGCACTCGCCCCGGTGGACCGCGAAGTACAGCTTCATGCGGCCCGGCTCCTCGGCGTTGAGCACCTTCCACATGCGCTCGAAGTATCCCTGCGGCCGGGGGCGGAACTTGTCGCGCTCGGCCGTGATCTCGTACAGCCGCTGCCACTCGCCGAAGTGCTCCAGCCCGCCCTGCACCACCTCGACGCCGGCCTTCTCCGCCTTCTTGACGTTGCGCCGCCAGAGCTGGTTGAAGCCCTTGAAGATCTCGTCGACGGACCGCCCCGCCAGCGGCACCTGGAAGACGTACCGCGGCTGTACGTCACCGAAGCCCGCGCCGCCGTCCTCGCCCTGCTGCCAGCCCATCCGCCGCAACCGCTCGGCGACCTCGAACGCCTGCGGCTCGACGACATCGGCGTTGACGTCCCGCAGCCGCTTGACGTCCGGGTCCGCGATGCCCGCCTTGATCGTCGGCGCCTCCCAGCGGCGGATGATCACCGGTGGGCCCATCTTCACGGAGAACGCGCCCTGGCTCTTCAGATGGGCCAGCATCGGCGTCAGCCACGCGTCGAGGTTCGGCGCGTACCAGTCGATGACCGGTCCCTCCGGCAGATACGCCAGATACCGCTTCACCTTCGGCAACTGCCGGTACAGCACCAGAGCCGCGCCCACCTGCCGGCCGTCGGCCTCGAACCACCCCAGGTTCTCCGCGCGCCACTCGGACTTCACGTCGGCCCACGCCGGGATCTGGCAGTGGCTCGCGGCGGGCAGACTGCGGATGTACGCCAGATGCTGCTCGCGGCTGATGGGCTGCAGGGTCAGGCTCATGGCGGCGCTCCTCGTGCTGCGGCGGGTTGCCGACTGCGGCAGGCTTCTCGCGGGTGAAGCCTACTGCGGGCGCACCTCACCCCAGGAGGGAAGGCCCCAAGCCGCGGGGCTCCGCGCACGCGGGAGCGCCGGTGGTGTAAGGCGGCGGTGTCCGGGCGGCCCGCCGGGGCGATCCGTCCGGCGATCCGGAGGATCAGAGGGTGAAGCCGCCGCGCGCCATCGCCAGGAAGAAACCGAGTCCGGACGCCCCCAGGCCCAGGAGGATCAGGAACCGCTCCCGGGTGGTCACAGAGATCATCTGCGCCCACGCCCCGGTGACGATCCCGATCAGTCCCGCCCAGGTCGCCGGCACGTGCAGGCCGCGCCACTGGGAGAGGACGAGCGCGATCACGCCGACGGTGAGCGTGATGGTGAGGAGCGTGTCCTGCGTGACGTGCTGTCTGCCGTCGCTGGCGAAGAGGCCGATGTTGCGCTGCGGGGGCTGTACTGCCTGAGGCATAGGGCACCTCCATGCCCGTATGGCGGCGCGGGCTCGTGGGTACGTGACGCCGCTCACACCCTTTGTCACCAGATTGCCGGGAACCGTGGCCGGATTTCAACCGGAAGGGCCGCTGCGGGTACTGTGTACGGTCTGTAGCGGAGTCTGCCCAGGCCATCCCGCCCTCCCGGCGCCGATCCGGCGCCACCGAGGCGGGTTGTCAGTGCCGGGCGCTACCGTTGCGACGCAATGAAGAACCTCCTGCCACGGAGAGACCGTGGCCGCCGAGTCCAGAGGAGGTGGGTTCCACAATGCGTCACTACGAGGTGATGGTCATCCTCGACCCCGATCTCGAGGAGCGTGCAGTCTCCCCGTTGATCGAGTCCTTCCTGTCCGTGATCCGTGAGGCCAAGGGCAAGGTGGAGAAGGTCGACACCTGGGGCCGTCGTCGTCTCGCTTATGAGATCAAGAAGAAGCCCGAGGGCATCTACTCGGTCATCGACATCGAGGCCGAGGCCGATGTCGTCAAGGAGCTCGACCGGCAGATGAACCTCAACGAGTCGGTGCTGCGGACCAAGGTCCTGCGCCCCGCAATCCACTGACGACAACCGACGAGCAGACCGAGTACGAGTAACCGAACCGACAGCACCGACAAGCCAGACCGCACCACCCGGCAGCAACCGCGAGAGGTCAAGACATGGCAGGCGAGACCGTCATCACCGTCGTCGGAAACCTGACCGATGACCCCGAGCTGCGCTTCACGCCGTCCGGCGCGGCCGTCGCGAACTTCACGATCGCGTCGACGCCCCGGACGTTCGACCGTCAGACGAACGAGTGGAAGGACGGCGACCCGCTGTTCCTCCGCGCGTCGATCTGGCGTCAGGCGGCGGAGAACGTCGCCGAGTCGCTGACGCGCGGCACGCGCGTGGTTGCCCAGGGCCGGCTCCGCCAGCGTTCGTACGAGACCCAGCAGGGCGAGAAGCGGACCGTGGTGGAGCTGGAGGTCGACGAGATCGGCCCCGCGCTCCGGTATGCCACCGCCAAGGTCACCAAGACCACCGGCAGGGGCGGCCAGGGCGGCGGCTTCGGCGGCGGCGGTCAGCAGGGCGGTCAGGGCGGCGGCTGGGGCGGGAGCCCCGGCGGCGGTCAGGGCGGTCAGGGCGGCGGTGGCCCGCAGGGCGACCCGTGGGCGACCGGCGGCGGTCAGCAGGGCGGTCAGGGCGGCGGCTGGGGCGGGGGCCCCGGCGGCGGTCAGGGCGGCCAGGGCGGCGGTTACTCGGACGAGCCCCCGTTCTGATCCCGGGCTTCCCGGGGCGTGACGAGCGTGCTCGTACACCACACTTCTTGATCACACTGGAGTAAGAGACATCATGGCGAAGCCGCCTCCGCGCAAGCCGAAGAAGAAGGTTTGCGTCTTCTGCAAGGAGAAGATCTCCTACGTCGACTACAAGGACACGAACCTGCTGCGGAAGTTCATCTCCGACCGCGGCAAGATCCGTGCCCGCCGGGTCACCGGCAACTGCACCCAGCACCAGCGTGACGTCGCCACGGCCGTGAAGAACAGCCGGGAGATGGCGCTGCTGCCCTACACCTCGACCGCGCGCTGACTGGGAGGGTGAGCACAGCATGAAGATCATCCTCAAGGGCGAGGTCTCCGGCCTCGGCGCCGCGGGCGACGTGGTCGAGGTCAAGGACGGGTACGCCCGCAACTACCTGATCCCCAACGGGCTGGCGATCCGCTGGACCCGCGGCGGGGAGAAGGACGTCGAGCAGATCCGCCGCGGCCGCAAGCTGCGCGAGATCGCCTCGGTCGAGCAGGCCAACGCCGTCAAGTCGGAGCTGGAGGGCGTGCAGGTGCGCCTGTCCACGCGCGCCGGCGCCAGCGGCCGTCTCTTCGGCGCCGTCACCCCGGGCGACATCGCCACGGCGATCAAGCAGGCCGGCGGTCCGGACGTCGACAAGCGGCGCATCGAGCTGTCCGCGCCGATCAAGAGCCTCGGCGCCCACCAGGTGTCCGTGCGGCTGCACCCCGAGGTCGACGCGAAGGTCGGCGTCGAGGTCGTGGCCGGCTGACACCGTCAGGCGACGGGTAGCACGAAGGACGGGCCGCGCCCCTGCGGGGGCGCGGCCCGTTCGCGTACCCGCGGCTACGCCCGGACGGCGCCCGTGACCAGCCACCGCCCCGACCGGGTGCGCAGCCACAGCGTCACCAGCCGGGTCAGCATCATCAGACCCATCGACCACCACAGCGCCGTCAGTCCGCCGCCCAGCCCCGGCACCGCCAGCGCCACCGGCGCGAAGACCGCCAGCGTCAGCAGCATCGCCCAGGCCAGATACGGCCCGTCGCCCGCACCCATGAGCACACCGTCGAGCACGAACACCACCCCCGCCAGCGGCTGTGTCACCGCGACGACCAGCAGCGCCGGCAGCAGGACGCCGTGCACCTCCGCGTCGTCGGTGAACAGCGGCAGGATCAGCGGCCGGGCGGCCACCACCAGCGCGCCCAGCACCGCGCCGGTCGCCACCCCCCACTGCACCATCCGCCGGCACGCCTCCCGCGCGCCGTCCACGTCCCCCGCGCCCAGATACCGGCCGATGATCGCCTGCCCGGCTATCGCTATCGCGTCCAACGCGAACGCCAGCAGCGACCAGATGCTGAGCACCACCTGGTGCGCGGCGACCGACTCGTCCCCGAGCCCCGCCGCCACCGCGGTCGCGATGAGCAACACGGCGCGCAGCGACAGCGTACGGATCAGCAGCGGCACCCCGGCCCGCGCGGAGGCCCGTATGCCGGCCGGGTGCGGGCGCAGCGCGGCGCCGTGCCGGCGGGCGCCCCGTACCACGACGACGAGATACACCGCCGCCATCCCCCACTGCGCGAGCACGGTGCCCCAGGCGGAGCCGGCGATGCCGAGGCCGGCGCCGTAGACGAGGGCGACGTTCAGCGCGGCGTTGACGGTGAAGCCGCCGACGGCGACGTACAGCGGGGTGCGGGTGTCCTGCAGTCCGCGCAGCACGCCGGTGGCCGCGAAGACCACGAGCATGGCGGGGATGCCGAAGGCGCTGACGCGCAGATACGTGACCGCGTACGGCGCGGCGGTGTCGGAGGCTCCGAAGAGGCCGATGAGGCCGGGCGCGGCGGGGACGGTGACGGCGACGAGCGCGGCGCCGAGGAGCGCGGCGAGCCAGATGCCGTCGACGCCCTGCCGGATGGCGGAGCGCAGATCGCCGGCGCCGACGCGGCGGGCGACGGCGGCGGTCGTGGCGTAGGCGAGGAAGACGAAGACGCTCACGGCGGTGGTGAGGAGGGCGGCGGCGACGCCGAGCCCGGCGAGCTGCGGGGTGCCGAGGTGGCCGACGATGGCGCTGTCGGCGAGCACGAAGAGCGGCTCGGCGACGAGGGCGCCGAAGGCGGGGACGGCGAGAGCGACGATCTCGCGGTCGTGCCGCCGCCGGGTGCGGCGGCGCTGCTCGCCGGGAGTGCCCTGGTCGGCGGTGGTGGGCGCGGGAACGTGGGGCATGCAGCAAATCTAATAGTCCACAGGTAACAGCCGCAACAGCTCAAGGGCTCTTACAGTGTGACGTGTGCAGGGTAAGCGCACGCGGCGCCCGCCGCCACCGCGGCCCGGAGGGGAAAGTTTTTCTCCTCCACCGGGGGTGGACGAAGAATCAGCACGTCAAACGGGTGATCGCGGAGCGATAGTGTGCTTGTCCACAGCACTGTCCCCCGGCTCGTGCACAGCTTTCCCCAAGTAATCCACAGGTTGGCGGACGCTTTCCACACCCCCTGTGGATAGCGCAATTGGCGAGAGCCCGCCGCGGACCTACGGTGGACCCTCCCCCCTGCCGCCACCGGCGCCGCCGCCCCGCGGCCCGGGGGGCCGGCCGACGCGCCGTAACCGGAATGCCGCGGGCGATTTGTCGGCGGTGTGCCGTAAGAAAGAGGGGCGCCCTGAGAGGTCCGCCGGGAGGCGGGTGGGAGGAGGTGGGGCAGCCGTGTCCGAGCACCGGGACTACGTGGACACCATGCCGGGGGACGTCCGTCCACTGCGCCGCGAGGCCGACCAGCACAGCCGGCCGGATCAGCCCGTGCCCGAGGACCCCTGGGGTCCCGGCGCCCCCGCCGCCTTCGAGCGCGTGCCCCCGCAGGATCTGGACGCCGAGCAGTCGGTCCTGGGCGGCATGCTGCTCTCCAAGGACGCCATCGCCGACGTCGTCGAGGTCCTCAAGGGCCACGACTTCTACCGCCCGGCCCACGAGACGGTCTACACCGCCATCCTGGACCTCTACGCCCGCGGCGAGCCCGCCGACCCCATCACCGTCTCCGCCGAGCTCACCAAGCGCGGGGAACTCGCCCGCGTGGGCGGCGCGTCGTACCTCCACACCCTCGTCCAGTCCGTCCCCACCGCCGCCAACGCGGAGTACTACGCCGAGATCGTCCACCAGCGCGCCATCCTGCGCCGCCTGGTCGAGGCCGGCACGCGCATCACCCAGATGGGGTATGCCGCCGACGGCGAGGTCGATGACATCGTCAACTCCGCCCAGGCCGAGATCTACGCCGTCACCGAACAGCGCACAGCGGAGGACTACCTCCCCCTCGGCGAGATCATGGAGGGTGCCCTCGACGAGATCGAGGCCATCGGCTCCCGCAGCGGCCAGATGTCCGGCGTCCCCACGGGCTTCACCGACCTCGACTCCCTGACGAACGGCCTCCACCCCGGCCAGATGATCGTCGTCGCCGCCCGTCCCGCCATGGGAAAGGCCCTCGCCCTCGACACCCCGCTGCCCACGCCCACGGGGTGGACGACGATGGGAGAGATCCGCGCCGGCGACATCCTCCTCGCCGCCGACGGCTCACCGACCCGTGTCCTCGCCGCCACGGAGGTCATGACCGGCCGCCCGTGCTACGAGGTCGCGTTCGACGACGGCACCACGATCGTCGCCGACGCCGACCACCAGTGGCTGACGGACACCAGAGCCTCCCGCCGTTCGAGGAACACCCCGGCCGCGGTGCGGACGACCAAGGAGATCGCGGAGACCCTGCGCTGCACGACCCTCGCGGACAACCGCCTCAACCACTCGGTGCGCACCGCCGCTCCCCTCGCCCTCCCTCCACGCACCCTCCCCATCCCGCCGTACACGCTCGGCGTCTGGCTCAGCGACGGCACCAGCGGCGCCGCCCGCACCACGTCGGCGGACCCGGAGGTCTCCGTCGCGCATGCGACCTGTGTGGACTGCGGCGACGAATACTCCTCGCTCCTCGCCGAGCCGCGGTGCGCGACCTGCCGGCGCCGATACGCAAGCCTCCTCGCCGCTCTCCCCGGGAACGGCCTTCCCGGGGACAAGCACATCCCACAGGACTATCTGCGCGGCTCGGTCGAGCAGCGCAGGGAACTCCTCGCCGGGCTCCTCGACAGCGAAGGCACCGTCACCCGCACAGGCGCCATCCAGTTCGCGGCCACCAGCAAGGCGCTTGCCGAGGACGTCCGCGAGCTCGTGACAAGCCTCGGCTACCGCTGCGGCACGACGGCAAAGCGGCTGGCCGGCCGCACGGAACGGTCCTCCTCCCCCTCCACCGTTCACGTCGTCACCTTCACCGCAGCGGACGAGGTCTTCCGGCTGGAGCGCAAGCGTCACCTGCACGCGGCAAGGCGGAAGACCGGCGCCCGGAGGCCGACACGGCGCTTCGTCACCGGCGTCCGCGAGGTGCCGAGCGTCCCGGTCCGGTGCGTCGAGGTCGAGCACCCCGACCACCTGTACCTGGCCTCCCGGTCGATGGTGCCGACGCACAACAGCACCCTCGCCCTCGACTTCGCCCGCGCCTGCTCGATCAAGAACAATCTGCCCAGCGTCATCTTCTCGCTGGAGATGGGCCGCAACGAGATCGCGATGCGCCTCCTCTCCGCGGAGGCCCGCGTGGCCCTGCACCACATGCGCTCCGGCAGCATGACGGACGACGACTGGACCCGCCTGGCCCGCCGGATGCCGGAGGTGACGGGCGCCCCGCTGTACATCGACGACTCGCCGAACCTGTCGATGATGGAGATCCGCGCCAAGTGCCGCCGTCTGAAGCAGCGCAACGACCTCCAGATGATCGTCATCGACTACCTCCAGCTCATGCAGACGGGCGGCTCCCGCCGCCCGGAGAGCCGCCAGCAGGAGGTCTCGGAGATGTCCCGGAACCTCAAGCTCCTCGCCAAGGAGCTGGAGGTCCCGGTGATCGCCCTGTCCCAGCTCAACCGCGGCCCCGAACAGCGCACGGACAAGAAGCCGATGGTCTCCGACCTACGTGAATCAGGATCGATCGAACAAGACGCCGACATGGTCATCCTCTTGCACCGCGAGGACGCCTACGAAAAGGAGTCCCCGCGCGCGGGCGAGGCGGACCTGATCGTCGCCAAGCACCGCAACGGCCCGACGGCGACGATCACGGTGGCCTTCCAGGGCCACTACTCCCGCTTCGTGGACATGGCCCAGACCTGACCCGGCCTGCAGGGTCTCGAATTTTGTTGCACAGTCTCACGCTCCGCTTCATATCGGCTGCACTTATACAGCGGCCGTGAGACAAGCGGGTCGGCGCGTTCACTCTTTCGGGTTGCTTGGCTTCAAGCTCAGGCGTCTGCTCTCGGCGGCGGGCAGTCTGGTCGTACGGACCATGGTCTGGGCGGGGGTACGTCATGGGCTTCGCCGCGGAAGTCGTGGTCAGAGAGTGCACCGCCATGATCGCGACGAGGTCGAGGAGTATGCCTGGCCGTCCGCTTCCAGGGAGCTGTTCGACTCGGCGGCGCCGTGGCGGGTATTCCGCTGGCACCGAAGGCAGAAGCACTACTCGGGTACCTACTGGTCAGCGACCATGCGCGACCACGTGATCTACGAATCCCGCCTGGAGCTGGCCAGATTGCTCTTCGCGGACTTCGATCGCAGCGTCCACGGCATCGTGGCTCAGCCTTTCCTGCTTCAGACCGTGCTGGAGGGGGAGATCCGTAAGCATATCCCGGACTATCTCCTGCTCACCGACCATGGGTCGGCAATCGTTGACGTCAAGCCACTGGCAAGCAGCCACTTAAGGAAAACGGGCCCCTGCCACACCATTTTTGTCACATACTGCTTAACGTTCAGCGCCTGGAGCTGTGAGGCGTCGCGATGGCGCGGGCTCGGGCGGCCTAATCTCAGGAGCGCGATGCACCTCGTTCATGCCGAAGTTATCAACTTCCGCGCGTTGCAGAAGGCAGACATCCACCTTGACCCGGCCACGACGTTGATCGTGGGCAGGAACAACAGCGCGAAGACCTCGTTAGTTAATTTATTCGAGAAATTCTTCAGTGCTAGTGATGATGCGAAGTTCGTCCTTGAGGACTTCACTACGAGCCGTATTGCCGACCTGGAGCACGCACGAAGGCTCTTCGGTGAGGCCGAGTCGTCTTGCGATGAGGAAGCAAACGAGGTGCTTCGGAGCAAGGCTGTCGAGTCAGTACCTACCATCAGCCTGACGCTCACGATCGAATACAACGAGGAGGACGACCTCGCACCGGTCAGCGCGATCATCCTCGACCTCGATGAGACCTGTCACACGGTGCGGCTCGTTGCCACCCTTGCCGCAACTGACCCCACGAAGTTCCTCGCGGACTTCTGGGAGGCCAGCACGCGAGCTGGCAAAAGCTTCGATGAACATAAGTGGCTTCGCAGGAAGTTCGCTGACTACTTCGCGGTGACGTACCGCGCAGTGAGTGCCGCCGACGACACGGTCACACGCGAGCTTAAGCCGAGTGCTGCCAGGGCTATCCTTGCCGTGCGGTTCATCTACGCCCAGAACAAGTTCGATGACACGCCGGCGGACAAGACGCGCACCTTGTCGAAGACGTTCGAGGCCTACTACCGAGCCTCGAGCACAGACGACCGACGTGGAAGGAACATCGACCAGATTGAGGATGCTCTCGCCTCCGCGTCGAGGGAGTTGGACGCGAACTATGATGAGATCTTCGAGCCGTTCCTCGATGACCTGAACAGGTTCGGCTTGGGACTGGTCACACCGCTGCATGCACCTCGGATTGTCTCCCTGATCGAGGGGTCCGCCGTGCTAAGGGGGAGCACACGCATCCAGTATCCCTCGGGCGATGCCCAATACCCTTTGCCTGAAGGGCATAACGGCCTCGGGTACAGCAAGCTCATCTTCACCATCTTGCAGATACGTGGCTTCATTGAGAGCTGCGATCAGGCCAGCCCACAGCCCGCGGTGCAGATCCTGTTCATCGAAGAACCCGAGGCGCACCTGCATCCGCAGATGCAGGAGACGTTTATTAAGAACATCGAGGACTACATCAAGGGCAAGACCTCCCGGAATGTGCAGGTGGTAATCACCACCCACTCCTCCCACATGGTCGCCAGGAGCGGCTTCGCGAAGATCCGCTACTTCGATGCCACGGGGCGTGGGACCACCATCAAGAACTTGTCCACCTTTAAGAACAAAGTCAAGGATTCAGGCGACGGCAAGGAGACCCTTCGGTTCCTTGAGCAGTACATGGAGCTGCACCGTTGCGACATGTTCTTCGCCGACAAGATCATCCTTATCGAGGGAACCGCCGAGCGGCTCCTGCTACCCAAGATGATTTCCCGTTGCGCCGAGGGCCTGCAACGCCAGTACGTCTCGGTTGTCGAGGTAGGTGACGCCTATGCGGTCCGCTTTCGTGAACTGCTGGAGTTCCTCAATGTCAGATGCCTCATCATTACGGACATCGACTCCGTTGATCCATCCAAGCCGAGGCGTCCCGTCTGCCAACCCGATACCCCCGATGCGCACACTTCTAATTCCACGTTGAAGAAGTGGCTCCCCGGCAAGGACACGATTGAATCGCTCCTTGAGACGGCGATCGAGGACAAGATCAGTAATAATGTTCGCGTCGCTTACCAAGTGCCCGAAAGTTCTGACGGCCCATGTGGTCGCAGTTTCGAGGATGCTTTCATCATCGCCAACGCCTCGACTCTTGCTACTAACCTCAGCAGTCTTGCCTTGAAGGGCCACTTCGTCCGCACCGTCGGCGACAACCCGAGCCCACCCACCATCGAAGCACGGGCCTACGAAATCGCGGAGAATCTCCGTGACCACAAGACGGACTTCGCATTCGACGCCATGCTCCTCGACGACTGGAGAGTCCCCCGTTACATCGACGAAGGCTTGCAATGGCTAATGCACGCGTGACGACCATCGATCGAGTAGTCGACGCGTTGCAGGAAAGGCGCAGTTTCTTGGTGGAGGCCGGAGCCGGGGCTGGTAAGACGACAACTCTCGTAGAGGCCCTTGAATACAGCCTCAAAATGCAGGGTGCGGAACTTGCGCAAAAGGGTCGCCGGATCGCATGTGTCACCTTCACCAATGTCGCCAAGCGGAAGATCACGGAGCAGATCAACGACAATCCTATCGTGACCGTCGCGACCATCCATGACTTCCTCTGGGAGGCCATCAAAGGCTTTGGGGTGGAGTTATGGAAGCAGATCATCGAATATAATCTTAGTCTTCCCAAGCCCGAGGATCTCAGCGAGGTTAGCGTCCCGCCGCTGCCTATTAAATACCTCGACCGCCGACGCCTGCACCGCGGTGAGATCTCCCACGACGAGGTTATTGACCTTGCATTGCGCATGGTCATTGAGTACCCTAAACTCGCACGTCTCATCGCTGACCGGTACCCAATCATATTCGTCGATGAGTATCAGGACACATCACCTAAAACGGTAACGCTATTGCTTGATCACCTCGCAGGATTAGGTGGTCAGATCTGCGTCGTCGGACTCTTCGGCGACTCTATGCAGAAGATCTACGCTTCCGGTCAGGGTGCCGTCACTCATGACAAGCTGACGCTCATCACCAAGCACGAGAACTACCGCTGTTCATCCCCGGTTGTAGACGTGCTGAATAAGATTCGCCCCGATCTACAGCAGGAGGCTGTGGGCGACAAGAAGGAGGGAGAAGTCCACCTTTTCCTCAACTCATCCCTCCCCGTAGGCCAAGCGCGCTTCGAGGCGGCCCGCGACTATCTTCATGAGCTGGGTTGGTCCGAGGACACCACCAAATACCTGATGCTCACGCACCGGGGCATCGCCGGCACCCTCGGCTACCAGAAGCTTTTGCAGGCGTACCAGATTCTCGGAGGACAAGGTCGCGACAAGCTTCTAGAGAACGATGAGCCCTACATTCAATACCTCAGCCGGATCGAAGCCCTTTGTAATTCATTTCAAGCGCTCGACTATGCAGAGGTTACAAGTCTGTTGGTGGCAAGCCGGACCGCCATCACGCGCCATAGACACAAACAACGAATCGCGACCGATATCAGAAATCTGATCGCCGTTCGAGAGTCCGGAACCATCGGCGGTGTCCTTGATCACATGGCCCGTGGGCACCTGCTCTCCGTACCTCGACAGCTCAGCAACCTCGAACGCCGGCGCAATGCAGAAGATCTTGAAGGCTATGACCTGAAGCTCGCATCGTTCTCGAAGGCAATCCGGGAAATTCCCTATCAGGAGGTCACGCGCTTCATCGAGTACCGGGACCAGCGTACCCCTTTCCATACCCAGCACGGGGTCAAGGGCGACGAATTCGACAATGTTATCGTGATCATCGATGACGCCTCCTGGACCATGTACAACATGGGCAAGATGCTGACAGGAAACGACATTGAGAAGCGCCTAGCGCGCTCACGGAACCTGTTCTATGTCTCGTGCTCCAGGGCTCGCCGCGGCCTTGCGGTCGTCTTCCTCACCGATCTGTCTGACGATGCCCTGCCCGTGGCAAGAGACTGGTTCGCCTCGGGGACCGTGTACCCGTGAGACTGTGGTGGCAGAACCAGTCGACCGTGTGATCTTCCAGATGAGTGGGAAACTCGATCGTCAGGGAAGGGCTCGCACATTCGCTGCGGTGCCCGCGATGAGTTCACTCGCCACGCGAGCACCTCGTCGCACTGTCATGCACGATGTCATTTGCGCGAGGTGAAGAAGGGGTCGAGCAGTGCGAGCCTCTGAGAGCCATGACCCCGCTGAGCTGACTTCCGACGAGTTGAGGAACCGGGAACACCTCCCGTCAGGAGATCTCGGCCCGGCGTCGTGGCCCGCTGCGCTGGTCATGAGGAAAGGCCACCCGTCCTGAGACAGGAGCAGGTGGGCACGGCGTGAGACAGGCTGAAGACCCGCTGGTCAGCGCGATGCCCTGTGACACGGGCCGCGACATCCTACACCTGCAGGTTCTCACATCCCGTGGTCCGGCCTGCGAGCCCTCCGAGCAGGCCACAGATGCCCCCGCCGTTCCGCGCGCGCTGCCCTGACCAGCCCGAATGCCCGGCAGCGGCTCGAACGCTTTGCCACCGAAGCCGCCCGATCCTCTCTGATCACCAGAGCTGAGCACGGGCATTCTATGGAACCGACGGCTTTGGGACGATGGGTGCGTAGCGGTATGAAGCGACTCGGCGCCTACCGGGTCTTCTGAACGTGCGTGGTATCGGTGTCGAGGAGGCTGCCGTCGGCGCCGGTCGGCACGATTACCGGCACAGGGGTGCCGTGCTCGTCGACCAAGGTGGAGTGCGCCTCGCCGGGAGCGAAGGCGTGGCGTTCTCCCCACTGCCGCAGGGTGAGGATGACGGCGAAGAGGTCGCGGCCGGCGTCGGTGAGCACGTATTCCTGACGGCGGCCCGATGGCGCGGTGCGCCGGGCGAGGAGCCCGTAAGCGGTGAGCTTGCGCAGGCGCTCGGTGAGGATGTTGCGGGCGATGCCGGTACGTCGCTGGAAATCGGTGAACGATCGCACACCGTCCATCGCGTCGCGGATGACGAGAAGGCTCCATCTGTCGCCGACGAGATCGAGTGTGCGGGCGACGGGACAGTCGGGGTCGGTCCAGTCGGGCTCCGGGGCGCGCGCGATGGTGCGCGGCATGACACCTCCCCATGAGTTGCGGATTGAAACCAGCATGCCCTAACGTCAAAACGGTTGCAATTTGCTACTGATTGGGGTTGGGGTGCGATGGACGTGTGGCGGCGGCTCCTCCTCGCAGCGGTGTGTGGCGTCGCGGTGGCCGGCATCTACGCCGCGCAGCCGGTTCTGGAGCCGATGGGACGGGATCTCGGTGTGCCGGCAGCACACAGGGGGTGGATCGTGGCCACCGGTCAGTTCGGCTACCTGGCAGGGCTGGTGCTGCTGGTGCCGCTCGGCGATGTGGTCGTCAACAGGCGGCGGCTCATCGCCGTGCACTTGGCGATCACCGCAACCGGCATGATGCTGACGGCCTTTGCGTCAGCCGGATGGGTGGCGTTCGCGGGGCTCACAGCGGCTGGGCTCTTCGCGGTCGTCGTACAGACCACCGTTGCCTACGCCGCATCGGTCTCGCCGCCTGCCGAACGCGGCCGGAACATCGGTGTCGTGACCTCGGGTGTTGTGGTCGGCATCCTGGGCGCACGGGTTGTCACCGGCACGCTCGCCGACGTGTGGGGCTGGCGGAGCATCTATGTCGTGCTGGCGGTGCTGTCGCTCGGACTTGCGGCTCTCGTTCTCGTCGCACTGCCGGCAGAAGACCGTCACAGCAGACCTGCGGGGTACAGGCAGGCCGTCGTGTCACTCGGAGGACTCTTCGGACAGCGCCTCCTGCTGACGCGCGGGCTCATCGCGTTCTTCTCGTTCGCATCCTTCGGAACGCTGTGGAGTGGGCTGTCCCTGCCGCTTGGGGACGCACCCTGGCATCTGAACGAAAGCCAGATCGGATTGTTCGGCATCGCGGGACTTGCCGGCACCCTCGGCGCTGCACGCGCGGGACGGTGGGCGGATGCTGGACGGACGACTCAGGTCGCCGGCCTCGCGCTCACCATGCTCGTCCTCTCGTGGGCAGCCATCGCCCAGCTACCGGGGACACTGGGGCTCCTCATCGTCGGAATCGTGGTCCTTGACTTCGCGGTCCAGGCCGTACACGTGAGTAACCAGCACGTGCTCACCGCCGCGCACCCGGATCGCACCAGCAGCGTCATCGGCGGCTACATGGTCTTCTACTCGCTCGGCTCCGCCCTTGGCGCTGCCGCAACCACCGCCGTCTACACCCTCCACGGCTGGGCGGGCTCCAGCCTCCTCGGGGCGGGATTCGCGGTCTGCGCACTGGCCGTCTGGGCGATGGACAGGCGATTTCCCCTCGAGAGCGCAGACGTGCGTCACCCGCCGCACAGAGCGCAGTCCGGAGCCGGAGTCGTCCGGGCCGACTGAGGTAGGGGCAGGGGTAGCCGCAGGCCGGGGAAACGACACGGAGGCTGGGAACCCACAGCCCGGCCGGGGCGCCGGTCAGTCCTGGCCGGTTTCGCCGGCGAAGTCCGGCGGTGCCTGCAGGTCGTGGGCGCGGAACAGGACGGCGTGCTCGACACCCATGGCCTTGCCGTTCATCGCGGTGAACGTCGGGATGAAGTCCTTCGGGGCCGGGTGGTCCGGGAGCGCGGCCAGGTAGGCGGCGTGCGCCTCGAGCGAGGCGATGCCGCGCTGCAGCGGCTCACCGGTGATCTCGACGCCGTGGGTCGCGCCGGAGCCGGCGAGTCCGGGGATGACGAGCCAGCGCGCCGCGTGCGGTTCGAGGCCCTCGTCGTCGACCTGTTCCGGGAAGACCCAGCGGTTGCCGGCGTCGCGCACCGCGTCGAGCGTGGCGAGGCCGGCGGCGCGGTGGTCGGCCTGGTCGAAGCCGAAGGGCGTCTCGACGTCGAATCCCGTACCGAGGACGACGTCGGGCTTGAAGCGGCGGATCTCCCGGCAGATGTCCCGGCGCAGATCGAGGCCGTAGACGAGCACGCCGTCGGGGTGTTCGAGGACGGTCAGGTGCTCGACGCCGACGACGGCGCAGGCGGCCCGCTGCTCGGCGACGCGCAGGCGCGCCGTCTCCTCGGGCGGGTTCGGCATGCCGGCCTCGCCGCGGGTGAGCAGGAGGTAGCCGACCTCGATGCCCCGCGCGGTCCACCGGGCGACGGCCGCCGACGTGCCGTACTCCATGTCGTCCGGGTGCGCGACGACGCAGAGCACGCGCTGGAAGGACTCCTCGGGGAGGGCAGGCAGGTTCATGTCGGTCATCCTTCCGCGTTCGCGGCCCGCCGTCAGGTGTTCGGGGGTTCCGACGAGTCCGGGCCGCGGGACCGGCGGGGCGCTCCCTCCGTCACTCCTCGCCCGCCAGCGTCAGCGACCGCAGGCGCTGGGCGGCGAACCAGGTCGTGCCCGCCGTGACCACGAGCAGGAGGACCGTCGCCACCGGCAGTGCCACGTCGGAGACGACGTGGCCGCCCTGGCCGGTCTTCTCGCCCACCGCCAGCGCCCACTGCTGGATGCTGAGCGTCTTCACGCCGTCGACGAGGCTGCCGAGCAGGGCCTCCCACACCAGCGCGTAGACGAGTCCGAAGACCACCGCGTGCCGCGAGATGGTGCCGAGCATCAGGAAGAAGGCGGCGTACGCGACCGAGGCGACTGCCGCCGCCAGGGCGTACGCGACCGCCAGACGGCTGCCGTTGCCGCCCAGGATGATGCCGGCGATCAGCGTGGGGAAGGCGGAGAACGCGGCCGTCACGCCCACCGCGACGGTCAGCTTGGTGAGGATGATCGTCGGCCGGGGCACGGGCTTCGCGAGCAGGTAGACGATCGAGCTGTCGTCGATCTCCGGGCCGATGGCCCCCGTTCCGGCGATGACGCCGATGAGCGGCACCATGGTCGCCAGCGCGAAGCCGCCGAGCAGGTCGGAGGTGACCTCGTCGTCGGCGCCGACGAGGGCGCGGACGACGATGGCGATGACGATGAGCAGCACGGGCAGCAGGAGCAGGATGAGCGCCCGGCGGCGGCCGAGGATGGCCCGCTGGGTGAGCCGGGCGACGGTGGGGTGGTACAGCATCGCGTTCTTCGCTCCTTCTCAGGCCGCGACCAGGTACGAGAAGACGGATTCGAGGGACTCGTCGGAGGGCGAGACCTCGTAGAGGCGGATGCCGTGGTCCCTGGCGACCCGCGGCAGCAGCTCGGTGAAGCGGGCGAAGTCGACGGCCTGGATGTGCAGGACGCCGTCGCGCCGGTCGAGTTCGAGGCCGGCCGTGGACGGGTCGGCGATGAGCGCGGAGGCGAGCGCGCGGTCGTCGCTGGAGCGTACGGCGTAGTGGTGCGGGCGGTCGGTCATCAGCCGGCGGATCTTGCGGAAGTCGCCCGAGGCGGCGTGCCGGCCGGCGACGATCACCTCGATGTGCGCGGCGAGCTGCTCGACCTCCTCCAGGATGTGCGAGGAGAACAGCACGGTGCGGCCCTCGGCGCCCATCTGCCGCAGCAGGTCCATCAGGTGCATGCGCTGGCGCGGGTCCATGCCGTTGAACGGCTCGTCGAGGAGCAGCACCTCGGGCTCGTGGACGAGAGCGGACGCCATCTTCACGCGCTGGCGCATGCCCTTGCTGTACGTGCTGATCCGGCGGTTCTGCGCGTACTCCATCTCGACCGTGGCCAGGGCCTTCCGCGCGGCGTCGGCGCCGAGGCCGTGCAACTCGGCGTTGGCGAGGACGAACTCGCGGCCAGTGAGGAAGTCGTACATGGCCTCGCGCTCGGGGACGAGCCCGATCTGCTCGTAGACCTTCTCGTTGCGCCAGATACGGACGCCGTCGAGCGTGACCGCGCCGGTGGAGGGGGCGAGGAAGCCGGCCATCATGTTGATGAGGGTCGACTTGCCGGCGCCGTTGGGGCCGAGGAGGCCGGTGACACCCGGGCCGATGGCCATGGTCACGTCGTTGACGGCGACGACGTTCCCGAACCAGCGGGAGACGCTGTCGATCCGGATGGTGGTCACAGCCCGGCCTTTCGGTAGCGGCGCAGCAGGAAGAGGAAGCAGCCGGCGGCGACGGCGAGCGCGACCAGCAGGGCGGCCGCTCCCGCCGCGGTGGACGGGTCGACCGGCTCGGGGGAGGCGTTGGCGGGGGTGGCGCCGAGGAACACCGACTGGATGTTGTCGATGAGGCCGATGGGCGAGAAGAGCGCGAACCAGCCGATGGCGTCGAGGTTGTCCTGCTCCCACGCGATGCCCTGCAGGGCGCTCACGGCGCCGAAGGGCACGGTGAACGCGGCGATGACGGCGGCGACGCCGAAGCCGCGGCGCGGGGTGAGGGCGGCGATGGCCAGGCCGATGCCGGCGAAGAGCAGCGACAGCAGGGCGACGGAGACGAGCGCCTGGGCGAAGCCCGTGGTCTGGTCGGTGAAGTCGAGCTTCGCGAGCAGGGCGCCGACGTAGAGGATCAGCAGCGGGGTGGCGGTCAGGACGAAGAGCGCGCAGGCCATCGCCGCGTACTTGGCGGAGACGTAGTCCAGGCGCTCGACAGGGCGGGAGAAGTACAGCGGGACGGTACGGAACCGCAGGTCGCGGGAGACGGACACCGGGGCCTGGGCGGCGATGAAGAGGAAGATGACAGGCTGGAGGTAGATCGCGTAGTCGGTGTAGTCCAGCGGCAGTTCGTCCATGTTGGTGCCGACGGCGACCGCGACGATGATGAGCGCGACCAGGCACATGATGCCGAAGAGGAGCGCCGGGGGGACCTTGGACTTCGCGGAGCGGCCGAGCCCGTACGCGGCGCGCAGGGACTGGGTGAACAGCGAGCGGCGGGCGTAGCCGCGGCCGAGGCGCGGGCCGTCGTAGTGGCGGTAGCCGATGTCGTGGATGACGTCGGTGGCGGCGGGGGGCGTGCTTGTGCCGGGGGCTTGGCCGGTGCCGCCGGTGGCGGGAGCGTCAGTGGGCATGAGGGCTTCCTGCGGGGTCGGTCGCGGGGGCGGACGTGCTCGTGGCCGTCGGGGTGCTCGTGCTTGCGCTCGTGCTCGTCGGGTGGGCGCCGTCGTCGCGGAAGATCTCCGCGATGCGGTGCCGGCGCTGCTCCATGCGCACCAGCCCGAGGCCGAGCCCGGCCACCGCGTCCCGTACGACGTCGTACGTGCCGTCGTCCTCGGCCTCGACGTACAGCAGCCGGCCGTCCGCGGTTATCCCCAGGCCCGCGCCGGCGAGCGCCTTGCGCAGCGTGGCGGTGCCGTCGGGGTGGGCGTCGGTGTCGGTCACCTCGACGGCGAGGGTGGCGGTGCTCTGCGTGAAGTCGCTGGTGGAACTGGAGCGCAGCAGCCGGCCGCCGTCGATGACGACGACGTGGTCGCAGGTGCGCTCCAGCTCGCCGAGGAGGTGCGAGGTGACGAGGACGGAGATGCCGAACTCGGCGTGTACGCGGCGGATGAGGCCGAGCATGTCGTCGCGGCCGACCGGGTCGAGGCCGTTGGTCGGCTCGTCGAGGAAGACGAGCTGCGGGTCGTGCACGAGGGCCTGGGCGAGCTTGACGCGCTGCTTCATGCCCGTGGAGTAGCCGCCGATGGGGCGGTAGCGCTCCTCGTAGAGGCCGACGTGGCGCAAGGTGTCGGCGGTGCGCTCGCGGGCCGCGGTGGCGGGCAGGCCGGACATGCGCGCCATGTGGACGACGAACTCCGTGGCGGAGACGTCGGGCGGCAGGCAGTCGTGTTCCGGCATGTAGCCGACGCGCTCGCGGATTCTGGCGGCGGTGTCGCTGCCGGCGGCCACGTCGAGGCCGAGCACGGCGGCGGAGCCCTCGGAGGCGGGCGACAGGCCGAGGAGGATCTTGATCAGCGTGGACTTGCCGGCGCCGTTGGCACCGACCAGACCCGTGACCCCGGGGCCGATGTCGAGGGTGAGGCCGTCGAGCGCGGTGACACGGGGAAACCGTTTGCTCAGGTTCTCGGTGGCGATGACTGTCACGCTGCACGACGGTAGTGGCGCGGAGGCGCGGGGGCGTCAGACCTGGCGACGGTTGGCGGATACGCCCGGGGAGTGAGGGAGCCCGTAGGGGAAAGGGCCGTGAACCCTGAGGTTACCCGCGGTATCCACAGGGACACGGTGGGCGTTGACGGAGCCATGGGGTGATGTCACAGTCATTGATGTCAGCTTCCGGGCGGCGGCGGCTCCGGGTGAGGCCTGGCTGGGAGCCGCCGCGGGCAGGGTGCGGTGCAGGGGCGGGACCGGGAGAAGGGATGGGTGCATGAGCGTATGGGGCGACGCGGCCGTACGGGAGCGGTGGGTGCGGGCCGCCGGGGTCGATCTGCGCGTGGCGGAGCTGGGAGACGCCCGGCGGCCGACGGTGGTGCTGCTGCACGGCTACCCGGACAGCAAGGAGGTGTGGTCCGAGGTCGCGTCCCGGCTCGCCGGGCGCTTCCACGTCGTGCTCTACGACGTCCGCGGCCACGGCCGCTCCACCGCGCCGGAGACGCTGAAGGGCGGGTTCACGCTGGAGAAGCTCACGGACGACTTCCTCGCCGTGGCCGACGCCGTCAGCCCGGAGGGCCCGGTGCACCTCGTGGGGCACGACTGGGGCTCGGTGCAGGGCTGGGAGTTCACCACCGTGGGGCGCACGGAGGGCCGCATCGCGTCGTTCACCTCCCTCTCCGGCCCGTCCCTCGACCACTTCGGGCACTGGATCAACGACCGGTTGCGCCGCCCCACGCCACGGCGGGCCGGCCAGTTGCTCCGCCAGAGCGCCAAGTCCTGGTACGTGTATCTGCTGCACACCCCCGTGCTGCCCGAGCTGGCCTGGCACGGCCCGCTCGGCGCACGCTGGCCGTCGATCCTGCGGCGGCTGGAGAAGGTCCCCGGCAACGGCTATCCGACGATCTCCCTGGCCGACGACGCGTCGCACGGCGCCTGGCTGTACCGGGACAACGTCCGCGCCCGGCTGCGCCACCCCCGTGCCGACGCCTACGCGCACGCGCCGGTGCAGCTCATCACCCCCACCGCGGACGCCTTCCTCTCCCCGAGCCTCTACGACGACCTGGACCGCTGGGTGCCGCAGTTGCTGCGCCGCACGATCGACGCCCGCCACTGGGTCCCGCGCACCCGGCCCGACCAGCTCGCCGCGTGGATCGGCGAGTTCGTGCTCGCGCACGAGGACGGCACACCGGTCGCCGAGACCGTCCCCGACGGGCCGTACACGGACCGGTTCGGCGGGCGGCTCGTGCTGATCACCGGCGCGGCCAGCGGCATCGGCCGGGCCACCGCCACCGCCTTCGCGCAGGCCGGCGCGCGGATCATCGCGGCCGACGTCGACGCCGAGGGGGCGGCCAGGACCGCCGAGTTGTGCCGGATGATCGGTGCGGCGGAGGCGTTTCCGGAGACCGTGGACGTCGCGGACGAGGAGGCGATGGAGAAGTTCGCCGAGCGCGTCGCCGCTTCGTACGGGGTGGTGGACGTGCTGGTGAACAACGCCGGGATCGGTCTGTCCGGTCGGTTCCTCGACACCTCGACAGCGGACTGGCGCAGGGTGCTGGACGTCAACCTGTGGGGCGTCATCCACGGCTGCCGGCTCTTCGGCAGGCAGATGGCCGAGGGCGGCCAGGGCGGGCACATCGTCAACATCGCCTCGGCCGCCGCGTATGCGCCGTCCCGGGCCCTGCCCGCGTACGCGACGTCGAAGGCCGCGGTGCTGATGCTCTCGGAGTGCCTGCGCGCGGAGCTGGCCGGGCAGGGGATCGGCGTCTCGGCCGTCTGCCCCGGCTTCGTGCACACCAACATCACGGCCACCACCCGGTTCGCGGGCGTCTCCGAGGAGGAGGAGCGACGCCGCCGGAAGAGCGCCCACCGCTGGTACGGGAGGCGGAACTACCCCGCGGAGAAGGTCGCGGACGCGGTGCTGCGGGCGGTCGCGCGCAACCAGGCCGTGGTGCCGGTCACCCCGGAGGCGCGGGGCTCGCGGCTGCTGGCGAGGTTCGCGCCGCGCGCGCTGCGGGCGATAGCGCGGGTGGAGCCCAGGCTTTAGCGCCCCCGGCCGTCAAGGAGCCGCATCGTGAGCACCGGAGCAGGCCGCCCGCACGCGGAGCACGGCGCGAGCACGCCGTACCGAGGCCCGTTCGGGCGGCTGGGCACCCCGGTGGCCGCGCCGGCCGTACCATCCCTCCCCAGAGGGCGCGCCGCGCCGGGCGGGGCGGGGCGCGCGGCGGCGAGCAGGGCGACGCACATGCCGGGGGACCGGCTCACGTACGGGCCGGGCGACCGGCCGAGGGGCAGGAGAGCGGTGCTGAAGCAGCAGACGGCAGGCGAGTACCGGATCGAGGGTCTGGCACAGGCCAGCGGGACGACCGTACGGACCATCCGCGCCTACGCCGACCGCGGGCTGCTGCCCCGACCGGAGCGGCGCGGGCGGACCAACGTCTACGGGGAGGAACACCTCGCCCGGCTGCGCCAGATAGCCGGCCTCCTCGACCGCGGCTACACCCTGGCGTCCATCAAGGAGCTGCTGGAGGCGTGGGACGCGGGCCGGGGGCTCGGCGGGGTGCTGGGCCTGGTCGCCGAGGTGCAGGGGCCGTGGTCCGACGAGGAGTCCGGGCAGATGAGCCGGGCCGAGCTGGAGGAGCTGTTCGGCGGGGCGGCGGACGAGTCCGCGGTCGAGGAGGCCGTCGAGCTGGGCGTGCTGGAGCGGGTGGCGGGGGAGCCGGAGGTGTTCTTCGTGCCCAGCCCGCAGCAGCTCACGGTCGCCGCGGAACTGCACGCCGCGGGCGTCCCGTTCCCCGCCATCACCGGTCACCTGCGCGAGCTGCGGCTGCGGGTGGAGGAGATAGCCGCGGGCCTGCTCGACTTCACCGCCGAGCACGTCTTCCAGCGCTACCTCGGCCACCCCCCGTCGGACGCGGAGGCGACCGAGGCCGCCGGCCTCGTCCGCCGGCTGCGCCCGCTGGCGCAGCAGACGCTGGACGCGGAACTGGCCCGCGCGATGCGCACCCTGGCGACGCGCCAGCTCCACGACCACCTCGCCGGACCGCCCCAGCCGCCTGCCGCCGGTCCGGCGACGGTCCCGGTGAGCCTGCCGGCGGCCACGGTGGCGGCGGTACGTGATCTGGTGGGCCCTGCGGCGACGGCGGAGTTCGTCACCTCGGCGGCGGAACGGGAGGTCCACAAGCGCCGCATGGACAACCTGGCCACGGGTGGCGGGGAGGACGGCGCGGGGGAACGGCCGGGGCCGGTGGGCGGGACCGGTGCGGCCGAAGGTGAGGGTTGACTTCTGGTTACCCCAGGGTAACTCTGGCTCGGCCGTTCCATGGGAGGAGAACACGCATGCGCAGACGCAACTTTGTCCGAGGGTTAACCTCCACGACCGCCGCCACCGGGCTCGGCCTCACCGCCGCCGGACACGGACACGCGGCCGGCACCGGTACCGCCGCCGGGAGCGGCCGGCCTGCCGGGAACACCCGGCCCCGCGCCGCCTGGCGGGAGGTCGCCGTACCGGCCGGTGAACCCGCCGTCCTGCTCAACGCCGTTGCCGCCGCGGGGCCCGATCTCGCCTGGGCCGTGGGCGAGGAGGGCCGCAGCGGTTCGGTCTCCGGCCGGCCCCTCGCCCGTACCTGGGACGGCACCGCCTGGCACTCCACCGACGTCTCCCACCTCGCGTTCGCCGGCAGCCTCCGCAACGTGGCCGCCGCCCCCGCCGGGTCCGCGGGCGCGGTCGCCGCCTGGGCGGTGGGGTACGACCCGGCAGGCGCCGACCACCTCCTCGCCTGGGACGGCACCACGTGGCGTGAGCACGACTTCCCCGGACGCGGCGAGTCCGGCACGGAGCTGTGGGCCGTCGCCGTCGCCCCGGACGGCACCGTCCGGATCTCCGGCACCCGCGACGGCGCCTCCCGCGTGCTGCGTTCCGACGACGCCGGCGGCACCCGGTGGAGCTGGTCCCCGCCGCTGCCGAGCGACGACGGCTCGGTCCCCAGCCTGTGGAACGTCCACGTCGACCGCGCGGGTGCCACCTGGGTCTCCGGAGACCTCGTCGTCGCCCGGTACGACGACCGGTCCTGGCACGTCCTGCCCCGGCTCACGGGGCTGCGCCTGTCGGTCACCGACCTTCTCCCCGTCGCCCCCGACGACATCTGGCTCACCGGCCACGACTACGGCGCGGGCGGCCCGCCC
Source organism: Streptomyces sp. CNQ329 (assembly GCF_000482585.1). NCBI lineage: Bacteria > Bacillati > Actinomycetota > Actinomycetes > Kitasatosporales > Streptomycetaceae > Streptomyces > Streptomyces sp. CNQ329. The sequence goes on along the minus strand of NZ_AXVU01000033.1, from coordinate 9,575 downwards.
GGCAAGCCGCCCAGCGTCGTCCTGCGCCACTACGACGGCGCGGCGTGGAACGACGTCGCCGCCCCCTTCACCGTCGGCTCCCTCGGCGCCCTCGCCCCCGACGCCGCCGGGCGCCCCGCCCTCATCGCCGGATGGGACTTCTGGGACGGCACCAGCGCCCACTATCTCCGCTGGGACGGCGCCTCCTGGACCAGCGAGCGCGGCCCCGCCGCCGCCCAGGGCATCACCCCCCTGATGTCCGCACTCGCCCCCATACCGGGCACGGCCGGCTTCTGGGCGGCGGGGACCACGGCGCAGTCCCCGTTCCCGCCGGCCCAGGCGCGCATCGAGCGCTACGGCTGACGGTCCCCGCCCTCTACGCTGGACGCCGGCAGAACGGGCGGCGCCGGGAGGGTGGCTGGTGGGAAGCGGACGGATCCCCGTCGTCGTACTCGCGGGGTTCCTGGGCTCCGGCAAGACCACCCTCCTCAACCGGCTGCTGCGCAACGGCGACGGCACCCGGATCGGCGCCGTCGTCAACGACTTCGGCAGTATCGAGGTCGACGCCATGGCCGTCGCGGGCCAGGTCGACTCGATGGTCTCCCTCGGCAACGGCTGCCTGTGCTGCGCCGTCGACACCGCCGAACTCGACGCCTACCTCGGCCGGCTCGCCGGCACCGGCCGGATCGACGTCATCGTCGTCGAGGCCAGTGGCCTCGCCGAGCCGCAGGAACTCGTCCGGATGGTGCTGGCGAGCGAGAACGACCGCATCGTGTACGGAGGGCTGGTCGAGGTCGTCGACGGCGCCGAGTTCGCAGCGACCCGGGAGCGGCACCCCGAGATCGACCGCCACCTCGCCGTCGCCGACCTCGTCGTGCTCAACAAGACCGACCGGATCGACGACGCCGGACGCCGCCGCCTCCACGAGACGATCGGGAAACTGGCGCCCGGTACGCCCGTGGTGGCGACGGCCCACGGGCGGGTCGACCCCGGGCTGTTCTTCGACCCGGGAGGCGGAGACGGCCCCGGCGCGGCGGCTTCCGGCCCCCGCCAGCTCTCCTTCGCCGACCTGGCCGCGGAGGACACCGACCACTGCACCGGCGGCACCGGCGGAGACCACGGCGGGCATCTCCACGCGGCGTACGAGAGCGTCGAGTTCGCCACCGGTGGGCCGGTCAGCCCGCGCCGTCTGATGGAGTTCCTCGACACCCGCCCCGCCGGCCTCTACCGCGTCAAGGGCCACGTCCACTTCGGCGTACCCGGCCACCCGCAGAAGTACGGGCTGCACGCGGTCGGCCGCTTCCTGCGCTTCCGCCCCTCCCCCTGGGGCCGCGGCGAGGAGCGGGCCACGCGGCTGGTGCTGATCGGCTCGGGGATCGACGCCGACGCCGTACGCAAGGAGCTCGACGCCTGCCGCGGCCACGCTCCGCAGGACCGGGGCGAGGACGCGATGTGGGGAGTGCTGCGGTACGTGGACGGGGGCGAGGACCCGGAGGCGTAGGGGCCGCCCGGGTTCAACCGCCCGCTGCGGGACAGAAAGTCTGCGGGCCACGCGACCTCGCAAGCCGGCCCGCGTCGTGCATCCGAACCGAGAGGGATCCCGCATGAGCACGTTCAGCCGCCGCGCCCTGGTCACCGGGGCCTCCGCCACCGGCCTCGCCCTGGCGCTGCCGGACCCCGCCACAGCCGCAGCGCCCGCCACCGAAGCGCCGTCCGCCGCCGCACCCGCGGCCGGGGCCGCCGTCGCGTACGCCGCCTTCCGCCTCGTGCGCCTCCGCCCCGGCGACCCCGCCATCCCCGAGGTGACGCTCCCCGACGGCTACGAGTTCGTGCCCGGCGACCGCTACCACGTGGCCAGCCGCGCCGAGTACTACTCCTTCGTCAGCGGCCCGGCCGCCCCCGAAGGGATTGAGGTCACCGTCCGCTGGCCCGGCGTCGTCGTAGCCGCCGTCGTCCACATGGACACCCGGCTGCGCCTCAGACGCGACCGCACCGACCGCCACCGCTTCGCCTTCACCCTCCCCGTCACCCAGCCCTCCGCCGACGCCAATCAGCCCACCCTGCAGATCTGGAGCCACCCCGACATATCCGCGGGGATGTACTACAAGCTCGACCACAACGACCCCGACCGCGTCGCCGGTCCCTGGACCACCGTCCCGTGGCCGGCCGCCGAGGCCCGCTCCCAGCTCCACCAACTCGTCGCCGCCCACCGCGTCCTCGTCGACTCCGGCCTCAAGGCCACCGCGGCGGCCAAGGGCCACCGCTGGTTCGTCGCCGGCTTCGAGACGAACAACACCCTGCACGCGGACAACCCGCCCCACTGGCACATCTCGTACAACTCCGGCCCCGACTTCACCTCCCCCACGCACAACACCCACTTCTGGCTCGACGCCGACGCCAGGAACTTCTACAACGGCATGGACGTCACCGGCCTCGGCCGCCTGCGCCACTACGTCGGCGACCCGGCCCGCCTCTACGACTTCGCCGGCGACGCCAACGACGGACGCGGCGAACTCGTCGCGACCATGACCATCCGCGAGGACGGCGGCATCGACATCGCCCCGCCCTCCGGCCCCGCGTACGCCCTCGCCGCGGGCCGCGACGGCGCGCTGACCGAGGAGGTCACCGTCGAACGCGACGGCCGCCCCTGGCTGCGCATCGAGACCGAGGACCACTACCGCGTCGGCCTCATGACCATCCGCACCCGCGGCCTGCGCCACCCCGCCGACGACGACGTCACGCTCCTGCGCTACGACCCGCTCACCGGCGTCCTCGCCTGAGCCTCGGCACCCTGACCCCTGGCCCCTGACCCCTGGCCCCTGACCCCTGATCGGCGATCCCCGGCCCACGATCGCCGACCCGACCCCCCACCCCCGGGTACGTGCAGCCGGACCCCCGGCCCGTACCCGGGGTCGGCCGGCCACCGCGGCGGCCACCACCCACGTCTCCCCCACCAACCCCCCTTCCCGCCCCGGCCGGACACGGACGCGCCCGCCCCGATGCGAAGTTCCCCATCTCCCACCCCGCGCCCTCTGGCGACGCGCGTAGACATCGGGCATCATCCTGCGATGCACCACCTGCTCAGCAAGACCCCCACAATCCCCCCGCTCCAGCAGGAGGTTCCACATGCGCGTACGTTCCGCACTCACGGCCCTCGCCCTCGTCGCCGGCGCCTCGGTGGGCGTGGCAGCCGCCCCCGCCCAGGCCGCGACGGGCACCACGGCCGCCGCCGAGGCCACCGCGCCGGCCGCACCCCTGGCCACGAAGATCAGCCACTCCCAGGCCACGTCGATGTTCCGTTCCTCCGGCATCACCTGGTCGTCCTCCGGCGGCTGCTCCGACCGCAGCACCCCCACCTGCACGTCCTTCGAGCAGCTCAACCTCGCCACCGCCCAGGGCGCCCAGACGCTCAAGTCCGCGAGCGGCTGCGCCCTGAACATCACCGGCGGCACCGAGACCGGCCACGCCGGCGGCACGTACAGCCACTGGAACGGCTACAAGCTCGACTACTCCGTCAGCACCTGCGTCAACAACTACGTCACCGGCAACTTCGCCTACATCGGCGTCCGCGGCGATGGCGCCCCGATGTACCAGTCCGGCTCCGGCAACATCTACGCCCGCGAGGGCAACCACTGGGACGTCACGTACTACAACTGCGGCGGCTGCTGACCCCCGCCGCAGCCCCGCACGACCCGTCCACCGCGACCCTGCGGCGCCGCAAGGCAGGCCGTAGGGTCGCGGTATGCGACTGAGCACCCTGATCCTGCCCGTCCGGCGGTGGCACTCCGGCGGTCGTGCGCAATGGCAGCGGGCGGAGGAACTGGGCTTTTCCGCCGCGTACACCTACGACCACCTGTCGTGGCGCACGTTTCGCGACGGCCCGTGGTTCGGTGCCCTGCCGACCCTGACCGCCGCCGCCTGCGCGACCTCCCGGCTGCGCCTCGGCACGCTCGTGACCTCGCCGAACTTCCGCCATCCGGTCACGCTCGCCAAGGAGTTGATCTCGCTCGACGACGTGTCCGGCGGGCGGATGACCCTGGGGATCGGAGCGGGCGGTTCCGGCTTCGACGCGACCGCGCTGGGGCAGCAGCCGTGGTCGGCACGGGAACGGACGGAGCGGTTCGAGGAGTTCGTGCCGCTGCTGGACACGCTGCTGACGCAGGACACCACGTCGTACGCGGGCACGTACTACTCGGCGCACGAGGTACGCGACATCCCCGGGTGCGTGCAGCGCCCCCGGCTGCCGTTCGCCGTGGCGGTGACCGGGCCGCGCGGGATGCGGCTGGCCGCCCGGTACGGGCAGGCGTGGGTGACCACCGGCGATCCCCAAACCTCCGCGACCGGCACCGCCGCCGACTCCCTGGCCGCCATCCGTACCCAGGTCGACCGGCTCACCGAGGCGGGCGCCGCGGTGGGGCGGGACACCGCGGCGATGGAGAAGGTACTGCTCGCCGGCTTCACGCCGGACCGGCCGCTGGACTCCGTCGACGCCTTCGTCGACTTCGCCGGCAAGCACGCCGCGCTCGGCTTCACCGAGATCGTGCTGCACTGGCCCGTCCCGGACTCGGTCTTCGCCGCCGACGAGGGCGTCTTCGCACGTATCGCGCTTGAGGCACCGGAGCAGTTGGGGGCCTGACCGGTGCGGGTGGGGTGAGCGGGGCCGGCCGGGCCCGACCGGCGTGAGGGGGCCCGGCCGGCGCCTTGTCGCGCCTCAACGGGCCTGTTCGCTCCACCTCGTCGCTTACGGGGCGGGCGCTCACGGGGCGCGGAGCGCGTCCACCGCCAGGCGGGCCGCGGTGCCGATCACCGCGTCGGCCGCCGGGAGCGTGACCGCGGTCGCCGCGGCACGGGTGCACACGGCGACCGCGTAGCGGCCCCCGTCCGGGTACTCCACGACGCCGATCTCGTGCCGCAGCGTCGGCAGCGTGCCCGTTTTGCCGCTGACGCGTACGTCGTCGAAGGGGAAGCCGGACGCCAGCCGGTGCCCCCATGTCTGGGTACCCAGCGTGCGGCGCAGGTCCGCGGCGTACGCGCCGGTGCACACCTCGTCGCGCCAGACGGCGGCGAGGAGGGCGGTGAGTTCGCGCGGGGTGGAGCGGTTGGTACGGGCCGGGTCGAGGGCGCGGAGGCGGGAGACGCGGGCGGGGTCGAGGAGCGCGGTGGCACCGGCGTCGCCGGCGTCCTCGGCGAGTGCGGCGTAGAGGTCGCGTACCTTCTGCACGGCGGTGGTACGGGTGAGGCCCAGGTCGGTCATGGTGCGGTTGACGGCCTCGATGCCGACGGTGTCCCACAGCACGTCGGCCGCGGTGTTGTCGCTGACGGAGACCGCGAGCACGGCCAGGTCGCGCAGCGAGAGCCGGGCGGCGTCGCGCATGGCGCCGAGCCCTGTCGGGCCGGGGGTGCGGCCGGCGGCGGGGACGTCGACGGCGGTGGTGAGGTCGACGCGGCCGTGCTCGGCCTCGCGGTAGAGGGTGGCCAGGAGGCAGACCTTGTGCACGCTGGCCGTGCTCACCGGGGTATCGGCGGCCACCGCGAGGGCGGCGCCGGTGTCGATGTCGCGGGCGTGGAGCTGCCCGGCGACGCCGGCTTCCGCGAACGCCCTGCGGATGCGGGACCCGGCGGCCCGGTGGGCCGCCGGTGCGGGGGAGGCCCCGGGTGGGCGCGAAGTGGAGGGTGCGGGGGGTGCGGGGGCGTCCTGGGGGCGCTCGGGATCGGGGCGCTCCGGTTGCGGCTCGGGCGGCTCGGGCGGCTGCGAGGCCGGGGGCCCTGGAAGCGGCCCTGGAAGCGGCCCTGGAGGCGGCCCTGGGGGCGGCGGCTGGGGCGGGGTCACAGCGGGAACTCCGATGCGGGGCGGGGGTGGACGGCCGCGGCGCGCGCCGGGCGCATGCCGGCGTGGTCGCGCATCGCCTCGTGGGCGGCCTCCGCGAAGCGGGCCACGGCCGGGTTGTGGCCGTCCGCCGGCCACGCCGCGGACGTACGCCAGCCGATCGGATCACCGGCCAGCGGGCGCCACACCGTACCGGGGCCCGCGGTGGTACGGGGCAGCAGGGCGACGGCCCCGCCGGCGGCGGCGGGTGCTTCGGACGCCCCCGTGGCGGCGGGTGCCGGAGGCGGCTGGGGGGTGGCGGGCCCGGCCGGGGTGGCGCCGGCCGGGGCGGTGGGCACGGGCGGGGCGGGCACGGGCGGGGCGGTGGAGAGGATGAGGGCCCGGGTGAAGTCGCCCCCGGACGCCTCACGAACGGCGGCCGGGGTACAGCCGTGCCGGGCGCAGGCGGTGAGCACTTCGTCGTACAGCGCGGGATCGTCGGCCCGCGGGGTGAGAACGAGCGTGCGCCCGCTCAGGTCGGCCGCGGTCGGCCGCCCGCCCGCGGCGAGCGGGTCGGCCTCGGCGAGGAGGACGCCGAGCGGCTGGTGGAGTACGGGCCCGAAGGCGAGCCCCGGTGCGGGGCACGGATGCCGTACGACACCCGCGTCGAGGGTGCCGGCGGCGAGTTCGCGGACCTGCGCGGTGGTGGTCAGCTCGCGCAGCTCCAGCTCGCCGCCCGGGGAACGCTCGCGGTAGCCGGTGATGAGCGCGGCGACGGCCGCCGGGCCCAGGTGCGGCGGGACGGCGGCGCGCAGCGTACCGGCCGCGCCGCTGCCGATCCGCGCCACCGCCGCGGCGAGCCGGTCCGCCGCGGCGAGCACCTGGTCGGCCTCCGCGAGCACGAGCCGGCCGGCGGGGGTGAGCACCGTGCCCTGGCTGCCGCGGTCGAAGAGCCGCACGCCCAGCTCGCGCTCCAGCCGGCGGATGCGCTGGGACAACGACGGCTGAGCGATGCGCAGCCGCTCGGCGGCGCGACCGAAGTGGCGCTCCTCGGCGACCGCCCTGAAGTAGCGCAGATGCCGGAGGAGGTCCATGACCGGTGAGGATAGTCAATGCGCTATCGGGCTGATGAGGATATTGGTCTTGGACTGGAGGGACGGGCTGCTGATCTGCTGTCCGGCATGACACGACATGGGGTGGGGTACGGGGACGGGGGCCGGGGCTCGTACGAGAACGGTGGCAGCGCCGATCGGTACGGCGTGGATCCGTACAGCGCTGAGGACGCGGGCCGCGTGGATGCGCACGGCGTTAATGCGGGCGGTGTGGATGCGTACGGGGCGTCGCCGTACGGCCCCGATCCGTACGGCGTGGATCCGTACGGCGACGCGCCCGTACGGAGGCGACGGCGGCGGCGCGGCCCGGTGCTCGCCGTGGTGGCGGTGGTGCTCGCCGGCGGCGGGTACTGGGCGGCGACTGCCGGGCCGCTCGGCGGCGGTACGGACGGCGGCGGAGCCGCGGATCCAGAGGCGCGGCGGACGGCGGAACGATTCCTCGACGGCTGGTCGGCGGGCCGGATGAAGGCCGCGGCCCGGCTGACCGACTCGCCCGCCGAGGCGGAGCGGATCCTCACCAGCTTCACGGAGGGCCTGGAGATCGGGAAGCCGAAGCTGACGGCGGGGAGGGCCCGCGCCGACGGCGACGACGGGGCGCGGGTGCCGTACACCGCGAAGATGCCCGTACGGGGCCTCGGCACCTGGACGTACGACGCGACACTGCCGCTGGTCCGCGAGGACGACGGGGCGTGGCGGGTGCGGTGGGAGCTGGGTGCGGTGCATCCGAAGCTGACGGAGACGGAGAAGTTCCGGCTGGTACGGGAGGAGTCGGCGGAGCTGGACGCGGTCGACCGCGACGGGGACGCCGTCTCCGCCGCGGATCACCCGTCGCTCGCGGGTGTGCTGGGCTTGGGAGGCGGGCGCCCGCAGGGTGCGGTGCAGGTCGTCGACCGGCACACGGGGGACGTACGGAGTACGGAGGCGCGCTTCGGGCCGCCGCGCGGCGCGGAGGACGGGACGTTGCGTACGACGGTCGACGCGGAGCTGCAGGGTGCCGCGGAGGCGGCGCTGGAGCGGCACGCGGACGGTCGCAACGCCGGGCTCGTCGCGCTCGACATGGACAGCGGCGAGGTGCTGGCCGCGGCCAACTCCCCGGCCACGGGCTTCAACCGGGCCTTCCAGGGCACGTACGCCCCCGGCTCGACCTGGAAGGTCGTCACGACGGCCGCACTGCTGAACAAGGGGGTCGTCAGCCCGGAGACGACGGTGGACTGCCCGAAGTACCTGACGGTCGGGAAGCAGTTCCACAACGTGGAGACCTCCGAGATACCCGGCGCGACCTTCCGCGAGGACTTCATCCACTCCTGCAACACCGCCTTCGTCGCGCTGCGCGGCTCGCTGGGCGACGCGGAGATGACGGACTTCACGCGGCAGTACTTCGGGATCGGTGAGGAGTGGAGCACGGGCGTGCCGTCGTTCGACGGCGAGGTGCCGGTGCCGGGGGACGAGACGGAGAAGGCGGCGGCGCTCTTCGGCCAGGGGCGGCTGCGGGCGAACCCGCTGGTGATGGCGTCGGTCACGGCGACGGCGGCGACGGGGACGTTCCGGCAGCCGGTGATCGTGGCCGGGCAGGAGCCCTCGGCTACGGCTTCGGCGCTCCCGGAGGGAGTCGTGGAGCAGCTCCGGGCGCTGATGCGGGACACGGTGACGGAAGGCAGCGCGCAGGTGCTGGCGGGGCTTCCGGGGGACGTGGGGGCGAAGACGGGGACGGCGGAGGTCACGGAGACGGGGCCGAACAACGGGTGGCTGGTGGCGTATCGCGACGGGGTGGCGGTCGCATGCGTGGTCGAGGACGCGGAGAGCGGCTCGGGGGATGCGGGGCCGGTGGTGCGGGAGGTGCTGGAGGCGGTGGGGTGAGGACAGGGGGGTGAGTGGGGCGGTTGGGGGCGGGGTGTCGGGGTGGGATCGGGGGTGGCGCTTGCTTTGAGGGCGTGGGTGTCGCTTTGGTGCCGGCGGCGGGCGGGGGGCGGCCCGGTTGGGGGGTGGTGCTGGCCGGTGGTGTGTGGGTCGGCCTGGTTTGGAGGTGGTGCTGGCCGGTGGTGTGTGGGTCGGCCCGGTTCGGGGGTGGTGCCGGCCGGTGCGCGGGGGGCGGCCCGGTTTGGAGGTGGCGTCGGCGGGTTGTCGTGGGTGGGCCGGTGCGCGGGGGTCGGTGTCGTGGCGTCGTGGTTCGCTCAGAACCCCACGTCCCCTCACACCCGCCCAAGGGTATGCGCCTGCTCTGACAGTGAGCCCGGTTCACCGGCGTCGGCGGCTGGTTCGTCGTGTGCGCGGGGCGGTGTGGGGGGTACGTGCCGGGGCGGGGCGGTGGTTCGCCGGGTGGGCCGGTGTACGGGGGTACGTGTCGGGGTGGGCGTTGGTGTGTGGGGTGGGCCGGTGTGCGGGGTGCCCGTGTCGGGGCGGGCGGTCGTTCGTGACGGGGGCGGGTGCGGGGGTGCCGGTGTCGGGGTGGGGCGGTGTCGTGGGGGCTCCCCCCGGGCCACCCCGCTCTTGCATTGTCGGGCCTGCGTCCGGCGTCAAGGGCGCCCCCTTCCGCTTCGCTGCGGGGGCGTCGCTGCGCGATGGGGCTTCGCCCCACCCTTGACTCCGGACTCCGGCCCGTGACAGACCGGCAGCTAAGGGTGGCCCAGGGGGAGCGGGCACCCTCCGACAGGGCTACGAATGCCGACCCCGGCGGACGG
>NZ_AXVU01000032.1:0-83254 GCF_000482585.1 Streptomyces sp. CNQ329 | reverse complement strand
CGCTCTTCGGCGGCAGATCATGCGGGAGGTAGGCCCACTGACAGCCGGTCCGGCCCTGGTAGAGGATCGAGTTCACGATCTCCCGCATCGCGTAGGCGCCCTGGTGACCGCTGACCGAGCGGTGCCGGTCCTTCCACGCGGTGATCACCGGCTCGATCAGAGCCCACTGCTCGTCGGATAAGTCGCTGGGGTACAGCTTGCGTTCACTCACACCATCACACCAGCAGACGAGCGGCTATGGACCGGCAGACTCCGCCCCGTACCCACACCAACAGGTGACGCGATAACCCATCAAAGAGTCACGAACCGCCCTCTGAGATTGTCCGATGACTCCGACTCGCCCCCGTACAAGCTGACGCTGCCGACTTTCCCCATGTCCGGCCCCTCTCCTCCATCACCGCCGGAACTTCGACAACACCATGATCACTGACTGTGAAAATCCGTCTCCAGTGAGTGACCCGCCCAACCGTCGGCTGGGCGGGTCGTGGGCGGGTCCGGTCGCCGTCCCGGTCCGGCGGCCGGCAGGCGGCCGACCGCGTGTGCGCCCTGCGGTGCGTCGGTGAAGCGCAGGGTGCCGCCGTGGTGGTCGGCGATCTCCCGGGCGATGGCCAGGCCGAGTCCGGCTCCGCCGGACGTGCGGGCGCGTGCGTCCTCCAGCCGGCTGAACCGCTCGAACACCCGCTCCCGGTCTGCGGCGGGTATGCCGGGGCCGTCGTCGCACACGTCGATCCGTACCGTGTCGGCGCCGTCGTGCCGTTCGGTACGGACGGCCACCTCGACCTCCTTGTCGGCGTGGCGGCAGGCGTTGTCCAGCACGTTGCGCAGCATGCGCTCCAGTTGGCTGCCGCTGCCGACCACCCACGCGGGCGGGCCCGGGGAGCCGAGGCGTATCTGAAGGGGGTGCGGGCGGCGCAGGTGGCGGTGTTCTTCGACCAGATCGTGGACGACGTCGGTGAGGTTGACGGGGTCGCGGGGGGCGGGCGCGGTGCCTTCGAGCCGGGCCAGCAGGAGCAGGTCCTCGCTGAGGCCCTGGAGCCGTTCCAGGTCGTGCAGTGCGCCGCGCACGGCGGTCGGCCAGTCGACCTCGTCGGGGTGTGCCAGCAGCGATTCGAGCGATGCCCGCACCGCCGCGAGCGGGCTGCGGAGTTCGTGCGAGGCGTCGCCGATGAACTGCTGCTGGGTCTCGGTCGAGCGCCGCAGGCGGCCCAGGATCTCGTTCGTGGTCAGAGCCAGCCTGGTCAGCTCGTCTCCTCCCCTGGGCACGGGCACGCGCCGGTTCAGCGAACGAAGGGTGATGTCCTCCAGCTCCGTACGGATGGCGTCCACCGGACGCAGTGCCCGCCCGGCCGTCATCCAGGCGCCGGCGGCGATCAGGACGGCCGCGGTCTGCGTCAGGTAGAGCAGTTCTCCGCGGAAATCGTCCGGGCCCCAGGAGAACTCCCCGTAGTGGGCCGCTGCCAGTGCCGACGAGACCGAGACCACGGCGGACGAGGCGAGCACCGTGCCGCCGTACGCGACGAGCGCGAACCGGGCCCTCAGCGGCACCCCCTGGCCGGCGGGCTGCGCGCACAGCCAGGCCGTGACGCCGACCGTGAGGCCGAGGAGCGGGCTGACGAAGACGGGCGTCTCGACGACCGACATCACTGATTTGCTGGTTCCGTAGCCGTAGTAGGCGTCGAGCGGACTGCCCAGGGCGGCGCGGGCCGCGAACTGGACGGTCGTCATCGCGCCCGCCCCGAGGGCGCCCCACAGCCGCAGCCGGAGGGCGCCGCCCTGCCCCGCCGCCCAGGCGGCGGCCACCACGACGACCACCCCGAACAGCCCGCCGTATCCCAGCAGCGGGCGTACGAAGAGGACCCCGCCCGCCGCGGCACCGGCGGCGACGGCGACCCGGGCCCGGGGGGCCGCAGCCGCGCGGCGCAGCGGGCGGGGCCGGGGGGCGGTCGCGGGCCGGGGCTCAGCGGGCGGCGGCATGGCCGGTCAGCAGGTAGCCGCAGCCGCGGACCGTCGTGATCGAGCGGCGGCCGAACGGCACGTCGATCTTGCGGCGCAGGGCGCTGACGTACACCTCGACGATGTTCAGGTCGCCGTCGAAGTCCGCGGACCACACCTGCTCGGCTATCTCCGGCTTCGAGACGACCTCGTCGCACCTGCGGGCCAGGCACTCCAGCACCGCGTACTCCTTCGCGGTCAGCGCGACCCTGGTCTCCCCACGCCCGCAGGAGCGGCCCGCCGGGTCGATCCACAGGTCGCCGATGCGCATCACCGCCCGCGTGCGCGAACCGCCCCGCCTCAGCAGCGCCCGCAGCCGGGCCTCCAGCACGACGTAGGAGAAGGGCTTCGCCAGGTAGTCGTCGGCGCCCGTGTCCAGTCCCTCGGCCTCGTCGTACTCGCCGTTCTTGGCCGTCAGCATGAGGATGGGCGTGTCGACGCCGTCCGCCCGCAGCCGGGCGCACACGCGGTAACCGTTCAGTCCGGGGAGCATGATGTCGAGCACGATCGCCTGGTACGGGTACTCCCGCGCCAGGTACAGGCCGGTGTGGCCGTCGTGGGCCACGTCCACGGCGTAACCGGCCGCCTCCAGGCCCCGTTTGAGGGACGCCGCGAGCCCTTCCTCGTCATCGACCACCAGTAACCGCATGCCTCCAGTATTCCCGCGGCCCCCGCCCCCTTCCTGAAGGAACTCTTCAGGTCTGAGGGGTTCCTCAGGGTCCTTCAGCGTCCTCACAGCGGTCGCCGGGGAGCATCCGGTTCCCATGACGGCCTTGTCGCGTACGCACCCGGTCCCCTCCTCCTCCGCCGCCCGGCGGCTGCTGCGGGCGCTGCGCGCCGCGGCGCCGGCGGCGGCGCCCGGGCTGGCGGCGTACGCGGCGGTGCGGCTCACCGGGCTGCTCCTGCTCTGCGCGGGCGCCGCCTGGGCGGGCGAGGACCCGCTGCACCGGCTCAACGGCCGCTGGGACTCGGTGTGGTACCAGCGGATCGCGCAGAACGGCTACGGCTTCGAGGCCCGGCTGCCGGGCGGCGGCGTACACCCGGACCTCGCCTTCTTCCCGCTTCTTCCGGCGCTGGAACGGCTGTCGGCGGAGGCCTCGCCGCTCGGGGTCGCGGACGCCGGGCTGCTGGTGGCGTGGGTCTCCTCCTTCGGTGCGGCGTGGGGTGTCTACGCGGTGGGCGCCCACGTCGCCGGGCACCGTGCCGGCGTCCTCCTGGCCGCCCTGTGGGGCGCGCTGCCGACGGGGTTCGTGCAGTGGATGGCGTACACCGAGTCGCTGTTCACGGCGCTCGCGGCGTGGTCCCTCCACGCGGCCCTGACCGGCCGCTGGCGGACGGCGGGGGTGCTGGCCGCGGTGGCGGGGCTGTGCCGCCCGACGGCCGCGGCGCTGATCGCCGCGCTCGGCGCCGCCGGGGCCGCGCACCTGGCGGCAGGGGCCCGCGGCGGTGCCCCGGTCAGGGCGCTGCTGCGCCGGCACGGGCGGCTGCTCACCGGGATGCTCCTCGCCCCGCTGGGCTGGATCGCGTACCTGGCCTACGTCGGGGTGCGCGAGCAGAGCGCCTTCGGCTACTTCCACGTCCAGGCGGCCTGGGGCAATCACGTCGACGGTGGCGTCGCCCTCGCCACCTTCGTCCTGGGCCTTCTCACCGGCCCCTGGCCCTCCCCCCTCGGCGGCGCCGCCCTGTGCGCGACGCTGGGACTGGTCGGCCTGCTCCTATGGCTGTGCGTCCGCCGGCGGCTGCCGCTCGCCCTGGTCACCTACGCCTGTGCCGTCGTCGCCCTCTCCCTCGTCGGGTCGGCCTACTTCGGCTCCCGCCCGCGCCTCATGACGCCGGCCTTCCCGCTGCTGCTCCCCCTGGCGGTGCCCATGGCGCACTGGCCGGGGCGCCGGTGCGCGGCGGTGGTGGGGGTGCTGGCGCTGGTCTCCGGCGCGTACGGGGCGCTGGCGCTGCTGGGCAACGGGCCGCCGTGAGCGGCCCGTTGCCCCGACGGCCTGCCGTCAGTGCACGTTCAGCGCACCTTCAGCGCGCCCAGCAGCATCGGCAGCGAGGCGTGCAACTCGCGCTCCCAGTACGCCCACGTGTGCTTGCCGGGGCCGTAGAAGTTGGTCGTCACCTTCTTGGCGCCCGCCTTCTTCAGGGCGTCGGCCAGGGCGTGGTTCTGCCTGTTGAAGTCCGCCTCCAGCGCGTCCAGGGCACCGGGCGGGTCGAGGGGGCCGGCCGTGCCGTCGCCGCAGGAGAGGTAGACCGGCAGCGGCTTCAGCTTCTTCGCCAGGTAGTACGGGTCGTGGGCCTGCCAGATGGCGCGCTGGTCGACCGGGTCGCCCCAGACGCGGCGGGGGTCGTCGCCCTGGCCGGCGAAGAAGCCCATGATGCGGTTGACCGACTCGTCGTTGAGCAGCGGGTGCGCGGCGCCGGAGTAGGCGGCGGTGGCCTTGAACATGCCGCGGTGCCGGGCCGCGTACATCAGTGCGCCCTGGCCGCCCATCGACAGGCCCGCCACCACGCGGTTGGGGCCGGCGCCCCAGTCGCTTTCGAGCAGGCGGCGCAGTTCGTCGGTGTGGAAGGTCTCCCACGCCGGGTCGCCGCCCTCGCCGAAGTTCCACCAGTCGCTGTACCAGCCGTTCCAGCCCGCCTCGGGCATGACGACGAGGACGTCTCGCAGGCTGTCGGTGTCCTCGACGTCGGTCGCGGAGGTCCACGAGGTGTAGTCGCCGCAGCAGCCGTGCAGCAGCCACAGGGTGGGCCAGTGCCGGCCGGGGTCGTCCGGGTCCCAGCCGTCGGGGGTCAGCAGGCGTACGGGGACGGTGCGGCCGCCGAGGGCCGGGGACCGTACCGACAAGTCGACCAGGCGCTCCCCGACCTGCGTGACGCCGACGACCTCGGCGTCACCCCGGGGGCCGCCCTGCGGGGCGGCCTCCGGGGCCGCCGCGGCGAGCGACGGGGCGGCGGGGACGACGGTGAGGAGCAGGGCGGAGAGAAAGAGGAGAAAGCGTTTTCTCACGGTCAGAACGGGTACCACGGCGGCTCCTTGGTGAGGGTGGAACGTTCGGCCGGTGCCGGGTTCGCGGGGGTGTTCCGGGGGCCCGGAGTGTCAGCGCCGCTCGGGCAGGATCAGCAGCGCGTCGCCGACCGGGCGTTCCCCGGCCGCGTCGGACGGGTCGTTGATCACCTCGCCGCCCACGGCCATCGTGGTCGATCCGCCGCCGTCGAGGTTCACGGCGTCACGCAGCCCCAGCGCGCGGGCGACGTCGGCGCTCTCGGGGATGCTGAGGCCGAGGGAGTCGGTGGCGCGGCCGTCGGCGGTGACGAGGACGGTGCGGCCCGCGGCGTCGGTGCCGGCGAGGGTGCGCGGGTTCCGCTTGTGCATCCAGCCGTAGTAGAAGCTCGGGTTGCCGGGCTGGACCATGCCGTCGGCGGCGGGCGTGACGTGGAGGCGGCCGTCGTGGACGAGTTCCGGCCCGCCGTTGACGACGGCCGTGCCGGGCGGGGTGGCTACCGGGCGCCCGCGGTCGTCGCGCAGCCCGTGGCTGATCCGCAGCTTCTCACCGGAGCGCGCGAGCGCGGCCAGGTCGCCGGCGTGCTCGCCGGTGGCCTGGACGGAGCTGCCGCCGGGCGGGAGTGCGCCGCCGCGGGGGGAGCGCACTTCGGTGACCCGGCCGCGGGCGTCGAGTACGGCTTCGGTGCCGTCCCCGGCAGGGGTGCGGGCGCCGTACTCCCCGGTGAAGGCGACGACTTCGTCGTCGTCGGTGCAGGTCACGTCGTGCAGCGGGAGGTGGGTGGGGGCGTCGTCGGCGGTGCCGCCGCAGTTGCGGATGAGGCCGGGTACGCGGTTGATGCCGTCCAGCGGCAGCGCGCCGCGGGCGGCGGTGACCCGGCCCTCCCAGCCGAGCCGGGCGACGTGGGTGCCCCGGGCGGAGTCGCTGAGCACGAGCGCGGGCCGCGTGCCGACGGACTCGCTGAGGAGCCGGCCGTCGTAGACGCCGGCGCCCGCCGGGTCGCCGGGCGCGCCGGCCTTCGGGTCGAGGACGAAGAACCCGGCGTTCACCCCGGCGGTCGCCCCCGCCGCGGTCGCCAGTTCGCTGGTCTTCTCGCGGTTCTCCAGGTCCCGCCCGTAACCGGCGACGAGCCCGCCGCGGAACGCGCGCGGGTCGACGGTCAGCACGTCGACCCGCCAGGTGCCGCGGACGCCGGCGTCGCCGTCCCAGCCGGTGTACGCGGCGGAGCCCGCGTATCCGGCGGCGACCAGCCGGGCCCGTTCGGCGTTCGCCTCGGCCTGGGCGTCGAAGGTGCCGACGCGGACGCGCCAGCCGAGGGTGCCGCCCGCGAAGTCCGCGACGGCGGGCGTGGTGACCTCCTCGGCGCGGGCGGCGAAGCCCTCGGCGGTGAGTGTCGCGGCCAGTTCCTCGGCGCTGGCCCGGTCCCGCAGGGCCGCGGGCGGGGCGTCGGGGTCGGGTGAGCCGGTGCCGCCGGGGATCGACACCTCCACGGTCCACGGCAGTTCAGCGGTGCCCGCGCCGCGCACGATGCGGGTGAGGGTGACGCCCGGCTGCAGCGTCTCGGTGGTCCGGGTCTCGGTCAGACCGGGGTCGCCCAGGGGCAGGGGCTTCGCCGCCGCCGAGGAGGGGGCGGAGGACGCGGACGGCATCGCCGCGAACGAGGCGAGAAGCGCCAGAACGGTGCCCGCGCCGAGCAGTTTGCTGTTCACAAGGACCTCTCCGAGGTGACGTACGGGAGCGCACGAGGCGGCCCCGCCGGCACCCGGGGGTGCCGGCGGGGCCGGTGGACCAGCCTCAGCAACGGTGAGCGTGATCGAGACCGCCGTCAAGACGTCGGAGGCAAGTACCCCGATGTCAGCGGCTCCGGTGGGTGCGTACGTAGGCGAACTTCGCGACCGCTCCTTCCCTGTTCATCGACACCAGCCCGATCTGCAGCCGCTCGTCGCCGGGCAGCGTCCACACGCCGTTGTGGACCCAGGTGCGGCCGTCGCGGCTGGTGGCCGCGCGCACCTCGTGCTCGCCGTGGTCCGCGTCGTGGTGGTACGACAGCCGCAGCAGCATCGTGTCGGCGGTGGTCCTCGGAGCGCAGGATCGGCAGCATCCGCTCGCCCTGCTCACCGCCGGACTGGAACACGGGGTTCGTGGTGCCGTAGGAGTACCAGGCGCCGTCCTTGCCGCGGATCGTCACGGGGTCGGGGAAGGTGTCGACGACGCCGTCGGTGACCGGGTTGGTGTAGGTGCCGGGGGCGGCGCTCTCCCCCGGTGCCGGCACCGGGGCCGCGGGTTCCGGGTCCGCGGCCGTCGCCGGCGACAGGGGCAGCAGTCCGGCGAGGAGTGCGCACAGCAGCAGCGCGGTCCGTGTCCACGTCCGTCTCATGCGGTGGTTCCTTCCGGTTCGAAAGCGCTGAGCGTCGGGTCGTGGTCGAGGGCGCCGACGTCGTACATCGGCGTCATCCAGTGGTAGAAGTTGTCGCCGCGTTCGCGCAGCAGGTCGTAGAGCCGGCGCAGCATCCGGCCGCGTACGGGCAGCAGTTCGGGGTGCGCATAGCGGTTGGTCAGCTCGTGCGGGTCGGCGCGCAGGTCGTACAGCTCGTTGACGGACTCGGGGTTGACGACGAGCTTGTAGCGCTCGTCGCGGATCATGCGCTGCGGGTACGGGAAGTGGTGGCCGTGGAACTCGGCGAGCAGCTCCGCGGGCCACTCGGGGTGCTCGCCGCGGACCAGCGGCAGCAGGCTGCGGCTGTCGACGGCGGGCGCGGTGTCGCAGCCGGCGAGGTCCAGAAGGGTGGCGGTGTAGTCGGTGAGGGTCACGAACTCGTCCCTGACCTGCGGCGGGGCGCCGGGGACGCGCACGATGCCGGGGATGCGGTAGATGTCCTCGTACATCGCCGGGCCCTTGTCGTGCAGGCGGTGGGCGCCGGTGAACTCGCCGTGGTCGGCGGTGAAGAAGACCGCGGTCTCGTCGGTCAGCCCCAGCTCGTCCAGCCGGGCGAGAATGCGGCCGATCTGTTCGTCGATGAGGGTGACGTAGCCCCAGTAGACGGCGATCAGCTTGCGGGTGACCTCGATGGGAATGGTGTCGAAGGTCCAGTGGGCGCTGTAGTTGCGCTGGACAGCCGGCTTGCCCTCGAAGGTCTCGGCGATCGACGGCGGCAGCTCGACCAGATCCGGGTCGTACATGTCGTAGTACTCGTCGGGCAGCAGGTAGGGCAGGTGCGGGCCGAAGAAGTGGGTGGCGAGGAAGAACGGGCGGCCGGTCGCGGCGTAGGTCTCCAGGTGCTCGATGGCGCGGGTGGCCAGGTAGTGCTCGAAGGTCGCCTCGGCCGGCTGGTGGAGCCGGGCGGCGAGCAGGTTGCCGGGGTTGCCGTTGGGGGTGGTGCCGCGCACCGGGTCGGAGATCCGGTACGGCGGCAGCCCCCGCTCGTCGAGGTAGGCGAGGTAGTCGGGGTGGTCGACGGGGTTGTGCCAGCCGGGCAGGTCGGGCCCGTCGAAGCCGTAGGAGGCGGCGTTGCGGTGGGTGCCGCCGTGCCACTTGCCGATCAGCCCGAGCTGGTAGTCGCGTTCGGCGAGGGCGCCGGGGAAGGTGAACGCGTCGCCGCGGAGGTCTTCCAGATACCCGACGTTGCGTTCGTAGTTGGCGAGCAGCCGGTGGCGGAACGGCGCCTGGCCGGTGAGCAGGCTGGCGCGGGCGGGGGTGCAGATGGCGGTGGGGGTGTAGCACCTCTCGAAGCGGGTGCCGGTGGCGGCGAGCCGGTCGAGGTGGGGGGTGGCGACATGCGGGTTGCCGTAACAGCCCAGGGTGTCGACGCGGTGCTGGTCGGTCATCAGGAACAGCAGGTTCACTTCGCGGACGCCTTCGTGTAGAGGTCGCCGAGGTAGTAGTCCGCCGGGTCCGGGGCCTGCGGGAGCTGGCCGGTGCCGACGAAGAATTCGGCCAGGTCGTTCAGCCAGTCGCCGACGGTGCCGTCCTTGGTCCTGGCGACGAGGTCCTCGGTGGGCAGCAGCTCCTGGTTGGCGGCGTCGGCCTCGACCTTCTTCTCGTCGAGCTTGAGCATGCCGGCGGTCTCGGCGACGGACTCCCCGGGGTTCTCGAAACGCCAGTCGTTGGCCTTCTGGAGCACCCTGATGACCTTGGTGGACAGTTCGGGGTCGACGCCGGTGCCGGCGACGAAGGCGGTGGGGAAGAAGCTGTCCTCCATCTCCCGGGTGCTGGCGACCTCCTGGAGGCCGGGGACCTTGGCCTTGATCTCGTCGATCATCGGGTACCACAGGCCGGCGCCGTCGATCTGCCCGGAGGAGAACGCGGAGACGATGGTCGCGGGGTCCATGGGCACCTTCTCGACGTCGTCGATGGACATCCCCTCCTCCTGGAGCGCGAGGTTGAGCGCCATGTCGCCGGAGGTGCCCTCGGGGACGCCGACCTTCTTGCCCTTGAGGCCGGCGAGGGAGGTGATGCCGGGCTGGGCGATGACGCGGTCGGCGTAGCCGAGGGTGTTGACGGCGATGACGTCGGCCTTGCCCGAGGCGGGCAGCCACATCGCGCCGGGGCCGATGTAGCCGAAGTCGAGGTCGCCGGCGCCGAGGGCCTGGATCTGGATGGGGCCGTTGTTGAAGACGGAGACCTCGGCGTCGAGGCCGGCCTCCTTCCACAGGCCCTGCTTCTCGGCGATCGCCAGGAGGCTGGCGCCGTTGTAGTCGTTGATGTAGCCGAAGCGGACGGTGGAGCCGTCCGACCCGCCGCCGCTGTCGTCGGAGCAGGCGGCGACCGGAAGTGACATGAGCGCTACGGTGAGTGAGAGGGCGAGGGTACGGCGGGTCGCACGCATGGCGGGGTGGTCCTTTCCGGGTGTGCTGAAGTCTCGTGAGGGGCGCGGGCGCAGAGGTGTCCGGGTACGGGGGCGTGGGTCAGGCGGCGGCCGGGGCGGCGCCCTGGTGGTAGACGGAGTGCCAGACCTCGTTGCGTATCCGGCCGAACTCGGGCGACAGCCGGATCTCCTCGGTACGGGGATAGGGCAGCGCGACGTCGACGATCCGGTGGATGCGCCCGGGGCGGGCGGCCATCACCACCACCCGGCTGGCCAGGTAGACCGCCTCGTCGACGTCGTGCGTGATGAACATGACGGTGCGCTTGTCCTGGCTCCAGGTGTCCAGGAGCTGGTCCTGCAACTGCACGCGGGTCAGCGCGTCCAGCGCCCCGAACGGCTCGTCCATCAGCAGCACCTGCGGACTGACCGCGTACGCGCGGGCGATGGCGCAGCGCTGCTTCATGCCGCCGGAGAGCGTCTTGGGCAGCGCGTCGGCGAAGTCGGTGAGCCCGACCAGCTCGATGGCGTGGTCGGCCCGCGTCGCGCGCTCGTCCGCCGTCAGCCCGGCGAGCCGCAGCCCGAACTCGACGTTCTTGCGCACGGTCAGCCAGGGGAAGAGGGCGTACTGCTGGAAGATCACCCCGCGGTCGGGACCCGGCCCGGTGACGGGACCGCCGTCGACGAGGACGTCGCCCGAGGTGGGCTCGGCGAGCCCCGCGGCCATGTTGAGCAGGGTGCTCTTGCCGCAGCCCGAGGGGCCGACGACGGTGACGAACTCGCGGTCGGCGATGTCCAGTGACACCCCGTCCAGGGCGGTGAAGTCGGTGCCCTTCATCGGGAAGGTCTTCACGACGTCCCGGAAGGAGATTTTCTCGGTCATCGGCGCTCCTGCCAGCCGGTGAGACGCCGTTCGGCGAGCAGCAGCAGCCGGTCCATGACCAGGCCGAGGACGCCGATGGTGAGGAGTCCCACGAAGATGGTGTCGAGGTCGTAGTAGGTCTGGGCGTGCTGCATGCGGAAGCCGAGGCCCTCCTGGGCGGCGATCAGCTCGGCGGCCACCACGGTGGCCCAGGCGGCGCCGAGGCCGATGCGCATGCCGACGAGGATGAACGGGGTCGACGCGGGGATCACGACCTTCAGGAAGATGACACGGTCGGAGGCGCCGAGGACCCGGGCGGCGTTGATGAGGGTGCGGTCGACGTCGACCACCCCCTGGAAGGCGGCGACGACACACGACAGGAACGCCGCCAGGAAGATGACGAAGACCTTCGGTGTCTCGCCGATGCCCATGAGCACGATCGCCAGCGGGATGAGCGCCAGCGGCGGGATGGTGCGGAAGAACTGGACGTAGGGCTCCAGCAGCCCGCGGGCCGTCGGATACCAGCCCATGAGGAAGCCGACGGGGATCGCCAGCGCGGTGCCGAGCGCGAAGCCGGTGAAGACCCGGCGCAGGCTGGCGAGCAGGTCGTCGGCGAGGGTGCCGTCGGCGATCAGGTCGCCGGCCTTCTGCGCGACGGCCAGCGGCCCCGGCAGGCTCTCGACGTTGAGCGCGGCCAGCACCGCCCAGACGGCCACGCCCCCGGCGAGGGCGGTGACGTTCAGCACGAGGGAGCGGACCTGGCCGCGCCGCCCGGTGCGGCGGTCGCGCGGCTGGGCGGCCCGCTTGCGGGGTGTGGTGATCACGGCCATAGGTACCTCGTTCGTCTCACGCGTCTGACGCTTCTCACGCGTCGTCCTCGGGGTCGGCTTCTGCGGGGTAGTGGGAGAGCAGGGGGGATTCGTGCAGCACCAGCGCGATGGCGCCGAGCGCGCCGCCGGTGGCGCCGAGGGTCGCGGGGCGCAGCACCACGCGGTCGCGGGAGGCGGGCATGATGTGCGTGCGGAGTGCCTTTTCGACGGGCCCGGTCAGCGCCTCTCCGGTGCGGGCGAGTTCACCGCCGATGACGATGACGCCGGGGCCGATGGCGTTGCAGACGGCGGCGAGCACGGTGCCGATGTGGGCGCCGGCGACGGCGAGCACGGCGCGGGCCGCGGCGTCGCCGGCGGACAGCGCGGCGGTGAAGGCGGCGAGGTCGTCGGCCTTGCCACCGGCGGCGCGGTAGGCGTCGAGAACGGCGCCGACGGAGGCCACGGTCTCCAGGCAGCCGGCGCCGCCGCACTCGCAGGGCGCGCCGGCCGGCACGGCGGTGACGTGGCCGAGTTCGCCGGAGAGCCCGAAGGCGCCGCGGTGCAGCGAGCCGCCGACGACGAGGCCGCCGCCGACACCGTGGGACACGCGCAGGTAGAGCACGTCGGCGTCGTCCGCGGCAGCGCCCCAGGTGGCCTCGGCGAGCGCGGCCAGGCGGGTGTTGTTGTCCAGCAGGACGGGCACGCCGAAGCTCTTGCGCAGCAGGTCCGAGAGCACGTCGAGGCGCCTGCCGCCTGCGGTGAGGTCGCCGGGGGCGCCGATGGGGCCGACGACGCCGACGCCGATGGCGTCGAGCGCACCGAGGCGCAGGGCGCCGCCGGTGAGGGTGGAGACGAGCCGTTCCGCGAGCCGTACGCGCTCCTCCCAGGACAGGTCGGGGGCGTGCTGCTCGCTGGCGGAACCGACGATCTCGTGGGCGACGTTGACGGCGGCGACGTGGACGGCGCGGCGGGCGAAGTCGATGCCGAGCGCCTGCCCGGCGTCGGGGTTGAGGGAGAGCTTCTCCACGGGCCGGCCGCGCCGCCGCTCCTCGGCCAGCGGTACGGCGGCGACGACGGCGCCGTTGGCGACGAGGTCGCCGACGATGTCGTACAGCGTGGTGCGGGACAGCCCGCAGCGGGTCCCGAGTTCGCCGCGGCTGAGAGGGCCGTGCCTGCGCAGCAGGGAGAGCACGCGCTCTTCGTGCTCGCGGCGGAGGCGGGAGAGAGGGCCGGCGGAGGGGTGCATGGCCGACAGCATGGAGACGCCCCGCGTTTTTCGTCAACAGGTCGGAAAAAAGATACACACGACCGCAAGACTCCCGTCACACGACTTCGCCGCGACTGACGCACGAGGGAGTTGCGCGTGACCTGCGGGGATGCTCCGGGGCGCGGATCCGGCGGCGGGTACGGCCCGGCCGGATTATTTTTCCGACCTGTTGACGAAAATCTCCGGGCGTTCGCATGCTGTGCGCCAGGCTGCCGCCGGTGCGAGCGGCACGACGAGGGAGGACGAGAGAAGATGACTCACTCAGCGAGCGGTTCGCCCATCGGCCGGCGGTCCCTGCTCGCCGGCGCCGGCTCCGTGGGAGCGGCGGCGGCGCTGGCGCCCGTACCGGCCTCGGCGACGGCTCCCGGATCAACGGACGCGGCCCCGGCCGCGGGCGGCGGCGGTGCCGCGGGGAACTGGCCGGACCCCGAGCCGTACGGACTCGCCGACACCCGCGCCGACCTGTGGCCGCGCGAGGACAACTCCTTCGTGCTGCCGCTGGAGTTGCGCCCGCGTGACGAGGACCTGGGCCGGGTGTGGATGCGTGACACCTACGTCAACTGCTTCGAGGTGGACGGCCGTCCGCTCTATGTCGCCACCGGGACCACCCGTGTCCCCGGGCTGGAGTCGGCGAGCCCGTGGAACGACGGGATCTTCGTGTGGACGGCCCGCTCCCTGCACGGTCCCTGGCGGCTGGCGGACACCACCGGCATCCGGCCGGACGCCGAGAAGGGCAAGGTCTGGTCGCCGGAGTTCACCGGGGAGAACCGGGCCGGGCACACCGTCGTCGCGCCCTGGCAGGAGTACTGGCACGACGACATGTTCGGCAAGCGCGCCAACGTCTGGGCGCCGGAGGTGCACTACGTCGCCGGGCGCTGGTACATCGTGGCGTGCATGGGCGACCACTCGCGCCTGGTCGGGTCGTTCATGCTGGTCAGCGAGGGCGGGCTGGAGGGTCCGTACCGGCTGGTGGAGGGGAGTCTCGGCAAGCCCTTCGGCGACCCGGTCAAGGGCGGCCCGTCGTTCATCGAGCCCGGTGCGTACCACCACATCGACGGCAGCCTGTACGCCGAGGGCGACGACGCCTGGCTGGTCCTGCACAACGACCTGTACGCGAAGTTCCGCGACGACATGGAGGACATCGTCCCGGCGACGGACCTGCCGCGCTTCACCCAGCAGCGCTACTCCCCCGAGCCGTACCTGGAAGGCGCCTACGTCTTCCGCCACCGCGGGAAGTACTTCCTGCTGCACGCCGCATGGAACCGCGCCAGCCTCGACGCCTACGGCAGCACCCGGCACGCCTACGAACCCGGCGGCACCGGCCGTGTCCAGTACCAGTACGACGCCGTCGTCGCCGTCGCCGACCGCTTCGAAGGCCCCTACTCCCGGCGCTGGACCGCGGGGGTCGGCGCCGGGCACAACAACTTCTTCACCGACGCCGACGGCGGGTTGTGGGCCACCTTCTTCCGCAATCCCAACGTCGGCTACTGGGCCGACCCCGCCCGGATCGCCGACGCCGCCGTCCCCGGAGTCGTGCGCCTGGAGTACACCGGCGGACAGGACGGGCGCATCTACGTGCAACGACGCCGGGGGCGCACGGCCGGGGACTGACCGCGCTCCGAGCTCCCCTCCGGAGCCGCAGGTGATCGCCACCGGGGAGTCAGGCGCGCGGCGGACCGGTGGCAGACTGGCCACCGGTCCGCCGAAGGAGCCCGCAGTGTCGATGATCAAGAGCCTCCGCCACGTGGTGCGCAGGGCACCCCGGTGCACCGTGGACCTGAGCCACCACGCCCGCTCGCCGCTCGGCAGCTCCGTGGTGAACTGCGTGTCGTACCTGGACGGCATGCGCCTGCAGCAGGGCAACTGCCCGGCCGCCGAGGCGCGGCGGCAGGTGCGCAGGCGCGGCCGGGGGTTCGTGTGGATCGGGCTGCACGAGCCGCGCCAGGAGGAGTTCGCCGGGCTCGCGGACCTGTTCGGGCTGCATCCGCTGGCGGTCGAGGATGCGGTGCACGCGCATCAGCGGCCCAAGGTCGAGCAGTACGACGACACGCTCTTCGCCGTCTTCAAGACCGTGCGCTACGTCGAGCACGCGGAGCTGACCGCGACCAGCGAGGTCGTCGACACCGGCGAGCTGATGGTCTTCGCCGGACCCGACTTCGTCATCACCATCCGGCACGGGCCGCACGGCTCGCTGGGCCCGCTGCGCGAGACGCTGGAGGCGTCGCCGGAGCAGCTCGCCCAGGGGCCGGCGGCCGTGCTGCACGCGATAGCCGACCACGTCGTCGACGACTACCTCGCGGTGACCGACGCGGTGCAGCGCGACATCGACGACGTGGAGTCCGCCGTCTTCAGCGAGCACGCCCGAAGCGGCGACGCGGGCCGGATCTACCAGCTCAAACGCGAGCTGCTGGAACTGCGCCGGGCCGTCACGCCGCTGGACCGGCCGCTGCAGCGGCTCGCCACCCGCCCCATGCCGCACATCGCGCCGGGGATACGGGCCTACTTCCGGGACGTCGCCGACCACCTGCAGCGGATCACCGACCAGATCACGTCGTACGACGTGCTGCTGGACTCCATACTCCAGGCGCATCTGGCGCAGGTGACCGTGGCGCAGAACGAGGACATGCGGAAGATCACGGCGTGGGCGGCGATCATTGCGATCCCGACCATGGTGTGCGGGGTGTACGGGATGAACTTCGCGCACATGCCGGAGCTGGACTCCGTCTACGGGTATCCGGCGACGCTGCTGGTCATCGCGGTGGCGTGCGTCGTGGTCCACCGGGGCTTCCGCTGCAACGGCTGGCTCTGACGTTCGTCCCGCCAGCTTCCGGGGACAGGTGTCCGAATCCGGGGGGTAACCTCTGCTCAGATTACTCCGATCCGATACGAAGTTGGCGTCCTTCTTGACTTAGAATGAGTCCACCGTAGGATCGGACACGGCGCCAGCCACAGGAAACAGGAAGACCTCGTACGGCAGGAGACGAAGACTCCGACATGCGCGTACGCCGCCGTTTCGAACCGCACGGCTGCTCGGAGCCCGGTTCGAGGGTCGCGTCCAGGCATAAACCGGCCACGCCGCACGGTTTGCCCACGCCTGCCCCGGCACTTCCGAACTTCCTCCGCCCCGCGGCCCCCGCGCACCGCACTCTCAACCGCATGGTCCGGAAGGATTTTCATGGCCGACAAGCCTGAAGCACACGTCACCGACAGCAACCCGGAGGGCGCGGCAGGCTGCCCCGTCGCACACGGCCGCGCCCCGCACCCGACCCAGGGCGGTGGCAACCGCCAGTGGTGGCCCGAGCGCCTCAACGTGAAGATCCTCACCAAGAACCAGCCCGCCTCCAACCCCCTCGGCGAGGACTTCGACTACGCCGAGGCGTTCCGCAGCCTGGACCTGGCCGCGGTCAAGCGGGACATCGCCGAGGTCCTGACGACCTCGCAGGACTGGTGGCCGGCCGACTTCGGCAACTACGGCCCGCTGATCATCCGGATGGCGTGGCACAGCGCCGGTACGTACCGCATCCACGACGGCCGCGGCGGTGCCGGCTCGGGCCAGCAGCGCTTCGCGCCGCTGAACAGCTGGCCGGACAACGGCAACCTCGACAAGGCCCGCCGGCTGCTGTGGCCGGTGAAGCAGAAGTACGGGCAGAACCTGTCCTGGGCCGACCTGATGATCCTCTCCGGCAACGTCGCGCTGGAGTCCATGGGCCTGAAGACCTTCGGCTTCGCCGGCGGGCGCGCGGACGTCTGGGAGGCCGAGGAGGACGTCTACTGGGGCCCCGAGACCGAGTGGCTCGGTGACAGCCGCTACAGCGGCGACCGCGAGCTGGAGAACCCGCTCGGCGCTGTGCAGATGGGCCTCATCTACGTCAACCCCGAGGGCCCCAACGGCAACCCCGACCCGCTCGCCGCGGCCCGCGACATCCGGGAGACCTTCCGCCGGATGGCGATGAACGACGAGGAGACCGTCGCCCTCATCGCCGGCGGCCACACCTTCGGCAAGACCCACGGCAACGGCCCCGCCGACGCCGTCGGCCCCGCCCCCGAGGGCGCCCCGATCGAGGCCATGGGCCTGGGCTGGGCCAGCACCCACGGCACCGGCAAGGGCGGCGACGCGATCACCAGCGGCCTCGAAGGCATCTGGACCGACACCCCCACCACCTGGGACAACAGCTTCTTCGAGATCCTCTTCGGCTACGAGTGGGAGCTGTTCAAGAGCCCCGCGGGCGCCCACCAGTGGCGGCCGAAGGACGGCGCCGGCGCGGGCACCGTCCCCGACGCCCACGACCCGTCGAAGCGGCACGCCCCGACGATGCTGACGACGGACCTGTCGCTGCGCGTCGACCCCTCGTACGAGCAGATCTCCCGGCGCTTCAAGGACAACCCCGCGGAGTTCGCGGACGCCTTCGCCCGCGCCTGGTTCAAGCTCACCCACCGCGACATGGGCCCGAAGGTGCGCTACGTCGGCCCGGAGGTGCCGGACGAGAACCTGATCTGGCAGGACCCGGTGCCGGAGGTCACGCACGAGCTGGTCGACGCGGTGGACGTCGCGGCGCTGAAGACCCGGCTGCTGGAGTCCGGCCTGTCCGTCTCCGAGCTGGTCGCCACGGCGTGGGCGTCGGCGTCGACGTACCGTGACAGCGACAAGCGCGGCGGCGCCAACGGCGCGCGCATCCGGCTGCAGCCGCAGATCGGCTGGGACGTCAACGAGCCCGACCGGCTGGCGCGTGTGCTGCGCACGCTGGAGAGCGTGCAGGAGGAGTTCAACTCCGCCCAGTCCGGCGGCAAGCGGATCTCGCTGGCCGACCTGATCGTCCTCGCCGGCGCCGCGGGTGTGGAGAAGGCGGCCAAGGACGCCGGCGTCGAGGTCCAGGTTCCGTTCACCCCTGGCCGTACGGACGCCACGGCGGAGCAGACGGACACCGAGTCCTTCGCCGCGCTGGAGCCGACCGCGGACGGCTTCCGCAACTACCTGGCCAAGGACCAGCGTCTCCCGGCCGAGTACCTCCTCCTCGACCGTGCCAACCTCCTCAGCCTGACCGCCCCGGAGATGACCGTCCTCGTCGGCGGCCTGCGCGTCCTGGGCGCCAACCACCAGCAGTCCGCCCACGGCGCCTTCACCGAGGCCCCGGGCACGCTGACGAACGACTTCTTCGTCAACCTGCTCGACCTCGACATCACCTGGGCGTCGGTCGACGGCGAGGGCCAGCTCTTCGAGGGCCGCGACGCGACCGGCGAGGTCACGTGGACGGGCACCCGCGCGGACCTGGTCTTCGGCTCGAACTCGGAGCTGCGCGCGCTGGCGGAGGTGTACGCGAGCGACGACGCGAAGGAGAAGTTCGTGCACGACTTCGTCGCGGCCTGGGACAAGGTCATGACCCTGGACCGCTTCGACCTGAAGTGACCCCGTCCTGACCCAACGGGCCGGCCCTCCCGCGGGGGCCGGCCCGTTCCCGTCGTGCGTGCGGCGTGCACGGCTTGTGCTGCCGCGGCCGGCCCTACGATGGCCGCCGTAGGACTCCGACGTCTCACAAGACCGGGAGAAGGACCACGATGGAGCGCTCACCGAGGATCACGCACCTGTCGTGGGGCCGGATGGTGGTCGAAGGGCTCGGCGAGGGCAAGGACTTCAAGCTGTTCCCGGGCGGCGGCCACGCCTGGGACTGGAACGAGTACGGCACCCGCCACGACCCGGGCATCCGCCCGGAGGAGATCCGCGAACTGCTGGACCACGGAGCCACGGTGGTCGTCCTCAGCGAGGGCATGGACCGCCGCCTCGGGACGATGCCGGAAACGCTGGCACTCCTCGCGGAGAAGGACATCGAGGCCCACGTGGCCCCCACACCCGAGGCGGTGGAGCTGTACAACTCCCTCGCCGCAGCCGGCCCGGTGGGCGGCCTCTTCCACTCCACCTGCTGAGCAACCGCCGGCTGGGGCCCTCTGCCGGGGCCGGGCCCTACGTCCTACGCGGCGATCGTGACCGACGTCTTGGCCGTCCGCGGCTTGGGCAGGGCCCGGGTGCGGGGCTCGGGGCGGGGGGTGGTGAAGACAAGGGCTCGGAGGACCGCGAAGCGGGCTATGCCCGCCAGGGCCGAGGCGGAGAGGTAGACCGCCTGCTCACATCGCGGGCCGTCCACGTCCGGGACACCAAGGACCGGGACGGCGGTCAGCTCACCCTGACCCCCACCGCCTGGGCCGACTTCGTGGCCTTCGCCAAGGCCGTCGAGCTCTGACGTACCCACCGCCCGTGCAGCCGTGTCCGGCCGCGCGGGCGGTGACGCGCGCGTCAGTGGATGACGTCGAAGACGTTCTTCTGCACACCGTTGGCGTAGACCTCGTGCTCGACCAGCTTCAGCTTCTGGGTGTCCTTGGAGGTGTCGCTGTACAGGCGCTTGCCCGCGCCCAGCAGCAGAGGGAAGACCAGCAGGTGGTAGCGGTCGATGAGGCCGGCGTCGGAGAGGTGGTGGTTGAGCGTGGCGCTGCCGTGGACGATGATCGGGCCGCCTTCCGTCCGCTTCAGGGCCGCGACGTCGTCGAGGGAGCGCAGGACGGTGATGTCGCCCCAGTCGGTGACGAGGTCGTCCTCGGCCAGCGTGGTGGAGACGACGTACTTCGGCAGGACCTTGTAGCGGGCGAACTCGTCCATGCCCGGCCACACCGGGCTGAACGCCTCGTAGCTGTTCCGGCCCAGCATCAGGGCGCCGGCCTCCTCCTGCTCCCGGGCCTTCAACTCGTACGCCTCGGGGCGGAACTCGACGTCCTTGAAGGTCCAGCCGGAGTTGCGGTAACCGGGTTCGCCGCCGGGGGCCTCCACGACGCCGTCGAGGGAGACGAAGGCAGTGCTGATCAAGGTGCGCATGAGAGATGACTCCTGGTTGGTGACGACTCCGGCGTGGGCGGTCCCCGCGCGGCTTGCTGTCATCCCTTACGACGGCGCGGACACCCGGAACTCATCGGCCGGCGGCCGGCAGCGGCGTTCAGTACCGCAGGACCGCCGCGATGTGGTCGTGGTCCGCGAGGGCGTCGTCGGGCACGAAGGTGACCTCCGCGCCGGTGTCGAGCGCCTTCTCGACGATCTCGTCGACGATGTCGTGGCGTGCCCGCGGGTCGTCGTCCTCGGCGGGGATCAGGTGCTCGTCCTCGGCGGAACGGACCGTGACACGGTAGTTCTCCTCGACGACCAGGTGGTGGACGCGGCCTTCGGAGACCTCGGACCACACCTCGTCCACGCCGCCCGCGAAGGCCCGGCGGCCCAGGGCCTCCTCCACGGCGGCGACGGCCTCGTCGGTGTGCCGGCGCGCCTGCGCCTCCCGGGCCGGGGCGACGGCTCTGGCGACCGCGTCCGGGGGGCCCTGCGCCAGGCCGCTGTGGTGGACGTGAACGGCGGTGGCGGTGGCGGCGCCGGTGTCGGCGAGGAGGGAGAGAGCCGCGTCCTCGCCGGTGACGTAGAGGGGTCTGGGGTCCCTGTCGAGGACGGTGCGCATCGCCGCGTCGGCGTCGCGCAGGAAGGCGCGCACCTCCTCGTCGCGGAACTTGCTGGGCGTGTCGCCGATGCGCTCCTCGCGCTCGGTGTCGGGGTTGTCCACGGTGCGGGTCATCGGGAAGCCGCCGACGGCGGCCTCGGTGACGTGCTGCTCCGATCCACTCCACAGGGTGGCGCGGTCGGCTGCCACGGACAGCACCCAGTACGGGCGCTGGGACGTATAGGCCGCGACCAGATTGCGGGTGAGGAACGAGTCCGACACGACGACCCGTTCGGGGGCGGTGCGCGGGAGAGCGAACACGTGATGCTCGCCCGCGGCGGCGAAGACGGCCAGGCCGTCGAGCGCCTGGGACAGATCGATCTCGTCGGCCGCCGCGGCGAGCTGCGCGCGGACCTCCTGGCGGGCCGCGCGCGTCGCGTCGGGGTCGCGGTCGAGCTGCCGCTCGGCCTCGGCGAGGACGTTGCGCAGCCGTACCGCGTCCTCGGCGTTGTGGGATGCTCCCCGATGGGTGGGCAGGGTGAGCGACACGGCGGGGTACGGGCGCCGCTCGCGCAGCTCCGCGAGTGCCTTGGGGGTGATCGAGGTCTCCATCGTGCCTCTCCAGGTCCTTCGGCCGTCGGTGCGGCGGGTGTCAGGGCCGGTCAGGGCCGGGGCGGGGGCGGGTCGAAGACGGGTCGGGGGCGGGTCAGAGGCGTTCCGCGCCGCGCACGACGGCGACCGGGCAGTGCGCGTGCTGCAGGAGTGCGTGGCTGACCGAGCCGAGGAGGAGCCCGGCGAAGCCGCCGTATCCGCGGGCGCCGGTGACGAGGAGGCCGGCGTCCTTGCTCGCCTCGATGAGCAGTTCGCGGACCGATCCCTCGACGGCGGTGCGTTCCACCCGTACGCCCGGATAGGTCTTCTCCGCTCCCGCCAGCGCCTCGGCGAGCACCCGGTCGCCTTCCGCGGCCGGGTCGGCCGCGGCGGACCGGACCGGTGCGTCCGCCCGCGGCGGGTACCTGGCCCAGGCGCTCCACACGTGCAGGGCGACCAGCCCGACGTCCCTCCTGGCGGCCTCGTCGAAGGCGAAGTCGATGGCGGCGGCCCCGGCCGGAGAGCCGTCGACCGCCAGCAGCACCGGCCCGCCGGGACCGGCGCCGCCGGGCCGGACGACGAGCACGGGGCAGTGGCCGTACGCCGACAGGTGGACCGCCGTGGAGCCCACGAGCAGCCGGGCGAACGCGCCGCGGCCCCGGCGGGCGACCACCGCCAACTGCGCGGTCTCCGTCTCCTTGACCATGACCTGCATCGCCTCGCCGGTCATGACGGCTCCGTGGGAGGTGACGGCGGGCTCCGTCCGCCGGGCGTGTGCGACGGCGTCGGCGACGATCTTCTCGGCCTCCTCGCGCAGCGCGGAATCGCCGGGGAGCATGACGGCGGCGCCGGGGTAGGCGCCGAAGGCCGGCCAGAGAAGCGCGTGCACCACCCGCAGGCCGCACCGGCGCAGCCTCGCCTCCCGAGCGGCGGCCGCGACCGCGTCGAGGCCCGCCGCGGAGCCGTCCACACCCACGACGACCGGCGCAGTCTCCATCCCAGCCACACTCCGTTCCCCCGGGCCGTACGCCCGGGGTGTGCTCCCCAGTCCTCTCCCGAGCCTGGGTCACACCCGCCGGAGGCACCAGCGCTGCGCCCGCAGTCGGGTGAGTGCCCGCCGGGGGCGGCCCGCTCCCCCGCTCCCCCGGGGGTGAGCGCACCGGTGACGCGGCGGCCGGACCGCTCGGGGGCCGGGCCCCGCGAGGCCCCGGTTCGGCCCGGCCGTCAGGGTGCCGCGTTCATCAGGTCCAGCGCACTCTGCTGGCGGGCCGCGTCTCGTACGTCTCGCTGCGCGTGAGCACCCCCGGCCACCGACCGCTACCTGCGCCACACCGACGCCCTCGCCACCACCGAGGTCGTCACCGCGGGCAGCGGCGACCTGCTCAGGCAGGACGCCACCTGAAAGGTAGTACGCGGTCTCGGGAAGCCGCTGTGCTACTCCTTCGAGCCGCGCAACCACCCCGGCGAGTATCTGCGCCACCGGGAGCACCGGGTGCGCCGCGAGGCGGGGGACGGCGTGCTGTTCCGCGAGGACGCCACGTTCTGCCCGACGGCCGGCAGCGGCGGCGTGCGGCTGTCCTCGGCGAACTTCCCCGGCAGCTTCGCAGGCCACATCGACGCCGAGGTGTGGCTCGCCCGGCAGGGCGGGGGCAACCCCTGGGACAACCCCGCCGCCTACACCGAGGACACCACCTGGGCGGTGGCGCCACCCTGGGCTCCGTGAGCGGGGCGGCGACGCCGGCCGGGGGGCGCATCCCCGGCCGGCGCGCCGGCCGGCCGGGCGTCAGGCGATCTTCATCGTCGCCATCATGCCCATCGCGGAGTGGTCGAGCATGTGGCAGTGGTAGACGTACGACCCCTGGTGGGTGTCGAACGTCGCCTGCACCCTGACCGTCTCGTTCGGGCGCAGGTTGACGGTGTCCTTGAGCCCTGCCTCTCCGGGCCCCGGTGCCTGGCCGTCCCGGTCCAGGATGCGGAACTGGACCAGGTGCATGTGGAAGTTGTGCCACGCGATCTGGTTGAGGTTCCTGATGGTCCAGATCTCGCTGGCTCCGAAGCGGACCTGCTGGTCCACCCGGTCCGGGTCGTACAGCTTCTCGTCGATGTACGCCTGCGGGTCCGGCCGGCCGTCCTCGTCCATCCGCAGCGTGACGGTGCGCTCGGCGGTCGGCTCGGGCAGCGGCGGCAGCTCGCGCAGCACGTCCGGGACGCGGCTGCTGTCCTTCGCGGTACGGACGATGTCGAAGCGCAGGACCTGGCCGACGAGCTCGGGGTCCCCGAAGCCGCCGGTGTTCGTCAGCACGACGCTGCTGCCGACGGCGTAGCGGGAGAAGTCGATGACGACGTCGGCGCGCTCGGCGGCGGACAGCGGGATCGCGGTGGTGGGGTAGGGGCGGGGCAGCAGTCCGCCGTCGGAGCCGATCTGGATCATCTCGCTGCCGTCCTCCAGGCCCAGCTCCATGAAGCGCTGGTTGGAGCAGTTGAGCAGGCGGATGCGGTACTTGCGGGCGGCGACCTCGACGTACGGGTACGCCTTGCCGTTGGCGATCATCGTGGAGCGCTGCCGGTCGCCCATGGTGTAGTGCAGGCCGGTCGCGTCCACATTGGCGTCGCGGATGGCGATGGGCAGGTCGTATTCCCCCGTGGGCAGCGGCAGCGCCTCCTCTTCCTCGTCGGTGAGGAGGTACTGGCCCGCCAGGCCGCGGTAGACGTTCTCGGACTCGATGTGGTGGGCGTGGTCGTGGTACCAGAGCGAGGCGTGCGGCTGGGTGTTGGGGTAGTAGTACGTACGGTCCTCGCCCGGGGCGATGGTCGCCATCGGCTGGCCGTCGTGTTCCGCCGCCACCTCTCCTCCGTGCAGGTGTACCGAGGTGGGCACGTCGAGCCGGTTGCGCTGCTCGATGACGACGGGCCGGCCCCGGCGCGCCTTGATCAGCGGACCGGGGAACTCCCCGTTGAACGTGAACACCTCCGACTCGACGCCCGGGATTATCTCCGCGGTGCCCGATCTCATGGTCATCACGTAGGTGTCGACGCCGCCGCCGGTCGACACCGGCGACAGCACCGCGGGCAGCGGCATGGGCTGGGTGAAAGGCGTGACCGCGAGCGCTGCACCGGCCGCGGGCTCCGCCCCGGCGGGCTCTGCCCCGGCCGGTGCGGTCGCCAGCGGCACCAACGCCGCTCCGGTCACGCCGACGCCCGCTGTGGCCATACCCGCAGCGAGCACCCTGCGCCGACTCACCATGAAAGTTGCCTCCATTGAGCTGTGAACTGTGTGCGCCCGGACATCAGTGCCACAGCGCCGTGGCGATGCCGGGATGGACCGGGGTGAGGGGGGTGGCGTCCAGACGGTTCCGAGGCGGTGTCACCCGGGGGGCCGTGGACAGTCCGTGCGGTCACCGGTGCGGACCGGGGCCGGGAGCCGTTGGCCCCGGCCCGCCACGGGTTCAGCGTGATCCGTAACGGATCGACAGGGAGGTGTGAGCGACTCGCACCTCGCACTCAAGTATGGAACGTCCCACTTGGTGATGACTTGATTTTTTGTAGAGGAGATGGCGGCAACGCCCGAAGCGGACTGATTCATTCTTCAACAACATGAAGGAAGGCGCACGCGGTCACGGGCGGGACCGCGTCCCGCGAGCAGCGGCCGGGCGGCTCCTGCCACAGGTGAGAGGCGGGGTGGACGGCGCGAGGCCCGCGGGCGCCTCGGGTGACGCGTGCGGCACGCTCGCCGCCGCCCGCCCGCGCCGCTCACCTCTTGACCGCTCCGTGCCGCCCACCGCATGACGGCCGGACGCGGCACCCGGGGCACCGGCGGCAGCACGTCGGTGAGGGCCGGGCGGGGCGGTGGCGGGGAGCAGGTGTTCGGCGGCGGAGCGCGGCAGCAGCACGAAGCCGTCGGACGACACCCTCCGGCACTGCTCGCCCCCTGCCCAACCACCAAGAGACCTCCGGTAATCGGCCCCAGCCCGACCGTCAGCGCGCAATCCGGCGGGGACCCGTCCCGGGGCGGTGGCGGTACGGTGCGGGCGGGACCCCGGCGTCGGAGAGGGAGCGGGCATCGTGGGACGTGTACGGCGCGGCGTGGCCGGGCTCGTGCTGTTCGCCGTCGCGGGTGGGGCCGGGCCGGCCGCCTGCACCGGCGGAGACGGCGACGAGGGCGCAAAGGGGCCGAAGACGGCGAGCCCGGCGGCTTCCCCCGACCCGTTGCCGCGTACGCCGCCGCCGGCGCGGCAGACGGTGACGACCAGCGAGGACGCCTGCGACTTCACCGGGCCGTTCGAGGCCGCCGAGGTCAAGCCCTACCTCCCCGGCGGACCCGCCTATGAAGGCGCCGGGCCGCACCCGGCCGTGCTCTTCAAGGACACCATCGCCGTCGACGAGAGCGAGCCCCCGCAACTGCCCGCCGACTGGGCGCCGGCCCGCCCCCGCATCGACACCCAGCTCGTGGTCTGCCAGTACGACGACGACACCCACGACAGCCGCACGGTCGGCACCTGCACCTACGTCGGCGGCTCGAACAACACCGGCGACGGCGAGTACGACGTGAAGACCGCGCGTTACGTTTTCCGGGTCTTCGAGGCCGCCACGGGCGAGCCGGTGACCACGTTCGCCCTCGACGGCACGACGAGCCCCGAACAGACGTGCCCCGAGTCGGCCCTCTTTCTGGCCGATGACTTCCAGTTGGTGACGAGCGAGGCTCTCGCCGACAAGCTCCGGCCGTTCGTGGCGGGGCGGCGCTGACGCCGGCGACCGCCGCGCCGCCCGGCGAAGGGCTGCACGCGGCGGTCGCGGTGTCGTTCCGTACCCCTGACGGGCCGTGGGCGACGGGGCGCGCTGCCGCGCCCGGTCCGTACCCGGTCAGGCCCTCAGGACAGCAACTGCTTCCATACCGCCGTGTCCAGCTCCCGGTTCGACGGCGCCCGCCGCCCGCGGCCGGTCAGCACCTCCAGGGCCTTCGCGACCTCGCCGTTCGTCCCGGCGCGCCCGCGCGGGGTGATCAGCGGCCAGATGTCCGAGCCCAGGTAGCCCGTCTCGTCGGCGCGCTTGTGGAACTCCGCCGAGCAGGAGTGCCGCTCGACGCCGTCGACCTGGGCGAGCTTGGCCACGGCCCGCTTCGTGGCCGGGCCGAAGACCCCGTCGGCCGCCACCCCGGTGAACCCGCGGGCGCGCAGCAGGTGCTGCCCCGCGCGGACCACGGGCCCGCTGTCGCCGGGGCGCAGCAGCGGCCAGACGGCAAGCGGGGCCGGCTTCGGCGCACCGAGCACCCCGGCCACCGCCTCGCGCAGCTCGGGCAGGCGGCCGTAGAGCACCTCGCCCGGGCATTCGGTGGAGTTGAAGTCGCGATGGCCCATGATGTTCTCGACCGGCCGCCCGTACTGGCCGGCGATCCAGGCGACCAT
The DNA here is from genome assembly GCF_000482585.1 of Streptomyces sp. CNQ329. Lineage (NCBI taxonomy): Bacteria > Bacillati > Actinomycetota > Actinomycetes > Kitasatosporales > Streptomycetaceae > Streptomyces > Streptomyces sp. CNQ329. The sequence goes on along the minus strand of NZ_AXVU01000032.1, from coordinate 57,067 downwards.
CGCGACGAGCGCGTCCCACAGCGCGGTGGGCACGTCGACGTCGGTGTACAGGCCCTCGTTCTCGATCCCGATGACCTCGCTGTTGCGGCCGCCGACGTTGGCGCCCTGCACGTGCTGAGTGCCGCCGCGCACGACGTCCAGGCTCTGGTGCCGGCCTTCGAGGTGGTAACCGCCGCGGCTGATGGTGAACTGCTGGCCGGTGTCGCCCCAGCCCCGGGTGTCCATGTGGAAGTTCTGGATGGACCGGCAGATTTCCATGGCGTGTTCGAGCGAGTAATCCTCGCTGTTTCCGGGTTCCGCGGTGTGGTGGACGGCGATGTACGTCGGCACGTGGTCGAGGACGACGATGTCGGTTTGCGGCGGCCGGGCGCCCCATTCCGCGGTGGTGTAGATGCGCGGCTCGGGCGCCGCGAGGGAGCGGGCGCCGCGGGGTGCGGCGGGTGCGGAGGTGGTCGCTGACCTGGGCGTGGCGTGTGCGAGTCCCGCCGCGCCGAGCCCGAGCGCTCCGGCCGCGGAGGCGGTCAGTCCACCGCGCAGCAGTGCGCGGCGGTCGAAACCCGGATGTGCAGCCATCCTGGTCTCCTTCTTCAGGTGGGGGGTGGATGTGGGGGGATCAAGGATTGTGCGCGCGCTGTCCGGTCGGCCATGAAAACATCCGAGACATGCACACGACAACCCCTGAGTAACAACGGCCCCTATTGCACGGGAAATGGGGGTCAGCTCTCCGCGCCAATGGGCCGACCAATGAAAACGACGATACGCGAATAGTGAATACGTCCGGCGCCGCCTCGCCGGGCGCGCGGTAGCCTCTCGCACGAGGCGTCGAGGAGGTCCGGTGGTACGGGAAGAGGCAGGCCGGGTGCTCGGGGCCAATCTGCGGGCGCTGCGGACGCGGGCGGGGCTCACCCTCTCCGGGCTGGCGCGCGCCTCCGGGATCGCCAAGGGCACGCTGTCGCAACTCGCCGACCGGCGCCCTCCATACGCTCGTTGACGTTCGTTTTCATGAACGGAGGTGGCGGCAGGTGGCGTACGACGTCGTGGTCGTGGGCGCCGGGGTGATCGGCGCGGCCTGCGCCGAGGCGCTCACCGCCGCCGGACTGTCGGTCGCCGTACTGGACCGCGGGGCGCCCGCCGGCGGCACCACCGCCGCCGGCGAGGGCAACGTCCTGGTCTCCGACAAGGCACCGGGCCCCGAGCTGACGCTCGCTCAGCACTCCCGCCGCCGCTGGCCGCAGCTTCTCGCCGAGGTGCGCGACCTGCTCGGCCCGCGCCGCGCGGAGGCGGAGTGGGAGGCCAAGGGCGGCCTCGTCGTCGCCACCACCCCGGCGGCGGCCGGCGCGCTCACGGACTTCGCCGCCGCCCAGCGCACCGCGGGGGTGCAGGCGGAGCCGGTGAGCCCGGCCGGAGCCGGCGCGCTGGAGCCGCATCTGACCGCGGACGTGGAGGCCGCCGTGCACTACCCGCAGGACGGCCAGGTGCAGCCGGTGCTCGCGACGACCGCGCTGCTGGCCGCGGTACGGGCGCGGGGCGGGCGGGTGCGGTCCGGCGTCACCGCGCTGGGGGTCACCACCGGCGCCGCGGGCGCCGTCACCGGGGTGCGCACCGACCGGGACACCGTGCCGTGCCGGGCGGTCGTCAACGCCTGCGGTCCGTGGGCCGGCCGGTTCTCCGCGGCGGCGGGCGCCCCGGTCGCGGTGCTGCCGCGGCGCGGGATGGTCCTCGTCACCGCCGCGCTGCCCGCGGGCACGGTGCGGCACAAGGTCTACGACGCCGACTACGTCGGCGCGGTCGCCGGCGGCACCGCCGGCCTGCAGACGTCGACCGTCGTGGAGGCGACGCGGGCCGGGACGGTGCTCATCGGCTCCAGCCGGGAGCGGGTCGGCTTCGACGAGACGGTGCGGGTGGCGGTGCTGCGGGAGCTGGCGCGCAAGGCCGCCGGGCTGTTCCCGGTACTCGCCGGAGTGCCCGTGATCCGCGCGTACGGAGGCTTCCGTCCGTACGTCCCGGACCACCTGCCGGTGATCGGCGAGGACCCGCGGCGTCCCGGGCTGTGGCACGCCACCGGGCACGAGGGCGCGGGCATCGGACTGGCGGCGGGCACGGGGCAGTTGCTGGCGGATCTCCTCACGGGGCGGACGCCGCAGATGGACGACAAGCCGTTCCGGGTGGACCGGCCGGGGGTCATGAGGGAGGCGGCGGCCGATGAGGCGGCGTAGGCGCAGCCGGAAGCGGGCCGTCGGCGGCGCGGGAGCCGGCGGGAGCCGGGCGGATGCCGCCCGGAAGGGCCGGGCCGGCGGCCCGGTGACCGTGCGGGTCGACGGGCAGGAACTGGTCACCGAGTCCGGACGGACCATCGCCGGGCTGCTGCTGGTGCTCGGCCGGGTCTCCTGGCGGACGACGCGCGGCGGCGGCCGGCCGCGCGGCGTCTTCTGCGGCATCGGCGTCTGCCACGACTGCCTCGTCGTCGTCAACGGCGCCCCCGACGTACGCGCCTGCCAGCGCCTCGCCGAGGACGGCGACGACATCCGCACCCAGAACGGCGCGGAGCTGCCCGCGTGAACAGTCCCGGCGTGAACCGCCCCGACGCGGACCCACCCGGGGTGAACCGCCCGGCCGCGGACCGGCCCGGGGCGAACCGGGTCGACGCCGACCCACCCGGGGTGAAGCGTCCCGCCGCCGACTCGCCCCGCCCGCACCCCACCGGCGGACGACCCGGCCCGCAGCGCTCCGGCGCCGGACGGTCCGCGCTGCGCGCCGCCGGCCCCGTCGTCGTCATCGGCGGCGGGCCCGCCGGGATGGCCGCCGCCCGGGCCGCGGCCCGGCTCGGCGTCCGCGTGCTGCTCGTGGACTCCGGCGCCGCGCTCGGCGGGCAGTACCACCGGCAGAACCTCCTCGCCGGCCGGGAGCGGTTCGCACCGCCGCCCGGCGTGGAGCATCTGCCGCACTCCGTCGTCTGGGCGCTGGAGCCCGTGCCCGGCGGCGGGCACCGGGTGCACCTGCGCACCGGGCCCGCCGACGGGCCGGGCCGCGCCGGGCGCACCGTCGAGACCCCCGCGCTCGTGCTGGCGACCGGGGCGTACGACAGGGCGCTGCCGTTCCCCGGCTGGGAGCTGCCCGGCGTCTTCACCGCCGGTGCGGCGCAGGCGCTGGCGAAGGGGCAGGGCGTGCGCGTCGGCGAGCGCGTACTGCTGGCCGGCACCGGGCCGTTCCTGCTGCCGGTCGCCGCGTCACTGACGGCGGCCGGGGCCGGGGTGGCCGGGGTGCTGGAGGCCGCGGAGCCGGTCACCGCCTGGCTGCGCCGGCCCGCGGGCGTCATCGCCGGACGCGGCAGGTTCGGCGAACTCGCGGGCTACGCCGCGCTGCTGGCCCGCCACCGCATCCCGTACCGGCGCCGCTCCGCCGTCGTCGCCGCCCACGGCACGGACCGCGTGGAGGCGGTCACCACGGCGCGTCTCGACCCCGGCTGGCGGATCGTGCCGGGCAGCGAGCGGCGGGTGGCGGTCGACGCGGTGTGCGTGGGCTTCGGGTTCGTACCGCAGGTGGAGACGGCTCTCGCCGCCGGCTGCGCGCTCGACGACGGGTTCGTCGCGGTCGACGCCGCCCAGGCCACATCGGTGCCGGGGGTGTTCGCGGCGGGTGAGCTGACGGGTGTCGGCGGCGCGGGCCCGGCCGCCGCGGAAGGCGAGGTCGCGGGCGTCGCCGCGGCCCGGCTGCTCGGCGCACGCCCGGCGCCCCCGGTCGCGGCGCTGCGGCGGGTACGGTCCGGACGCAGGTTCGCCGCCGCGCTCGCGCGGGCGTACCCGGTGCGGGACGGATGGCGTACGTGGCTGCGCGAGGACACCCTCGTGTGCCGCTGCGAGGAGGTCCCGTACGGCGAGCTGCGCCGCTCCGTCGAGGAACGCGAAGCGCTCGGGACACGTGCCGTGAAGCTCGTGAGCAGGGCGGGACTCGGCCAGTGCCAGGGCCGCGTGTGCGGCCCTCACGTCGCCTGCCTGACCGGGGTGCCGGACGCGGCGGGGTTCGCGCGGCGCCCCATCGCCTCGCCGGTGCGGCTGGGCGAGCTGGCGGAGCCGCCCGCCGACCCGGAGCCGGGAACGTGACCGTCCCGTACCGCCCCACCGTCACACGAGGGAGAACGCCATGCCGCAGGGCACGTCCGACAGAGCTTTCCCGGCCTCCCGGGCGGGGGTGTGAGGTGCGCGCCTCCCGCTACTTCACGGCCGTCGACTCGCACACCGAGGGGATGCCGACCCGGGTGATCACCGGAGGCGTCGGGGTGGTGCCGGGCGCCACGATGGCCGAGCGCCGCGCGTACTTCGCCGGGCACCTGGACGAGATCCGGCAACAGCTGGTGAACGAACCGCGCGGCCACGCCGCGATGAGCGGGGCGATCCTGCAGCCGCCGACGCGGCCCGACGCCGACTACGGCGTGCTGTACATCGAGGTCTCCGGCCTGCTGCCGATGTGCGGGCACGGCACGATCGGCGTGGCCTCGGTGCTGGTGGAGACCGGAATGGTCACGGTCACGGAACCGGTCACGGAGGTCCGGCTGGACACGCCCGCGGGGCTGGTGACCGCGCGGGTCGCGGTGACGGACGGGCGGGCGGAGTCGGTGACGCTGCGCAACGTTCCGTCGTTCGTGCTGGAGCTGGACGCCGCGGTCGAGGTGGCGGGAATCGGGCGGGTCACGTACGACATGGCGTACGGCGGCAACTTCTACGCCATCCTGCCGATCGAGAGCCTCGGCATCCCGTTCGCGAAGGCGGAGAAGGAGCGGATGCTGAGCGCGGGCCTGGCGATCATGGACGCGGTCAACGAGCAGAACCGTCCGGTGCACCCGGCGGACCCGGGGATCTCCGGCTGCAAGCACGTCCAGTTGACGGCCCCGCCCGCCGGCGGCTCCGCCGACGCGCGCAACGCGATGGTCATCCACCCCGGCTGGTTCGACCGCTCCCCCTGCGGCACGGGCACCTCGGCGCGGATGGCGCAGCTCCACGCCCGCGGGGAGCTGCGCCTGGGCGCGGACTTCGTCAACGAGTCGCTGCTGGGCACCCTGTTCACGGGCCGTCTGGAGGCGGAGACGGAGGTCGGCGGCCTGCCCGCGCAGGTCCCGACGGTGACGGGCCGCGCCTGGATCACCGGCATGGGCCAGTACCTCCTCGACCCGGCAGACCCTTTCCCCGCGGGCTTCACCCTCTAGGTGAACGGGTTCACAGGGGTGCCGGCCCGGGGGGCCGTCCTCAGCCGTGTCCGGCAGGTGGAAGGAGACCGGCCCCGACCGCCAGGGTCCGTGCTCGGTCATCTCCGGCTCGATGACGATGTCCTGCATTCGACAGGGGCCCCACGCTTCGATCGAGTCGGCCGGTCTCCTCAGGAGCGCCGGCACGCTGGCACAGCCCGGTCCCGCGGGATCGGACTGCGAGAAACGGCGAATCGTCCAGGATTCCGGAGCGCTGGGCATGGGTCGGAGAAGAGGACACCGCGCCGCCGGGCCGGCCGGGGGTGTGCCCGCGGGGTGTCGGTGGTGGGGCATAAACTCGCCCGATGAGTTCCACCGAGGCGCTGCAGGTCCTCAGCAAGGTCTTCGGCTACGAGTCGTTCCGCGAGGGTCAGCAGGAGATCATCGACCATGTCGTGGGCGGCGGCGACGCCCTCGTGCTGATGCCCACCGGCGGCGGCAAGTCGCTGTGCTACCAGATTCCCGCGCTCGTGCGGCCGGGCACCGGCGTGGTGATCTCGCCGCTCATCGCGCTCATGCAGGACCAGGTCGACGCGCTGCGCGCCCTCGGGGTGCGGGCCGGGTTCCTGAACTCCACGCAGGATCCCGACGAGCGGCGGATGGTGGAGGCCGAGTTCGTCGCGGGCGAGATCGATCTGCTCTACCTGGCGCCCGAACGGCTGCGGGTGGAGTCCACGATGCGGCTGCTCGACCGCGGGACGATCGCGCTGTTCGCCATCGACGAGGCGCACTGCGTCTCGCAGTGGGGCCACGACTTCCGGCCCGACTACCTCGCCCTGTCCGCGCTGTCCGAGCGCTGGCCGGACGTGCCGCGCATCGCGCTGACCGCGACGGCGACCAAGGCCACGCACGCGGAGATCGCGCAGCGGCTGCGGCTGGAGCAGGCGCGGCACTTCGTGGCCAGCTTCGACCGGCCCAACATCCAGTACCGCATCGTGCCCAAGCGGGAGCCGAAGAAGCAGCTCCTGGAGCTGCTGCGCACCGAGCACGCGGGCGACGCGGGCATCGTCTACTGCCTGTCGCGCAAGTCCGTGGAGGACACCGCGGACTTCCTCGTGCGCAACGGGATCGACGCGCTGCCGTACCACGCGGGCCTGCCCGCGGCGACGCGCGCCGAGCACCAGTCGCGGTTCCTGCGCGAAGAGGGCATGGCGATCGTCGCCACCATCGCGTTCGGCATGGGCATCGACAAACCCGACGTGCGCTACGTCGCCCATCTCGACCTGCCCAAGTCCGTCGAGGGCTACTACCAGGAGACCGGCCGCGCCGGCCGCGACGGGCTTCCCTCCACCGCCTGGCTGGCGTACGGGCTGCAGGACGTGGTCCAGCAGCGCAAGCTCATCGACGGCTCCGAGGGCGACGACGCGCACCGGCGGCGGGCGAGCGCCCATCTCGACGCGATGCTCGCGCTCTGCGAGAGCGTCGACTGCCGGCGCTCGCAGTTGCTCGCGTACTTCGGCCAGAGCGGCTCCCCCTGCGGCAACTGCGACACGTGCCTGACGCCCCCCGAGTCGTGGGACGGCACGGTCGCCGCGCAGAAGCTGCTGTCGACGGTGGTGCGGCTGCGGCGCGAGCGGCGGCAGAAGTTCGGCGCGGGCCAGATCGTCGACATCCTGATGGGCAGGAAGACGGCGAAGGTCATCCAGCACGACCACGACACGCTGTCCGTCTTCGGCGTCGGCGACGACCTCGCCGAGCACGAATGGCGCGGTGTCGTGCGGCAGTTGCTCGCCAAAGGGCTGCTGGCCGTCGAGGGCGACTACGGCACCCTGGTGCTCACCGAGGAAGCCGACGAGGTGCTCTACCGGGGCCGCAAGGTGCCGTTGCGCAGCGAGCCCAAGCGGGCGGCCAGGGCGGCGAAGGCGAAGTCCGGGTCCGGGCGCGCCGAGGCGGCCGACCTGCCCGCGGAGGCGGCGTCGCTCTTCGAGCGGCTGCGCGCGTGGCGGGGCGCGACCGCGAAGGAGCAGGGCGTGCCCGCGTACGTGATCTTCCACGACGCGACGCTGCGGCAGATCGCCACGGAGCGCCCCGGGTCGCTCCCCTCGCTGGGCTCGGTCAGCGGCGTCGGCGAGAACAAGCTCGCGAAGTACGGCGAGCAGATCCTGGCGGTCGTCGCGGAGGACGACGCCGGCTGAGACCGGGGGCCCGTGCCTCGGGGCGGGTCCCGGCGCGCCGGATTGCGCGCAAGGGCACGGGCGACGGCGGCAGAGGGACAGCGGCACCGGACCCTCGCGCGACCCCGGTATCAATGTAAACAGTTCTGAGTTATCACCTTGACCGTTCCGACGTTAACATGGTTCCGTTATCCACGGAAACAGCGTGTCGGGGCGATCCAGGAGATGCAGACATATGTCCGAGCACGAGCAAGTCCCCACCGCCGGGCACAGCCGCCGCGGCGTGCTCAAAGCAGGCGGCATCGCCGCCACCGGGCTGGTCGCGACGGGCGGCGTGGCCGCCCCCGCGCTCGCGGCCGCCGGCGAAGCCGGGGCCCCCGCTCCCGGGGACCCGACGGCCGAGATCACGCTCCGCGTCAACGGCGAGGCGCGCCGGGTCACCGTCGAGCCCCGCGTCACCCTCCTGGACGCGTTACGCGAGCGGCTGGGGCTCACCGGCACGAAGAAGGGCTGCGACCGGGGTGAGTGCGGGGCCTGCACGGTCCTCGTCGAGGGCCGCCGCGTCTCGTCCTGTCTGACGCTCGCCGTCATGGAGGACGGCCGGGAGATCACCACGATCGAGGGCCTGGCCGACGGGGACGAACTGCACCCCGTGCAGGCGGCCTTCATCCGGCGGGACGCCTTCCAGTGCGGATTCTGCACCCCCGGGCAGATACTCTCCGCCGTCGCCTGCATCGACGAGGGCCACGCCCGGTCCGACGACGAGATCCGGGAGCACATGAGCGGAAACCTGTGCCGTTGCGGCTGCTACCCGAACATCGTCGACGCCGTGCGGGACGCCGCCAGGAGGGCCGGACGATGAATCCCTTCGACTACGTACGCGCCTCGGGCCCGTCCGAGGCCGCCGGCCTGGTCGCCTCCCGCGACGCCGCGGCGTTCATCGCCGGAGGCACCGAGCTGACGAACCTGATGAAGGACGGCGTCCTCGCTCCCGACCTGGTCGTGGACGTGGGCGGACTCCCCCTCTCCGGCGTCGAACTGCGCGACGGACGGCTGCACATCGGGGCCACCGCCCGGATGCAGACGGTGGCCGATCACCCGGTGGTCCGCGAACGCTTCCCGGCGGTTTCCCAGGCCCTGCTCGCCTCGGCGTCTCCCCAGGTGCGCAACCGGGCCACGATCGGCGGCAACCTCATGCAGCGCACCCGCTGCGGGTACTACCGGGACAGCGGCAGCCCGTGCAACCGGCGCATCCCCGGCAGCGGCTGCCCCGCCATCGACGGCCAGAACCGCCGGCACGCGATCCTCGGCGGCAGTTCCCACTGCATCGCCGTGCACCCCTCCGATCTGGCGGTCGCGCTCACCGCTATGGACGCCCTCGTGCTCACCCTCGGACCCGCGGGCCGGCGCTCGATCGCACTGGCCGACCTCCACCTCCTGCCCGGCTCCACCCCGCACCGGGAAACCGCCCTGCGCCGCGGCGAGATCATCACCGGGGTCGAGGTCCCCGTCTCCCCGGCGGCCCGCACCTCCCGGTACCTGAAGCTGCGCGACCGGGCCTCGTTCGAGTTCGCCGTGGTCTCCGTGGCAGCCGCGCTGGCCTTCCGGGGGAGGGTGGTGACCGACGTCCGGCTCGCCTTCGGCGGCGTCGCGCCCCGTCCGTGGCGCTCGGCCGCGGCCGAGGACGCCCTGCGCGGCCGGCCGCTGACCGGCGCCGCGGTCGCCGCGGCCGGCCGGCACCTGGTGCGCGGCGCCGAGCCGCGCGAGCACAACCGATTCAAGGTCGAGCTGGTGCAGCGCGCCCTCGCCGACGTCCTCGACGCCCTGGGAGGCGACCGATGAGCCGGATCGTAGGCAGTCCCGTTCCCCGGATCGACGGTCGCGCCAAGGTCACCGGCACGGCCACCTACGCCGCGGACGCCGTGATCGGCGAAACGCTGCACGGCTTCCTCGCGACGAGCACCGTCGCCCGCGGCCGGATCACCGGCATCGACACCGAAGAGGCCGAGCGCTCGGCCGGGGTGGTCGCCGTCTTCACCCACCGGAACATGCCGCGCCTCACGCGGCCGACGTACCTCAGCTTCCTCAAGAGCTCCCTCCCTTTGCAGGAGACGGACATCCACCACAGCGGGCAGCCCGTCGCCTACGTCGTCGCCGAGACACTGGAGCAGGCCCAGCACGCCGCCACGCTCGTCGACGTCTCCTACGACACCCGCCGGCCCCGCTCCGCCGTCGCCGACGCGCTCGACGACGCCTTCGTGCCTCCGCCCGGCCTGGCGGGCCCCAACGAGACGACCCGCGGGGACGTGGCGGCGGGGCTAACCGACGCCGACGTCCGCGTCGACGTCACCTACACCACGCCCATGCACCACCACAATCCCCTCGAACCGTCCACGACGACCGCGGTCTGGGACGGCGGCCGGGTGACGGTGTACGAGTCCGCCCAGGGCGGCCACGCCACCAGGATCTGCGTCTCCGAGGCGCTTGAGGACCTCCCCCTCGGCAATGTGCGTGTGCTCTCGCCGTTCCTGGGCGGGGGTTTCGGCGCCAAGGGCCCGGTCTGGCCGCACACCCTGCTCACCGCCGCCGTCGCCCGGGAGCTGGGGCGCCCGGTGAAGCTGGTGCTCTCCCGCGCCCAGACCTTCACCTCCAACGGGCACCGCGGCGAAGCCCACCAGCGCCTGCGGATCGGAGCCAGGCGGGACGGCACCCTGACCGCCATCGACCACGTCAGCACCCAGCAGGTCACCCGCACCGAGCAGGGCATCTTCTCCACCAGCCACTCCACCCGCGTGCTGTACGCCTGCCCCCACGTGCACGTCGCCCAGCGGGCGGTCCGGCTCGACCTGTCCGCACCGAGCTTCATGCGGCCACCGGAGGCCGTCGGCTCCTTCGGGCTGGAGTCGGCCCTCGACGAACTGAGCTACGCGCTGGACATGGACCCCGTCGAACTCAGGCTGCGCAACCACACGGCGGTCGACCCCGAGACCGGCGAACCGTTCGGCAGCAAGCACCTCATCGAGTGCTACCGGCGCGGAGCGGCCATGTTCCGCTGGAGCGAACGCGATCCGCGTCCGCGGTCGATGCGCGACGGCAGCACCCTGATCGGCTGGGGCATGGCCACCGCGGCGCACACGACGGGCGGCAGGCCGGGCGCCGGCGCCCGGGTGGTCCTCTCCACCGCGGGGCGGGCGGTGGTCCAGGCCGGCACCCACGACATCGGCACCGGGACCTACACGGTCATGACCCAGGTCGCCGCCCAGACCCTGGGGCTGGACCTGGACGACGTCGGCTTCGAACTGGGCGACACCGACTATCCCTTCGCCTTCATGTCCGTCGCGTCCGCCACCGTCCCCGGCGTCGGTGCCGCCGTCGCCCGCGCCTGCACCGCGGCCCGCCGATCGCTCATCGGCATCGCGGTCGCCGACCCCCGCTCCCCCCTGCACGGTGTCGCCGCCGAGCAGGTCACCGCGGAGGACGGGGTCCTGTACGTGACCGGCGAACCCCGGCGCCGCGAACGCATCCGTGCCGTCCTCGCCCGGCACGGCAGAGCGGTCGAGGCCACCGCCGACCCCGTACCCATCCCTCCCGGCTACTCGGTCGGCGCGGAGTTCGCCGAGGTGCGCGTCGATCCCAGGACCGGGCGGGTCAGGGTAACCCGCATGGCCGGGGCGTACGACGCCGGCCGCGTCCTCAACCGCAGAACCCTGCGCAGCCAGGCCCTCGGCGGCGCCGTCTGCGCGGTCGGCTTCGCCCTCACCGAGCACACCCTGGTCGACCCCCACCGGGCCCGGGTCGTCTATCCGAACCTCTCCGGCTATCTGGTGCCCGTCAACGCCGACATCCCCCGCATCCAGACGGTGTTCCTCGACGAACCCGACCCTGTACAGCAGGAGGCTCTGGGGGCACGCGGCTTCGGCGAGACCCCGGGGACCGGGATGACGGCGGCGATCGGCAACGCCGTCTACCACGCCACCGGGCGCCGGATCCGCGCCCTGCCCATCACCCCGGACAAGCTGCTGTGAGGGGCGCGCACACGGTGAACGCCCTGTGGGAGCGACTGCACCGGCTGTGGGAGGCGGGCACCCCGAGCGGAGTGGCCACGGTCGTGTCCACCTTCGGCTCCGCCCCGCGGAGGCCCGGGGCGCTCATGATCTGCGCCCCGGACGGCGGGGTCACCGGCAGCATCTCCGGCGGCTGCGTCGAGGGCGCCGTCCACGACCTGGCCCAGCAGGCCGTCGCGGACGGCACCGCCGTGCTCGAACGCTACGGAGTGTCCGACTCCGACGCCGGGGCCGTCGGTCTGACGTGCGGCGGCACGATCGAGGTCCTCGTCGAGCGCGTCGACCGGCGGTCCTTTCCCGAACTGGGCGTCCTCCTCGGGCACCTGAGATCGGCGACCCCCGTCGCCCTGGCGACCGTCGTCGAAGCCGACCCGTCGTGGCCGGCAGCACGACCGGGAAACCACCTGGTCTGCTGGGCCGACGGCACCGCGGGCAGCACCGGCAGTCCCGTCCTCGATGCACAGACGGCCTCGGCGGCCCGTCGGCTGCTGGCCCGGAACCGCTCCGGCACCGTCCGCCCCGGTCCGGCCGGAGCGGACTGCGCGCACGGTCCGCGGATCTTCGTCAACTGCCTGGCTCCCCCGCCCCGCATGCTGATCTACGGTGCGGGCGAGTTCGCCTCGGCTCTCGCCCGCCAGGGCGCCCTGCTCGGCTACCGTGTCACGGTCTGCGACGCCCGCCCCGTGTTCACCACCCCGGAGCGCTTTCCGGATGCCGACGAGGTCGTCGTGAGCTGGCCGCACCGCCACCTCGCCGACGAAGCCGAGAAGCGGCGCATCGACGACCGCACCGTGGTCGTCTCGCTGACGCACGATCCGAAGTTCGACATACCGCTGCTCACGGCCGCCCTGGAGATGGATCTGGCCTACGTCGGCGCCATGGGCTCCCGGCGCAGCGTGGCCCAGCGCATCGCGGCACTGCGGGCGGCGGGACTTCCCGCCGGCCGACTGGCGCGGCTCAGCTCCCCCGTGGGACTCGACCTCGGCGGCGCCGACCCGGCGGAGACGGCGGTCTCCATCGCGGCCGAGATACTCCTTCTGCGTCACGGGCACCACGGGCTCCGCCTGTCCGAGACCGCCGGTCCCCTCCACCGTGAGGCGGCACCGGAACGGATCGCGGGCTTCGGCTAGGGGAGGTCGATCCGCAGGATGCGATCGTCGCCGGGCCGGGGCTCGGTGCCGCCCCAGGTGGCTCCGTCGGTGTTCGACGTCGTGATCCACAGCGAGCCGTCGGGCGCGGTTTCGACCGTCCGGATGCGGCCGTACTCGCCGACGTAGTGGGCGATCGGATCGCCGGCCGCCCGGGGGCCGTCGACCGGCAGTTGCCAGAGCCTCTGCCCGCCGAGCGCGCCCATCCAGAGCGAGCCGCCCGCGTAGGCGATGCCGGAGGGCGAGGCGTCGTCGGGGTGAACCGTGAAGAGCGGCGGCTCCCCCGTCTCTCCCGCGGTTCCTTCGGTCTCCGGCCAGCCGTAGTCCGCTCCGGCCCGCAGGACGTTCACCTCGTCCCAGGTCCGGTGCCCCAGCTCGGAGGCGTACATGGTGCCGTCCGGGCCGAAGGTGAGGCCCTGCACGTTGCGGTGGCCGGTGGAGTAGACCGCCGTGCCGAAGGGGTTGTCGCCGGGGATCGACCCGTCGGGCCGCACGCGCAGCACCTTTCCGCTCAACGACGAGTCATCCGCCGCGTTCCCGGGCCGGAACGCGTCCCCCGTGCCGATCCACAGGTTGCCGTCCGGCCCGATGCGCAGGCGGCCACCGTGGTGGCGATCCGCCGTCTCGATGCCCGAAAGCACCACCCGCTCCCGGGTCACCGACCGGAAGCCGTCCCCGATCCGCAGGGCGACGACGCGGTTCGTGGGCGCGGCGGACACGTAGGCGTACACCGTCCGGTCGCTTTCGAAGTCCGGGGAGGCCGCCAGGCCCAGGAGGCCGCCCTCGGAGCTCTCGCGCACCCCCGGCACCGTGCCGACGAGCGACGTGCGGCCTCCGGCCGCGGGGACGCGGCGGATCTCCCCGGACAGCCGGGAGGAGACCAGGGCCGTCCCGTCGGGCAGGAACGTCAGCCCCCAGGGCGAGTCGAGCCGGGTGGCGATCTCCGACACCTCGCCGGGGACGACCGCGGCGCCCGCACCGCCGGGGCCGTCCCCGGCCGGGGGCGCGGAGGCCGCCGGCCGGCCGTCCGGCGCCGTACACCCGCCCAGCGCAACGGCCAGCGCGATGACCGCCGCGACGCCGGATCGCCTCTTCGGGATGCTCTCGTTCATGTCCACCGCCTCGATCACGAATCACTGGAAACAGATTGACGGTATCACAGATAACAGAATCCGATAGCGCATTTCTGTTAACGTTGGAAACATGGAGACGAGGAACAATCGCGACCGCATCATCGAGGCGGCCGCCGCCCTGCTCGCCGAGGGCGGCGGGGACGCCGTGTCGACCCGTGCGGTCAGCGCGGCGGCCGGCGTCCAGGCCCCGGCCATCTACCGCATCTTCGGGGACAAGCAGGGACTGCTGGACGCCGTCGCGAGCCACGGCTTCGCGGATTACCTGCGCAGCAAGACCGCCGAACAGCCGACCGACGACCCGGTCGCGGACCTGCGCCGCGGATGGGATCTCCACGTCGGCTTCGGCCTGGCCAACCCCGCGTTCTACACCCTGATCTACGGCGACCAGCGGCCCGGCACCGAGCCCCCGGCCGCACGGGAGGCATCCGCGGTCCTGGCCGGCATGATCAGTCGCATCGCCGCGGCGGGGCGACTGCGGATGAGCGAGGACCGGGCCGCCTTCCTCGTCCACTCCACCGGGCGCGGCGTGACGCTCACGCTGATCTCGCAGCCCGAGAACGCGCGCGACATGTCCCTCTCGGTCCTCGCCCGGGAATCGGTCATCGCCGCCGTCACCACCGATCCCCCCCGGCAGACCCAGCCGGACGGCGGCGGAGTGGTCGGCCACGCGGTCGCACTGCGCGCCGCCCTCCCGCAGACCACCTCCCTGACGGACCCCGAACGGGCCCTGCTCACCGAGTGGCTGGACCGCATCGCCACCACGGACTGAGCGCCGCGTCCGCCCTGCTCAGCGCGCGAGCCCGCACCGGCGAGCCGTCTTCGGGCCCTGATCCCGCCTCGCGTTGCGCTCGCGCCGGCGGGGCGGGCGGAGCGGTCAGCCCGCCCAGTCCAGCAGCCGGGCGGGATTGGTGACCGTGACCGCGCGCACACGTTCCCCGCCGCCCCCGGCCGCGACGCGCGGGAGGAAGCGGCGCGGCAGATAGTCGAGGCCCGGCATGCCGCCGTAGGCGCGGTAGCGGCTGCGGCGGGCCATGTCGCCGCCGAGGAGGAGCCGGTCCGGGCCCGCGCGTTCCGCGGTGGCCAGCAGGCAGGCCAGCACGGTGGAGTCGGGGTGGCTGCGGTGCCGGGTCATGCCGTCGTAGCCGAGGTACGCCCCGGCCGCGCAGAGCTCCGCGTGCAGTCCGGGGTCGGGGTTGCGATCGGCGTGCGCGAGAACGACGCGGTGCGCCGGCACCCCGTGTCCGGCCAGCACCTCGAACGCCCCAAGGAGGGCCTCGCCCCTTACCCGCAGCCGCCTGGGCGGCCCGGAGGGAGCGCTTCCGGTGCGAAGTCACCCCAACCAGCCCACCAAACCAGGGCAAACGCCCCCCGGTGTCCGAGTTTTGCTCCACGACACGCGCCGCCCCGCCCCGACGGTGCGCATCACCGCCCAGGCGGCCCGGAATGAGGGCTACCGACACAAACTCGCCCCCTCCGGCCCGTCAAACCGGGTTAAATCGCCCGTGGGGGTGGAGTTTCACCCCGCGACACGCACAAAACCCCCCGCAGCCCCGAATCCGCACCCAGAAACGGACCTCGCGCACGCCACCGAGACAAACTCGCGGCACCCCACTAACCAGACCCGCCCAAAACGCCCACCCGCCCCGACTCTTGCCCACCCACGCACACCCCGCGACCCAACAGACCCGCCGTCCACCACGAAACCCGCTGCCCAGCACCGGGCTTCACCCCGCCCACCGGACGCATCGGCACCCCGGGGACCGACCCCACTCCGTCCGCCCCGACCCCGACCACCACCGCACCCGCGACCAGAGGACCCCCGGCACCGGCGCCCGGCCCCGTCCACGAACCCGCCCGCAACCGGGACCGACCCCACTCCGGCGCCGCGCCCCCCGCCTACCGGCCCGCCCGCAACCGGGACCGACCCCACTCCCCGGCCCCGAACCCCGACCACCACCACACCCGCGACCAGGGAAGACCCGACACCGGTGCCCCGGCCCTCGACCGCCGGCACCCCGCGACCGGAACGGCCACGACACCGACTCCCGCCCCCACCTACCGGCCCGCCCGCGACCAGGGCAGACCCAACTCCGGGGCCCCGAACCCCGACTGCCGACGCACCCGCGACCGGAGGACCCCGACACCGACCCCCGCCCCCGTCCCCGGCCCACCCGCGACCGGGGGCAGACCCAACTCCGGGGCTTCGCCCCCGTCCACCGGAGCTTCCGCGACCGGAGCGGGCCCGACACCGGTGCCCCGCCCCCCGACTGCCGGGGCACCCGCGACCAGGGAAGACCCGGCACCGGCGCCCCGGCCTCCGTCCGCCGGGGCGCCCGCGACCGGGCAGGCCCGGCGCCGGTGCCCCGGCCCCGTCCGCCAGGGCGCCCGCGACCAGGGAAGGCCCGACTCGGGCCAGCGGCCCCCCGTCCGCCGGGGTCGGCATCCGTAGCCCTGCCGGAGGGTGCCCGCTCCCCCTGGGCCACCCTTAGCTGCCGGTCTGTCACGGGCCGGAGTCCGGGGTCAAGGGTGGGGCGAAGCCCCATCGCGCAGCGACGCCCCCGCAGCGAAGCGGAGGGAGCGCCCTTGACGCCGGACGCAGGCCCGACAATCAACAAGCGGGGTGGCCCGGGGGGAGCCCCCCCGACACCGCCCCACCCCGACACCGGCACCCCCGCACCCGCCCCCGTCACGGACGGGCACCCCGACACGGCGCCCCGCACACCGGCCCACCCCACACACCAACGCCCGCCCCGACGCGTACCCCCGCACCCGCCCCGCGGGCACGACGAACCAGCCCGCCACCCCGGCAACGCGGGCCCAATGTCAGAGCAGGCGCATACCCTTGGGCGGGCGTGAGGGACTGGGGAGCTGGGCGAACGGTGGAGCAGCCGACATGCGGCCCTCCGGCACCGGCGCCACCGACGCAGGTCCTCCGCACGCCGGCCCCGCCCCCGGCCCACCCGGGCCGCCGGCGCACCCCAAGCACCCCATCCCCGCAACCCCGTCGAGGGCCCTCCGGCAGGAGGCGTCCGGCGACAGGCCGTCCGGCAGGAGGCGTCCGGCGACAGGCCGTCCGGCAGCGGGCCGCCCCGCGGCCGTCCCCCCAGCTCTGAAGTTCCGCGCCGGGGATCCAGCCCGACTCCAGCGAAATCCCCGCCCCCCGCAAAACCCGGCCCCGGCCGATAATGCGGCCCTGGCGGGCAGCCGCCAGGCTGCCCGCCAGGGCCGGGAGCGCGCGGCATGGGGACCGTGCGTGACGGGACCGCACGCCTCGGACCTACGGCCGCGGGCCTCCGGCGGTCTCGGGCCTCGGGTCGCGGGATTCGGACCGCGCGCCTCGGACCGCGCGCCTCGGACCGCATGCCGCAGGCCGCACGCCTCGGGCCACACGCCACAGACCGCACCCCGCGCCCCGCGCCCCGCAGACCGCACCCCGCGCCCCGCAGACCGCACCCCGCAGGCCGCACCCCGCAGGCCGCAGGCCGCAGGCCGCGAGTCCGGGACGGTCACACCTTCCAGGGCATCTCCAGACCGAACTTGTACAGATAAATACCGATCAGCGCGCCGGCGATCACCAGGCCGACAGCGGTCAGGATCGCGTTGCGCCGGCGGACCTTCGGGTCGAGAGCGCGGTGCGCGGCCTCGGTGACCTTCCGCTTCGTCCAGCGGAGGATTATCTGCGCCCACACGAACTCCGTCGCCCAGACGGCCATGCCCGCGAAGATCACCAGCCAGCCGGGGCCGGGCAGCGGCAGCAGGATGATGCCCCCGCCGACTATGGCCAGACCCACCACGAAGACCCCGACCTGCCAGCTCACATGCAGCGCGCGCGAGCGCTGAATGAACCCCGGTGCCTTCGACCCCCACACCCGGTGCTCCGGAGTCTCCGGCTTCTCCGGCTCGTCAAGCTTCGCCACCGGAGCGTCGGTGTCGGTCTTGTCCATTCTCCTGTCCCCCTGATCGCCACGCCCGACATTCATGGAGACACGTTACGGGCTGAGACGGTTCCGGCCGTCCACCCGGCGGCCCGTCGTGCCGGAGCCGCCTCCTCCCGGCGGTGTACTCCGCTCCCCCTCCCCGGAGCACGGGGCCGGGGCACCGCGCGCAGCCGCGCCGGGCGGACGCGGCGCGGCTCGGCGCCCACTTTCTCAGCAGGTTCTCAGGAATCGTTCATGGAAGACGCGCCATGCGCCCTTCCGTGATGGCGAGAGCCTGCACGAGGTCGTAGATGCCGAAGCCGGTGGTGAGCAGGTCCCGGTTGAGCAGCACCTCGGCGGTGCGCAGCCGCGATCTGACGGTGTTGCGGCTGATGCCGAGGGCGCGGGCGGCGCGCTGGGCGTCGGCGTTGGCCGTGACCCAGGCCCGTGCGGTGGTACGCAGGGTGTCGTCGAGCGGGTGCAGGAACGCCGCCGCCCAGGCCCTCGCCGGCGGTGAGTGGATCAGCTCGGCGACGGACGGCACGGCACCGTCGCCCGCGCGGCCGGGGCCGGAGCCGCCGCCGGCGCCGGCCACGGGCCCGGTGGACGGGGGGTCGGCGAGGGCCAGGGCCAGGTGGAGCAGGGCCCGGGAGTCCACCTCGTCGAGGTCGAGGCCGAGCAGCCGCTCCGCCCGTCTGACGTGGGCCGCGACCGTGTTGCGGCTGACGCCCAGGAACCGGGCGGCCCCCGAGCGTGACACGGTCAGCCCGACCCGCAGGATGTGCACGGTCAGCCGGGGTGAGTCGGCCAGCGGGCGCAGGAAGGACCGGGCCCACTCCGCCGCGTCCGGCCGGGGCAGAAGCTGGGCGAGGGGGGACTCGCCGCGGTAGGACGCCACGCCGCCGGGCAGGTTCCCGGCCACCGAGAGCGCGTGCCGGGCCTGCTCGTACGCCTGCGAGGTCGCCTCCAGCGCATGGACGGCGCTGATGCCCAGGGCGTAGCCGGCGTTCTTCCGCGCCAGGCGGCGCAGCTCCAGGCCCCGCCCGGCAGGGGCAGGACCGCTCTCGGAGTCCTCGGAGTCCTCGGAGACCAGGCAGATGAGGTGCTCGCGGATGACCGGGCACTGCACCATGAGGTCGCGGTCGTGGTAGCCCGAGGGGTCCTGGAGGCCGAAGGCCAGGCGGTCGCGTTCGGCCGCGGGGCACTGCAGGAGGTAGATGCGCAGGGTGCGCGCCTGCAGCAGTTCGGGGACGGCGCCGACGGTCATCCGGCGGGCCAGATCCGGGTCGCCGGCCAGCAGGGCCTGGAGCACGGCGAAGCGCATTTGCCGGGCCTTCGCCTGGTAGCTGCGCTGCACCGCCCCTGCCTCGTGCAGGCGCAGCAGGAGTGCGACGGAGCGGGCGGCGTCGGCGGCGAGGCGGGCGTCCTCCCGGGCGGGAGGCTTCGCGCCCGCGACCACCAGTACCGGCCGCGCGGGCCACAGGCCGGTGGTGTCGCCGGTGTCGAAGGCGTGGAGGCGGGCGCGGTGACCGGCCGGCTGGGGCTGCGGTTCGAGGACGTCGAGACGCAGGTGCAGCCCGCCGGCCTCCAGCCCGGCGACTCCGCCCCGGCCCTCGCCGAGCCGGGCGAGCCCGGCGGGTACCGCGCCCAGCACGGCGTGCGGGAACCCGGCGGAGGCCGCGACCAGAGCCCCCGTGCTCCAGACGAGCGCGACGTGCGCGTCGATGTGGCCGCGTAACCAGTCGACGATGCGGCGCAGGTCGGGTTCGACGGGCCGTGCGGCCTGCCGCTGCACCTCGCGGAGTAGTTCATCGGAGCGCGCGGTGCGCCAGTGCGGATCCCTGATCCCTGATGACTGCATGGCAGTCCCCCCTCTGCGTAGGGCAGACATCCTGCGGAATCTTCCTGAGAAATGCCCGCCGCACGACGCACGCACCGGGCCTTGACGTGGCGGCGGCCGTCGGCCTACGTTGGGCAAAACGGTTTGGCAAACCGATTTGCGTGAGGAGGAGAGCGGGATGGCACGACCGGTCATAGCGGATGTCGCCGCCCGCGCGGGCGTCAGCAGGACGACCGTCTCCCACGCCCTGTCCGGCAAGCGGCCGGTGTCGCCCACCGTGCTCAAACGCGTGCAGGAGGCGATGGCCGAGCTGGGTTACGTGCCGCGGCGCGCGGCCCAGACACTCAAGAGCGGCGCCTCCCAGATCGTCGGCCTCATCGTGCCGGACATCAGCAACACCTTCTTCGCCGACCTCGCCAAGGGCGTCGAGGACGTCTCCCTGGACCAGGGATACAACGTCGTCTTCGGCAACACCGCCTTCGAGGTCGAGCGCGAGCGCTTCCACCTGAACATGATCCGGTCGCGGGCCGTCGACGGCGTCGTCTACGCCGCCGGCGCGCCCTCGCCGGCCCCGGATACCGCCGAGATGCTGGCGGGGATCCCCTTCGTGCTGGTCGACGAGGAGGTGCCGGGAATCGGCGCCACCAGCGTCGTCTCGGACAACGCGGAGGGCGGACGCCTCGCCGCCCGGCATCTGGCGGCCCTGGACCACCGGGACGCCCTCGTGCTGTCCGCCTCGTCCCAGCTCATGTCGAGCCTTCGTCGCGTCGAAGGTTTCCGCGACCTCTGGCGGGAGACGGGCGGCGGCTGCGAGGTGCGTCCCGGTGGTTTCACCTACGACGGCGGCTACACGGCCGTGCGCGAGGCCGCCCCCCTCTTCCTCGACCGCGGCTTCACCTGCATCTTCGCCGCCAACGACATGATGGCCTTCGGAGCCGTCGCCGCCCTGCGCAACCTGGGGCTCGACGTCCCCGCGGACGTCTCCGTCGTCGGCTTCGACGACGTGCTGGCGGCCCATCTGATCGCCCCCGCGCTCACCACGGTGCGCCAGGACGCCGCCGTCCTCGGCCGGAGGGCCGCCGAGGAGCTGTACCGCATCATCACCGACCCTGCGAGCGGGCCCGAGCACACCGTGCTGCCCGTGACCTTAAGGGAACGCCACTCCACCGCGCCGGCGCCCCGTCGCCCGGCAGGCCGGAAGGGAGCGCCAGGCCGTACGAGAGAGTGAAGGAGCGTGAGGACGTGTCCGGCATCCATGTAGCGCAGGCATCGAAACTGTTCGTCAGCCGCCGGCGGGAGACGCTCGCGCTCTCGCGTACGGAACTCAGCGTGGCATCCGGCGAGATCGTCTGCCTCGTCGGCCCGAGCGGCTGCGGGAAGACCACGCTGATGAACCTCATCGCCGGCTTCGAGCAGCCCACCGAGGGCAGCGTCGAGGTCGGCGGCCGGCGGGTCGAGGGCCCGTCGGCGGACCGCGCGGTCGTCTTCCAGGCGGACGCGGTCTTCCCCTGGCTGACCGTACGGGACAACGTCTCGTACGGGCCGCGCATGCGCGGCGTACCGCGCTCCGAGTGGGCGCCGGCCGTCGACCACTTCCTAGCCCAGGTCGGGCTGAGCGACTTCGCCGACGCCTATCCCAAGGAGCTGTCGGGCGGCATGCGCAAGCGCGTCGACCTGGCCCGCGCCTACGTCAACGAACCCGAGGTGCTGCTGCTCGACGAGCCCTTCGGGGCGCTGGACCTGTTCACCAAGGAGGAGATGTGGCTCTTCCTGATCAGCACGTGGCAGGCCGCGCCGAAGACCGTCCTCTTCGTCACCCACGACATCGAGGAAGCCCTCTTCCTCGGCGACCGCATCGCGGTCATGACGCCGCGCCCGGCACGGGTGCGCGAGATCGTCGAGGTCCCCTTCGAGCGGCCCCGCGACCTCGACGTCCGCGGCGAGCCCGCGTTCCAGCACCTGCGCCTGCGCATCGCCCATCTGCTGAGGGAGACGACCGATGACGCTGCCTGAGACGACTCCCGTCCGCCCGCCCGCGGCGCCGGACGACCGGTCCCCCAAGCGGAAGGGCCCCGCGCGGCGGCTGGCGGGGCCGGCGCTCTCCGTGGCCGTGATCGCGCTGGCGCTGTTCCTGTGGTGGCTGTTCACCACCGCCACCGACGCGATCGACCCGCTGAAGTTCCCCGCGCCCGACAAGGTGTGGGACAGCGCGTCGAACCTGCGCGAGACGCTGTGGTCGGACGCCACCGCGACGCTCGGCCGGGTGGTGGTGTCGTGGTCCGCCGGCAGCGCCCTCGGCGTGGCCGTGGGGCTGCTCATGTCCCGCTCCCGCACGCTGTTCTACGCGCTGACGCCGGTGATCGAGGCCGTCCGGCCGATCCCCCCGGTGGCGCTGATCCCCTTCGTCATCCTGTGGTTCGGCATCGGCGACAGCGGCAAGATCTTCCTCGGCGCGCTGGCCTCGTTCATGGTCATGGTCGTCAACACGATCGTGGCCGCGGGGAACGTCAACCCGCTGTACGGCCGGGCCGCCCGGTCGCTGGGCGCCGGCTCCGGGCAGGTCTACCGCACCGTGGTGCTGCGGGCCATCGTCCCCGAGTTGCTCTCCGGGCTGCGGATCGGCAGCGCGCTGACGTTCGCGGTCGTCGTGGCCGCGGAGTTCCAGGGCGCGCAGAGCGGGCTCGGGCGGCTGATCATGCAGGCCAGCCGGACCCTCAACACCCCGTCGGTGCTGGTGGGCACGATCATCATCGCGATCGAGGCCGTCCTGCTCGACCGGATCATCAAGCTGCTGAGCGACCGGGCCACGCGCTGGTCCGCGTCGGCTCCGTGAGCGCTCCCCGCGCCGTCCCGCCGCCGGGGCGCGCGCACGAACCACCCGAGGAGAGCACGACATGCGCACGTCCTCACCGCTGACCGCCGGTCTCGCCGTCTCCGCCGCCCTGCTGCTCACCCTGTCCGCCTGCGGCTCGGGCTCGGAGCCCGGCGGCGGCGACCCGAACACGGTGCGGCTGGGCATCTCCCCGTTCCAGGACACCATGCTGCCGATCATCGGCCAGGAGAAGGGCTGGTTCGAGGAGGAGGGCCTGAACGTCGAGCTGAAGACGCTGGCGTGGAACACGGTGACGCCGTCGGTCGCCTCCGGCTCCGTGGACGTGGCGATCAACAACACCACCGGCCTGGTCTCTGTGGCGGAGGCCACCGACGACATGGTGTACGCCTACGGCTTCAACCCGTTCACGGAGGGCTCCGCCCTCGTCGCCCGCCCCGGCAGCAACCTCACCACGTACGAGGACGCCGTCGAGAAGGGCCAGGACGAGGAGAGGGCGCGCACCGAGGTCATCGAGCAGTTGCGCGGCAAGACGGTCGTCACCACCAACTCCACCGACATGGGCAAGGCGCTCGACCTGGCGCTGGAGTCGGTCGGCATGTCGACCGACGACGTGACGGTCATCGACATGGACCCGGACCAGGGGCTGGCCGCGTTCCTGTCCGGCACCGGCGACGCCTACATCGGCGGCGCCCCGCAGCGCGCGCGGGCCGTCGCCGACGGCTCCCCCGTGC
The DNA here is from genome assembly GCF_000482585.1 of Streptomyces sp. CNQ329. Lineage (NCBI taxonomy): Bacteria > Bacillati > Actinomycetota > Actinomycetes > Kitasatosporales > Streptomycetaceae > Streptomyces > Streptomyces sp. CNQ329. Next base: position 34,048 of record NZ_AXVU01000032.1, on the reverse strand, counting down.
TGCTGGCCGGCCCGGACCTCGCCCCGCCGCCGATCAACGGCTGGGTCACCACGGACTCGTACCTGGACGACCACGAGGACAAGATCCTCAAGCTCACCCATGTCATGCATCGCATCTTCCGCTACTGCGACGCCGAGACCGAAGCGTGCGGGAAGATCATCACCGACCGGCTGAACAAGGAGACCGGCAGCCAGTCCGGCGTCAAGGACTTCGTGGACGCCTGGCAGAAGATCGAGCTGTACGCGCCGAACGCAGCGGCGGTCAAGAAGTGGGTTCTGGACGAGGACGGCGTCGCCTACTGGAAGCGCACCTGGGACGGCGACAACGACTATCTGACCCGCACCGGCGCCCTCGGCTCCCCCGTCGACCCCGAGAAGCACTTCGCGGGCGAGAAGGTCTGGCGGGACTACGTGGACAAGTACGGCGCGCACGAAGAGGGCTACTGAGCACCGCGCGGCCCCGCCGGGCCGGCGGTCGGAGCGAGGAGGACGCCATGAGCGGCACGCACACCATCCATCACATCGTGACCGGCGAGCTGGAGAGCTCCCTGGCGGTGAGCCTGCTGAACAGCGGCGCGCATCCCGATCTCGACCGCGGCTCCGTGCTCCCGTACGGATACCGCCACGACATCCGGCGCCTCGACGGCAGCCTTCACGAGGGCGTGATGGTGCCGGTGCCGGTGTGGCTCATCGAGGGCGCGGACCGCACGATCCTCATCGACACCGGTCTCGGCGACATCGAGGAGGTCTCCGCCATGCAGTCGCGCTACGGCGTCGACTTCGTCGCCGAGCGCCGCGGGTCGCAGCAGGACATCGTCGCGGGTCTGGCCAGGCACGGCGTCCGGCCCGCGGACGTGGACGTGGTGGTCCTCACCCATCTGCACTTCGACCACATCGGAAACAACGAGCTTTTCCCGCGGGCGACTTTCGTGGTGCAGCGCGACGAGCTGCCGCAGGGAATCGCGCCGCCGCAGTTCTGCATGTTCTATTACCCGGAGTACTCCTACAAGGTCACCGACGTACGCGACCGGCTCCGGGTGATCGACGGCGACGTGGAACTCGCGGACGGCATCAGGCTGGTGAAGATCGGCGGCCACACCCCCGGCTGCATGGTGGTCATGGTCGAGACCGCAAGCGGCACCGTCTGCCTCACCAGCGACGTCATGTACAACTACCGGAATCTGGAGCTGAACTGGCCGATGGGGTCCTTCTGGGACCTGGCCCAGCTCATGCGTGGATACGACCGGCTGCATCGCGAGGCCGACATCATCGTCCCCGAGCACGACTGGCAGTTCACGGAGCACTTCCCGAAAGGAACCATTCGATGACCGCGAAGAAACTGCTGCTGCTCGGTGAGTCGTGGACCACGCACATGATTCACCAGAAGGGGTTCGACACCTTCACGACCACCGAGTACGTCGAGGGTGCCGGCCCGCTCACGGCGGCGCTCTCGCGGCGCGGCTGGGAGGTCGACCACCTCCCGGCGCACACCATAGAGCGGGACTTCCCGGTCGACCCCGCGGCGTTGGGCGCGTACGGCTGCGTCGTCATCTCCGACGTCGGCGTGAACACCTTCCAGCTCACCCGTTCCGTCTTCAACGACGGCGACCGGGACGTGGACCGGCTGGGGATGCTCCGCGCGTACGTCGAAGGCGGCGGCGGGCTGGCCATGGTCGGCGGCTACCTGTCGTTCGCGGGCATCGACGGCAAGGCGCGCTACGGGGCCAGCCCGCTGGCCGACGTCCTGCCCGTCCGCGTACTCGACCACGACGACCGGCGCGAGCTGCCGGACGGCCGTGTCCCCGCCCCGCGCGCCGAGGCGCACCCCGCGCTGCCGGACGTGGCCGGGCCGTGGCCCTACCTGCTGGGCTACAACAGGACCGTGCTGCGGGAGGAGGCGACGCTGCTCGCGGAGATCGACGGGGACCCGCTGATCGCCGTGCGCGAGGCGGGCGCTGGCCGTACCGCGGTCTTCACCTCCGACATGTCGGCGCACTGGGCCCCGGCCGGCTTCACCGAGTGGACGGGCTACGGGCCGATGTGGGACGCGCTGCTGAGCTGGACCGCGGCGGCGCCGCGGGGCGCCGAGGCGGCGGCACCGGGGGCCGCCGCACGGTAGCGGGTCCGCCGCCGTCCCCGCGCACGGGGCCTGTCCCGGCCCGTCCACCACGGCTGAAGCCTTCCGCACTCCGCGCGCACCCGGGATCTCCTGCCGCCGGTCTTCTCCCTGCCATCCGCTTCGGACGCGACTTCTTGACGAGCTCACGTCGCGCGGATACGGTCCGCAGCGGGACGCGTAGCAAGCGCTTACCGAATTCTTCGGAGTCCTCTTCTGGCAGGGGAGATGACGCAATGCGGAAGCACAGCGGGAGCGTTGCCGCACGGGCCGTCGCGGCAGCCGCGGCGCTGGCCCTGACCGCCCTCGCGGCGGGTCCGGTGCAGGCGGTGCAGGGTGCCGGCGAGGCCCCGACGGCGGGGCGGGGGGCGCCCGTCGTGCTGCCCGCGCTGGCGCCCGGCCTCGTGTCGTACTACGACTTCGCCCACCCGGCCCCCGGCGACCCGGCCCGCGAACGCGACCGGGGCCGCTCCGGCACCGACATCGAACTCGTCAACGGCGGCGCCGCGATGCGGGTGCCCGACCGCGCCTTCCCCGGCGCCGGCGACGCGCTGCAGACCGCCCAGGTCTCCCCCGGCACCGCCGGGAACGACGACTGGAAGGCCGGCGTCCACGGCCCGGACGGCGTGCCCTCCCTGAGGGCGTTCAACGGGGCGCAAGCGGCCACCGTCATGGGCTGGTTCAAGGTCACCGGCGACAACCCCGCCCCCGACTCCACCACCGCGGACCCGGACGACCGTTACAACGCCGTCGGCCTGGCCGGCGTGCTCTCCGGCAACTCCGACGGCCACGGCGTACGCGCCTTGCTGGAGCTGATCGAGGTGGACGGCGAGCTGCGGCTGGTCGCGCTGGGCCGCCGGCTCGACGAGGGTGCCTCGCAGACGCTGGCCGCCACCGAGGACTGGCGCCGGCTGCTGCCGCCGGACGAGTGGGTGTTCCTGGCCGCGACGTTCGACTACGCGGACGGCACGATGGCGCTGTACCGCAACGGCGAACCCCTCGACGCCTTCTACACCGTCCCCGGTGACCCGTGGCAGGTCGGCGGGCCGGGCGAGCACCGCGCGTCCCCGACGGACCCCGCGGGCATCAAGATCGGCGGGAGCTTCCCGCAGAACACCCTGGAGCGCAATCCCTGCAACTGCCGCATGGACAGCCTGATGTTCCTCGACCGCGAGCTGACCGGCACGCAGGTGCGCGCGCAGTACCGGCTGATGGTCTCGCCGCGGCGCTGAGCCGCGCACCGCGGCCGTACGCCCCCGTCCCCCGTACCCACGCGGCGCGTCCCGCCCGTAGCGCACGCGCAGACCGCACACCCAGAACGGAGCCGGCATGCCCCCACCCACCCGCCGAAAGCCCCGCCTCCTCGCCCCGGCGCTCGCCGCGGCCGTGGCCGCGACCGCCCTCCTCACCGCCCCCGCCGAGGCCCGCACCGAGCCGACCGCCGCACCGGACGCGACCGCCCCGGCCGCCCTCCCCGGGGACGCCATCCTCCCCAAGCCGGTGCCCGCGAAGCTCGGCCTGGTCGTCGAGGAGTACGCGCAGTTCCCCGAGTCCGAGCCGACGCCCCCGCCGACCGATCCGCGGCTGATGCGCCACGCCCGGATCAACGCACTCGCCGAACTTCCCGACGGCTCCGGCCGCAAGGCGGTACCGGACCTCAACGGCAAGCTGTACCTCGTCGAGGACGGGGAGCCGCCCCGCACCTACCTCGACGTCGGCGCCACCTTCGCGCCGCAGTTCTTCTCCGGCCAGGGCCTCGGCCAGGGCTTCGGCTACGCGGCCTTCCACCCGGACTTCGCCCGCAACGGCCTCTTCTACACCGTGCACACCGAACTGGCCTCCACCACCGACGAGGAGCCGGACCTCACCCCGCAGCCGAACACCGGCTACCACGGCATCATCACCGAGTGGACCGCCGACGACCCGGCCGCCGACACCTTCTCCGGCACCCGCCGCGAGGTGCTGCGTCTCGGCTTCAACGGCCGCATCCACGGCATCCAGCAAATCGCCTTCAACCCCACCGCCCGCAAGGGCGGCGCCGACTACGGCATGCTCTACGCGGCCGTGGGCGACGGCGGTACCGGCGTGCGCACCACCGAGCCGCAGGACCTGGCGCTGCCGCACGGCAAGCTGCTGCGGATCGACCCGCTCGGCGACGACAGCGCGAACGGCGCGTACGGCATCCCCGCCGGCAACCCCTTCGCCGACCGCCCCGGCGCCCTCGGTGAGATCTACGCGTACGGCTTCCGCGACCCGCACCGCTTCAGCTGGGACAGCGGCGGTGAACGCCGGATGTACCTCGGCCACATCGGCGAGCACGCCATCGAGTCGGTCTACGAGGTACGGGCCGGGGACAACTTCGGCTGGAGCGAGCGCGAGGGCCCGTTCGTCTTCGACAAGGACCCGGCCGACCCGTGCAACGCCTACAAGCCGCTGCCGCCCGACGACGACACGTACGGCTACACCTACCCTGTCGCCGCCTACGACCACGACCCGCCGGCCGACTGGAACTGCACCGACGACGTCGGCCGGGCCGTCTCCGGCGGCTTCGTCCACCGCGGCGACGACCTGGCCAAGCTGCGCGGCACGTACCTCTTCGGCGATCTCGTCGACGGCCGCGTCTTCGCCACGAAGACGGGCGAGATGGACCGTGACGCGGCCGAGATGGCCACCATCCACCAGCTCAGGCTCTACGACGGCGCCACCGGCAAGCGCGTCTCGGCGCAGGACCTGGCCGGCGACACCCGCGTCGATCTGCGCTTCGGCCAGGACGCAGCGGGCGGCCTGTACCTGCTGGCGAAGGCGAACGGCAAGGTCTGGAAGGTCACCGGCACCCGCGGCCCGGGGCTGCCGTAGCCGGCCGGGAGCCCTGCCCGTGGACGGCGGGCGCGGTCGTCAGTCCGGCGTGCCGGGCCGGGTCCGCGCCCGCCGTTCCCGTTCGCGGGCGAACTCCAGCCAGGCGGCAGCGTCCAGCGGGCGGACCTGGCCGTCCCGGCCGGCCCGCCCGGCGGTGTCCTCGCCTTCGGCCGACGCGAAGAAGCGCGCTCAACACCTGCGGGCTGTACGTCGGCGTCGCGCTCGCCGGCGCGGGCGGCGGCGCGGCGCTGGCCGTCTCCGACGGCACCGGCGTCAAGGTCGCGGCGACGGCGGTGGGGCTGCTCGCGTACGCGGTGACGGCGCTGGCGATACGCCGCTACCCGGCGGACTCCCGGCCTTCGTCACAGGCGCCCGCCCCCGTGCCCGCGCCGGCGCAGCCGGAGGAAATACCGTGAACACGGGATGAGCCCGCGGGCCCGCGCCGGGGTACGGTCGGTGCACCGGCTGTCCCCGGCCCTCCGGGCGGCCACGGCATCCCCGCGCCCGCGTTCAGCGGTCGCTCGTCGTGATCCGCCACAGGCCCCACCATCCGGTCGCGCCCTGCCCGCGCTCCCGCTCCGCGCGGGAGTAGCGGGCAAGGCCGCGGGCCGAGAACAGGGCCATCCCCGCGTGGAAGCCGGCCACCGGTACCGGTACCTGCGCCCAGTAGGCCAGCCGCCCGTCGACGGACCACTCCACCTCGGACGTCCGGGCCCGGCAGCCGATCCGGTAGCGGTGCGGCTGCCCCAGTTCGGTGGGCACGTTCATGAGGACGCGGTGGACGTAATGGTCGTCCGGCCGGCTCACCCCGGGGATCACCAGCCGCTCGACAACCGCGTACACCGTGTCGTAAGTGGCGGCGTTGATGACGACGCCGCTCTGCGCCAATCCACGCTTCGGCAGCCACGACCTCGGCGTCCCGGCCGCCCCGCAGACCCTCATGACCTCGGCGTGGGCGCCCGGCCGGCAGCCGTCCGGCCGTCCGCCCGGGTCCGGCCCTCAGCCCTCACCGAGCCGCAGGGCACCGGCGCGCTTCGCGGCGCTGCTCCGGCCCGCCGCCCACAGGGTGCGGATGTGCCCGAGGTGGCGGGCCATCAACTCCTGCGCCGCGGCGGCGTTTCCGGCGATCATCAGGTCGAGCAGCGTGAGATGCTCCTGCGCGGAGTCCACGAGCACGCCGGCCCGGTCGAGGTCGGTCAGGCCGTACAGCCGGGAGCGGTTGCGCAGTTCGGCGACGACGGTGACGAGGTGGTCGTTGCCGGCGAGCGCGAGCAGGCTGAGGTGAAAGCGGCGGTCGGCCTCCAGATAGCCGATCAGGTCGTGGTCGCGGGTGGCCTTGACGATGTCCTCGGCGAGAGGGCGCAGCGCCTCCAGCTCCTCCGCGGTGGCCGTTTCGGTCACCCGGCCCACGGTGGGGACCTCGATCAGCTCGCGGACCTCCGTGTAGTTGTCGAGATCGCGCTCGGTCATCTCGGTGACGCGGAAGCCCTTGTTGCGCACGGCCTCGACCAGCCCCTCGCGGGCGAGGTCCAGCATGGCCTCGCGCACCGGCGTGGCCGAGACGCCGAACTCCGCGGCCAGCGCGGGTGCGGAGTAGATGACGCCGGGGTGCAGCTCCCCCGCTATCAGCGCGGCGCGCAGTGCGTTGGCGACCTGGTCGCGCAGGTGCTTCTGCACCGAGATGAGCTTGCCCCGCTTCGCCTCAGCCATGGCGTTCCCTCCGCGGACGGCGAGGGCCCGGGGCGCGATGTGACATTGCGCAATCGTACCCCGCCCCTCCGCCCCGGCGGCCGAGGGCAGGGGCGCCAGGGCGGGGCGGGGAACCCGTACGCGCGGTGGTGCGGCGGGTCAGCCCAGCCCGTCGGCGAGCAGCTTCCCGGTGACGCGCCGCACCACCGCCTCCTGTTCGTCCGTCAGCGGCGAGCGCGGCGGGCGGCAGGGGCCGCCGTACAGCCCGGCGACGTCCATCGCGACCTTGATCGCCTGCACGAACTGCGGTGTGGAGTCCCAGCGGAGCAGGGGGTGCAGGGCCCGGTAGAGCGGCTTGGCCACCGCCAGGTCGCCGCCGGCGGCGGCGCGGTAGAGGGTGGCGCAGGCGGCGGGCAGCGCGTTGGGGAAGCCGGCGATCCAGCCGACGGCGCCGGCGACGGCCAGTTCCAGCAGCACGTCGTCCGCGCCGGCCAGCAGGTCGAGTGCGGGCGCCCGTTCGGCGATTTCGTACGCGCGGCGGACGTCACCGGTGAACTCCTTGACGGCGACGATGCTCTCCTCGCCGTGCAGGGCGGCCAGCAGCGCGGGGGTGAGGTCGGTGCGGGTGTCGTACGGGTTGTTGTACGCGACCACCGGCAGGCCGGCCTTCGCCACCTCGGCGTAGTGCGCGCGCACCGCCCCCTCGTCCGACCGGTAGGCGGTGGGCGGGAGCAGCAGGACCGAGCCGGCGCCCGCCTCGGCCGCCCGCTCGGCCCAGCCGCGGGCCTCGGCGCTGCCGTAGGCCGCGGCGCCCGCCATGACCCGGTCACCGTCGCCCGCAGCGGCCACGGCGGTGTGCACCAGCCGGGTGCGCTCGTCGTCGGTGAGGGTCTGGTACTCGCCCAGGGAGCCGTTGGTCACGACCCCGTCGCAGCCGGAGTCGAGGAGCCGGCGGACGTGCTCGGCGTAGGCGTCGAAGTCCACGGACAGATCGGGGCGCAGGGGAAGCGCGGTGGCGACCATGAGGCCGCGCCAGGGGCGGGACCGTTCCGGTGGGGCAGAGGTCATGGAGTACTCCCGGTGAGTCGCGGCAGGCGGGCGGGTCCGCGCCGGCGGCGCGGACCCGCGGCTCAAAGTACAATGTCACATGGTTTTCGCCTACCGCGTCCTCCTGCTCTCCCGGGCATCGAGTTCGATGGCGAGCGGGGTGGCGGTGAAGACCGAGGAGTACGTGCCCGCGGCGATGCCGACGAGGAGCGCGAGCGCGAAGTCCGTGAGGGCCCCGCCGCCCAGCAGCGCCAGCGCCGCGAGGATGAAGACGGCGCCCATGCCCGTGTTCACGGTGCGGGGGACGGTCTGCAGGATCGCCGCGTTCGCGACGGTACGGAACGGCTTGGTCCGGTCGGCGGCGGCGAGTTCGCGGACACGGTCGTACAGGACGACGGAGTCGTTGACGGAGTAGCCGATGACGGTGAGCAGGGCGGCGAGGAAGACACCGTCGACGGGCTTGCCGAGCCAGGCGAAGACGCCGACGAGGATGACGGCGTCGTGCACGAGGGCCGCGACGGCGGAGACGGCGTACGTCACGCGGAAGCGGACGGCGAGATAGAGCAGTTGTGCCGCCAGGGCGACGCCGAGCGCGATGAGCGCGCCGGTGCGCAGTTCCTCGCCGAGGCTGGGCCCGATCATCTCGTCACGGACCTTCTCCGCACCGCCGCCCAGCTCGGCCACCGCGTCGGTCACGTCGGCCGCCTGGTCGTCGGAGAGCTCTTCCGTGCGGACCGTCAGCTCGTTGTCCCCGGAGGAGTTGACGACGGCGCGCGGCAGCCCGGCGTCCTCCAGCGCCGCGCGGGCCCGGTCGGCGTCGACGGTCCGGGTGGTGGAGTACTCGACGAGCCGGCCGCCGGTGAACTCGACGCCGAAGTCCAGCCCGCGGACCGCGATGCCGCTGCCGGCCAGCAGCAGGGCGACGCCGGAGACCGCCAGCCAGCGGCGTGAGTGCCGCATCAGCCGCGGGTTGCGCCGGATCAGCCAGGCCCGTACCCGGCCGTGGCCCGCGATCCCGGACCTGCCGGGACGCGTACGCAGCGCGCGGCGGCCGGCGGCGAACTCGGCGAGCACCCGGGTGACGACCAGCGCCGAGAACATCGACGCAAGCACGCCGATCGCGAGTGTGACGCCGAAGCCGCGCACGGGCCCGGAGGCCAGGAAGAACAGCAGGCCGGCGGCGATGAGCGTGGTCACGTTGGAGTCGGCGATGGCCCCGAACGCCTTGCGGAAGCCGCCGGCCAGCGCGGTGCGCACGCTGGGCCGGCGGCGGGCGGCGTACTCCTCCCGCGCCCGCTCGAAGACCAGCACGTTCGCGTCCACGGCCATGCCGATGGCCAGCACGAAACCGGCGAGCCCCGGCAGCGTCAGGGTGGCGCCGAGGGCGGCCAGCGCGGCGTAGGAGACGAGGGCGTAGCAGGCGAGGGCGACGGTGGCGAGGAAGCCCAGCAGCCGGTAGACGAAGACGATGAACAGCGAGGTCAGGGCGGCGCCGATGAGCGCGGCCCAGGCGCTGGCGGAGATGGCCTCGGCGCCGAGGGTCGGGCCCACGGTGCGCTGCTCGACGGTCTCCAGCGGCACGGGCAGGGCGCCGCCGTTGACGAGCAGGGCCAGCTCGCGCGCCTCGTCGCGGTCGAAGTCGCCGGTGATGCGGGTCGAGCCGCCGGTGATGCCGGTGCGGCAGCCGACGTTGGGGTCGACCTGCGGCGAGGAGATGACCTTGCCGTCCAGGACGATGGCGATACGCCGCGCCGGGTCACCGGGGGGCGCGCACGCGGCGGCGCCGGTCAGCCCGGCCCACCCCTTGCCGCCGGCGCCGTCGAAGCCGACGGTGACGAACCAGCCGAGGGCCTGCCGGGTGTCGAAGAGGGCCTCGGCGTCGGCGACGTCGGCGCCGGTGAGCGCGGAGGGCCCGAGCCGCAGCGGCTGCCCCGCCTCGTCGGGCAGGACCTCGCCGCCGGCTCCCCCGCCGTCCGTCTCCTTGCCGTCCGCGAGGCCGAGGACGGGGTGGAAGGTGAGCTGGGCGGTGCGGCCGAGCAGACCGGCGGCCTCCCGGGGGTCCTGGACGCCGGGCAGTTCGACGATGATCCGCTTGTCGCCGGAGCGGGTCAGGGTGGGTTCGGTGACGCCGAGGGCGTCGACGCGGTTGCGCAGCACTTCGAGGGTGTGGTCGGTGGTGTCCGCGTCCGCCCGCGCGGTGTCGGAGTCGCGGGCCTCCAGGACGATCTGGGTGCCGCCGCGCAGGTCGAGCCCCAGGTGTACGGGCACGAAAACGGCGACGGCTGCGGACAGGGCGAGAACGGCGAGGGCCAGCACGGCCCGCACGCGGGTGGCGCGTGTCATGGGGTTTGCTCCAGCCAGGCATGGCGCGGTGGCCCGCGGGCGCGGGACGCGCCGGGGTGGATGAAAGGGGTGGTGTCAGATGCCTGGAGCGGGGGGCGGAGCGCGTTCGGTACCCGGTGCGGGGCTGAAGCCGGGGAGCGCACCGCCGCCGGACGGGGCCGGGGCGGTGGCGGCGGGCGTGCGCGGGAGGTCGTACGGGGGACGGGGTACGGCGGCGAACGGCACGGAGGGCCGCTCCGCGGGGGCGCCGCGCTGACCGTGCTGGGGCGCGGCGTGGTCCTCGGGCCCGGCGTCCGGGCCGGCGACGAGGTGCTGATCCGCACCCGGGGCGGGGGCACCGGCGACACCGGCGACGGCAAAGTACGACGGCGGTCCGTCGTGCACCGCCGCCCCGCCGCCCTGTCCGGCCCCGGCGCCGAGTACGCCGGCGACGGCGAGCACGACGGCGACGACCACGCCCCGCCAGCCGGCTCCGCCGGCAGAGCCCCGGCCGACCGTGCGCGCGTACCTGCTCATACGCGGTCTCCTCGGTCGCCGGACGGGGGCCCGCAGAGCGGGCACGAAGAGCCCAGGCTACTCATCCCCGCCCGGCAAGGACACCCGCCCCCGGCCGGGTCGCCCCGCGCCATCCGGACCGGAGAAGAGGGGCCGAGGTCCGGGCGACGACGCGCGCGTGTACGGAGACGCGCCGCAGCATTAGGCATGAGCACGACATGTCATGGGCATGTCTATTCGCGTAGACCGGGCCGGAAGCTCGAACTCGTGTCAACAGTAGGGCAGTTCGGCACCGGCGGTGCTCCCGCGCGTCCCCAGATGTTCCTCCCCACCCCCCGGAGGCCATGTTGCTCAGATCCCCGGCGATATCCCCGCGCGGCTGGACGGCCGCGCTCGCCCTGCTGGCCCTCGTCCTCGGTGTCGCGCTCGGCTCGGCGCCGCCGGCGGCGGCGTTCCCGCCCGACGTGCCGCCCAAGGCGCAGGTGCAGTCCGAACTCAACAGCCTGACCGTGGCCGCGGAAGGCTCGATGTCCGGCTACTCCCGCGACCTGTTCCCCCACTGGAGCACGGTCTCCGGCACCTGCAACACCCGCGAGACGGTCCTCAAGCGCGACGGCACCAACGTCTCCACCGGCGCCGACTGCTATCCCACGTCCGGCTCCTGGTACAGCTACTTCGACGGCGTCACGCGCAGCTCGCCCTCGCAGATCTCCATCGACCACATCGTGGCCCTGGCCGAAGCCTGGCGCTCCGGCGCCAGCTCCTGGACCACCTCGCGCCGCCAGCAGTTCGCCAACGACATCACCGGCCCGCAGCTCATCGCGGTGACCACCGAGGTCAACAGCTCCAAGGGCGACCGCGACCCGGCCGACTGGAAGCCCCCGCGCACCGCTTCCTGGTGCGGATACGCGAAATTCTGGATCCACACCAAGTACCGCTGGAACCTGAAGATCGACTCCGCCGAGAAGTCCGCGGTGCAGAGCATGCTCAGCGGCTGCTCGTACTAGTACCGACCGCCGGGGCGCCCCGTCACAGCCGGGGCGCCCCGTACGCGGCCGTGCTCCCGGCCGGCGGGCCGGCACCGGGTCCGGTCAGTCGAAGGCGCGCGCCACCAGCCGCACCAATCCCATGACCCCGCGGCCGATCCAGCCGAACAGTCCCGTCGCCGCGGCCATGTCGGCACCGTCGGCGGCCATATCCGCCCGGCCGGACCCGGCGTGGCACGCCGGGCAGGACCGGGGCCAGCGGCGCTTCCGCGCACCGCACTTCCGGCATTCCGCCACGAACCGCCCCCTGCTCCCGCCGTGGGGCCCGTACGGGCTCCCCTGGCGGCCGTCACCACCCGGCCGGAGCCGGCGCACCCCCGCCGCCTCCTCCGGCGTCCGGACCAGGCTACACAGCCTCCGCCCGGCGATAGCCCCGCCCTTCTCAGGAAGACCGACGGGTCTCGGCAACGACCTCGGACCCCGCCCGCGGACCGGTGGCCGCGCCCTCGCCGGCCAGGTCACGCCGGTACCACGTGCCCTGCTTGCCGCCGAGGTGGGCCGGGTCCACCGGTCCGGCGGCCGTGAACCCGGCCTTGGTCAGCACCCTCTGCGACGCGACGTTCCGGTGCACGGCGGCCGCGCGCAGCGTGCGCAGCCCGTACCGGGTCGCGGCCAGCCGGCACAGCCGAAGGACGGTCGCGGTCGCCACGCCCCGGCCCGCGGCGTGCTCCGCCACCCGGTACCCGAGTTCTGCGGCCCCGTCCTCGATGTCGACCAGGTTGAACCTGCCGAGCACCGAGCCGTCCGGGTCGACGAGCACGTGGAACGCGCAGATCCCCGCCTCCTGCTCCGCGAGCAGGGCGTCGTACCGGGAGGGAAAGTCCTCGAAGAAGGCGTCGCCGCGGTCGGGGACCGAGGCGGCGAAGTAGGTCCGGTTCGTCCGCTCGAAGGCCAGAACCGCGGAGGCATGACGGGCGCGCAGTCGCTCCAGTTCGGGCATGGGCCCGACCCTACCCACCCCGCCCGGCGGGGTCTTCCGGGTTTTCCGCGCCCTCTGCCCGCAGCTCTCGTCCCGGCCCGCGGCGACGGGCGCGGTCCGGCAGACCGGGGCTTCCCCTTCCCGGTCCGGTGTGGCATCTTGTACGTACAACAGATACGTACAAGTTCGGCGCTCGCGCCGTGACTGATGCCGACGAGGAGGTTGGCGTGAGCGGTCCAGAGAAGTCCAGGGTCCCACTTTTCGCCACGATGCAGCGCATACCCGGTGGACTGATGCTGATCCCGCTGATTCTCGGCGCGATCTTCGGCACCTTCGCACCGGGGGCGCTCGGGATCGGCAGCTTCACCACCGCGCTGTTCGAGGACAGCGCGCTCCCCCTGATCGCCCTGCTGATCTTCGCGACGGGCACCCAGGTCTCCCTGCGCACCGGCGGCCCGATCCTCGCCCACGCGGGCGTCCTACTGCTGATGAAGAGCCTCATCCCGGCCACGCTGGTCGTGGTGCTCGGGCTCGGCGTCGGCCTCGACGGCCTGCTCGGCATCTCGCTGCTGGCCCTGCTCGCCTCGATGGACAACAGCAACGGCGGCCTGTGGCTGGCCTTCTCCGGACAGTACGGCGACGAGCGGGACCGCGGAGCCTACGTCGCCAGCGCCGTCAACGACGGGCCCTTCCTGACGCTGCTCTTCCTCGGCGCCTCCGGCCTCGGCGACATCCCGTTCCTCGCCCTGCTCGGCGCGATCGTCCCGTTCCTGCTGGGCGTGCTCGTGGGCAACGTCGACGCCGAGTGGCGCAAGGTCGTCGAGCCGGTGCCGAACATCGTCATCCCGTTCTTCGCCTTCTCCCTCGGCACCGGCATCGACCTCGGCGACATCGTCACCGGCGGCGTGACCGGCCTGCTCCTCGGCCTGGTCATCGCGCCGTTCACGGGCCTCCTGGTCTACGTCGGCTACCGGTACATGCTGCGGCGCGGCCCGATGTCCGGCATGGGCTTCGCCGCCGGCACCACCGCGGGCAACGCCATCGCCACCCCGGCCGTCGTGGCCGCCGCCGACCCCCGTTTCGAGGAGTTCGTCGGCACCGCCACGGCGCAGGTCGCGGCGTCGGCCCTGGTCACGGCGATCGTCGCGCCGCTGCTCGCCGCGTACGCGCTGAAGCGGGCGGGAGCCCTGCGCCAGAAAGGCGTCACCGACCGGCCGGAGGATGCGGACGCGACCGCGCACGGCTCCGCGGGCGGCATCGCGGGCCGCCCCGGGCAGGAGCAGCGCGCATGACGTACGAGGTGGCGATCGTCGCCGACGACCTCACCGGCGCCGGCGACACCGCCGTGCAGTTCGCCGAGGCGGGCTGGCCCACCCTGCTGCGGCTGGGCGGCGGCCCGCCCTCAGGCGCCGGGGAGAGCGGCGGCGGCGCCTCGGTGGTGGCGGTCACGACGGACTCCCGTGCCCGCCCCGCCGCCGAGGCGGCGGACCTGGTGCGCCGTGCGACGACCGGGCTGCTGCGCGCCGGGGTGGCGCACCTGTTCAAGAAGGTGGACTCCACGCTGCGCGGGCCGGTGCGCGCCGAGACCGACGCCATGCTGGACGTGCGCGGCCCCGGCACCGTCGCGCTGGTGTGCCCCGCCTTCCCGGCCGTCGGCCGCACCGTCGTGGACGGCGTCCTGCTGGTCGGCGGCCGACCCGTCGCCGAGACCGCGGTGGGCCGGGACCCGGTGACGCCCGTGACGGTCAGCCATCTGCCCACAGTGCTCGACGCGCCGCTCGTACGCCTCGATCCGCGGGGGACGCCCGCCTCCTGGGCCGCGGCGGTCCGCGCGGCGGACAGCCGGATCGTGGTGCTGGACGCCGCGGACGGCGAGGACCTGGACCGGATCGCACGCGCGGTCGCCCACCTCGGCGAACAGGCGCTCGCCGTCGGCTCCGCGGGGCTGGCGGGCCCGCTGGCCGCCCGGTGGAGGCCGCGGGAGGCGAAGGCCGCCGACACCCGCCCGGCCGCCCCGCCGCACCCGGGCCCCGCTCCCGGCGCCCGCCCGGCGCCGGCCGGGCCGGCGGCGGCCACCGCCCTCGTGGTGGTGACGAGCCTGCACGACGCCTCCCGCGCCCAGGCCGCGGCCCTCGCGGCCCACTCCGCCGCGCACCTGCGGCCCACCGGACGGGACCTGACCGACTCCCGCGCGTGGGCCGCGTTCCTCGACCGGGTCGGGGCGGCGGCGGCCGGTCACCCGGACACACTGCTGCTGAGCACCCCGGACCGGGGCGCCACGGCCGTCGACCCGGAACTCGTCGCCCGCCGCCTGGCGGACGCCGCCGCGCACGCGGTGGCCGCGGGCGCGGTCAGCGGCCTGGTCGCCACGGGGGGCGACGGCGCCCGCGCGGTTCTGGAGCGTCTCGGCGGCACCGGCATCAGGCTGTTCGACACCGTCGAGCCGGGCGTGCCGCTCGGCGTCGTCGTCGGCGGCACCGCGGCCGGGCTGCCCGTGGCCACCAAGGCCGGGGGCTTCGGCGGTCCCGATGTACTGATCAAGGCCGCGGAAGCGGTACGAACGGAGAGGAGCCACCGGTGAACGACCCGCAGGTGCCCACGCTCGCCCTCACCCTGGGCGACGTGGCCGGCATCGGACCGGAGATCACGGCCCGTACCCTGCTGCACCACGACGATCTGCGCGCGGTCTGCAGGCCGGTCGTGATCGGGGACGCCGACGCGGTCCGCGCGGCCGTCGAGCTGATCGGCGAAGACCCCGCGGTGGTGCGCGTCGTCGACTCGCCCCGCGACGCCCTGAACGAGCCGGGGACCATCGATCTGGTGCAGGACGGACCGTCCCTGGCCACGGTGCCCTACGGCGAGCTGAGCGCGGCGGCGGGCGACGGCTCCGCCCGCTTCGTCATGCGAGCCTGCGCGCTGGCCCGCGACGGGCTCGTCGACGGCATCGTCACCGCGCCGCTGAACAAGGCCGCCATGCACGCCGGCGGTCACTTCTGGCCGGGCCACACCGAACTGCTGGCGCACGAGTTCGGCGTCGAGAACTTCAGCCTGGTGCTCTCCGCGGGTGAGTTGTACTTCTTCCACCTCACCACCCACGTGTCCCTCACCGAGGCCATCGCCGGGGTCACCCCCGCACGCACCGACAACGTGCTGCGCCTGGTGGGTTCGTTCGCCCGCGCCCTGGGCCGGCCCGGGGAACCCATCGGCGTCGCCGGGCTCAACCCGCACGCGGGCGAGAACCGCCTCTTCGGCGACGAGGACGCCGACGTGCTGGCCCCGGCCGTCGAGCGGGCCGCCGCCGCGGGCATCAACGCGGTCGGACCGCTGCCCGCCGACGCGCTCATCCCCGCCGCGGTCAGGGGTGCGTGGAAGTTCGTCGTCGTCTGCTACCACGACCAGGGGCACGCCCCCTTCAAGGCGGTCTACGGCGACGACGGCGTGAACATCACCGTCGGCCTGCCCGTCGTCCGGGTCTCCGTCGACCACGGCACCGCGTTCGACATCGCGGGCAAGGGCGTCGCCCGGGAGGCGAGCCTGGTGCTGGCCACCCGGCGCGCCGCCGAACTGGCGCCGGGCTGGCACCAGGTGTGGCGGACCGCGCAGGCGGGCGAGCCGGCCCCGGCGGCCGCCGTCGAGCGGCCGGACCCGGCCTCGTAGACTCCCCGGCGATGGCAGTCGACAGAAGTGACCCGCGGCCCCTGCACCAGCAGGTCGCCCAGTCCCTGCGCCAGCAGATCCTGGGCCACGACCTGCCGCCGGGGGCGCCCCTGCCCAGCGAGGCCAAGTTGTGCGCCGCGTTCGGCGTGGGGCGCAGCGTCGTGCGCCAGGCGGTGGCCGGGCTCGCCGCGGACGGCCTGGTCATCCGCCGCCAGGGCCGGGCGACGCTGGTGGCGTCGCCCGCCGAGTACCGGCGGCTGGTCCAGCGGGCGACCGGGCTGTCCGACCAGTTCGCCGTCGCCGGGCAGGAGTTGCGCACCGTCGTACGCTCCCTGCGCCCCGGCACGCCGCCGCCGCGGGCTCAGGCGTTCCTGCACACGGCGGACGTGCTGCGCCTCGAACGCCTCCGCCTCGTCGGCGGCGACCCGCTGGCATACGTACGCACCTGGCTGCCCGCCGCGAGGGTGCCGGGGCTGCGCGCCGAGGACCTGACCGACGCGTCGCTGCACCGGCTGCTCACCCGGAACTACGGGCTGCGGCCGGTCAGCGGCCGGCGGCAGGTCCGCGCGGTCGCCGCCGACGACATGCTCGCGGAGGCGCTGCGCACCGAGCCGGGCGGGCCGCTGCTCATGCTCGAAGGCGAGACCACCGACCAGCACGGGCACGCGCTGGAGTGGTTCACCACGTGGCACCGCGCCGACCGCGTCGTCTTCGACATCGACGTCTCCGAGACCGCCGAGACGGTACGACTGAGCGCGCTCGACGCCGCCGGCGCGGAAGCCGACGAGGCCGCCCCCGGTGCCTCCGGCACCGGGTCGCCGGCACCGGCCGATCTGGACCGGGCCCGCGAACTCGCCGAGGAACTGCGGCGCCTGCTCGGCTGATCGCCCGCGGTGCTCCGCGCGTCAGTACCGCCGGCGGGTGGCTTCCACGGTCTCCTGGCGGGACCGGCCGGCGAAGAGCCGCTCCTCCGCCGCGCGTACCGCGAGCAGCGCGTCGAAGAGGTGGTCCCCCATCGCCTTGCGCAGCACCACCGAGCCACTGAGGTGGCCGAGCGCCTCCCCCACGCCGGCCGGCAGCCGTTCGATGCCGCGCCGCTCCAGCTCGCCGGGGCCGGCGTGGGCCGGGTCGTCGGTGAACTCCTCCGGCAGGCGCGACGCTTCCTCGTACCCCGCCAGGCCCGCGGCGATGACGGAGCCCACCACGAGGTAGGGGTTGGCGGCCTGGTCGAAGCACTTCAGCTCGGCGTTGGCCCGGTGGGACGACTCGCCCGCCGGTCCGGTGACGAAGCGCAGCGCCGCCTCCCGGTTCTCCCAGCCCCAGCAGCCGTACGCGCCGGTCCAACGGGACGGTGCCAGCCGCAGATGGCTGGCGGGGGAGGGGCAGCCGACGGCGGTCAGGGCGGGCAGTGACCGCAACACGCCGGCGAGGAACGCCTCGCCCTCCGGCGTCATGCCGCGCGGCCCGGCACCGCCGTGCATCAGGTTCTTCTCGCCGCGCCACAGACTCAGGTGCAGGTGACCGCCGTTGCCGATGCCGGAGGGCTCCGGCAGGGGCGCGAAGGAGGCCCGCAGGCCGTGGGCGTGGGAGACGGCGCGCACCGTGTGCCGGACCAGAACGGCGGTGTCGGCGGCGCCCAGCGGGTCCTCGGCGGCGGTCGAGACCTCGAACTGCCCCGGCTCGTACTCCGGGTGGATCTGGAGGACCTCCACGCCCTGCGCGGTGAGCGCGTCGACGACGTCGAGGAGGTACGCGCCGGAGTCCGCCAGCCGGGACAGCCCGTACGCCGGTCCGTCGCCGATGCCGCCGGGGCCGGTGCTCCACTCCGTCTCGAATCCCATCCGCAGGCTCAGGCCCTGACCGGCCGCGGCCCGCACCATGCGGTTGACGAAGGACCGGTGGCATCCCGGGTACGGTTCGCCGTCCTGGCCGTACCGGTCGGCCGGCGCCCACGCCCAGCCGGGCTGAGCGGCGAGCCGGGTGAGCCGGTTCAGGTCCGGGAGCAGGAGCAGGTCGCCGACCGGGCCGCCGAAGCCGTCGCTGCGGGCCGTCGAGTCGTCCACGAGAAAGGTGTCGAACACCGGGGACATCCCCACGCCGTGAACCGCGAGGTAGGGAAGACGGGCGAGCGGCACGGCCTTGACCCGGCCGATGCCGGCGTTGTCGACCCAGCTCAGCGCGATGAGTCGTACCTCCGCCTCGGCCATGGCGGCCATCGCCCGATCCACCGGGGCCGCCCCGTCGGCGGTACGCACAGTCATGCCCCCATGATTCGGCCGGGCGGGTCACCCCCTCCCCCGCCACTCCGACAGCCGATACGGCGTTCACCCGATCGGCCGCACGGGCGCTCCGGCCGGCGGATCAACGGCACGCCGGGGACCGTCCGTTCAGCCGGGCAGGTCCTCGGGGCGCTTCCGCGCGAGTCTGCCTTCGAGCAGGCCGGTGGCCTGGCCGACCTCGATGAGGTAGCCGTCGGGGTCGCGCAGGTAGCAGCGCTTCTCCGCCCCGCGGTCGAGGGGCGGGGTGAGGAACGCCGCTCCCTTGGCGCTCCATTCCCGGTGGACGGCGTCGATGTCGGCGACGCGGAGGTTCATGAAGCTGGAGACGGTGTCGCCGGGCTCGTAGTCCACCACCGAGATGTTGGGCTTGTCGGGGGTCGGCGGGCCGCCCGGATTCATGATGACCCAGGAATTGGCCAGCTTGACGATGCAGGGGTTCTCCTCCAGCACGACCTGTCCGCCCAGCACCTCGGTGTAGAAGGCCCGGGAGCGGGCGACACGCCTGACGGTCAGGAAGAGCGTCACGACCATCCCGGTCTCGGGAGCGGGCAGGTTCTTCAGGTCGATGGCCGACTGCTGTTCGGACACGGGTCCTCCTGTCAGCGCGGGGCGGCCCGCCGCGCGGGATTGTCCTCCAGGGCGGCGCGATCCCAGTCGCCGTGGACGGCGGCGGCCTCGTAGGCGGAGTGCAGGAAGTCCAGCAGCAGGCCGTCCGGGTCGGAGGCGGTGCGCACCGTCTCGTACGGAAGGAGGAACTGGCTCCACTCCTGCGAGTAGCCCCCGGCCGGGACCGGATGCTCGCTGAAGCCCGGCGGCTCCGGGTAGGCGTACGAGTAGAACATGCCCTCGCCGTCGCCGCCCGGCCAGAAACCGGCGCTGCTCAGCTCGTGCGAATAGCCCTCGGTCATCACCCAGTGCGCGCAGTTGGGTGCGGAGCCGGAGTGGGTGGGCGCGGTGCGGCCGGAGAAGCGGGTGACGGCCAGGTCCATGCCGCCCCAGAAGAAGTGCACGGGGCTGGCCTTGCCGATGAAGTGCGAACGGAACACGCTCAGCACCCGCGAAGCCTGCACCAACTGCCCCCAGAAGGCGCGGGCATGATCGGGGTCGTACGAGGCGTGGGTACGGTCCTCGGCGAACGGGATCGCCACCTCCACCTCGACCGGGCGGGCCAGAATGGAGACGTCGATCCCGGCGCGCTCCAGCGCCTCCATCGTCTCCCGGTAGAAGTCGGCGACCGGCTTCGCCTCCAGCGTGACGGTCTCCACGGCCCCGGCCGTGGTGCGCAGCCGCAACAGGTGGTCGACGAAGTCGAATTCCATGTCGAACGTGCGCCGGCCCGGGATCGCCGACGTCGTGAGGCCCCGGGCGGAGACGTAGAGCGCCACCTGCCACCAGTGGTTGACCATCGGCGCCAGCGCCAGCCGGACCTTCCCCACGATCTGGGTCCACATGTGGAGGGTCTCGCGGGTGTCGGCCCAGTCCGCGACGCGCAGCGCCGGCCACGGGTCGGCGGTGGGGGGCACATTCGTCATCGGCATCTCCCGGGCGGCTTCAGTGGAGGCGCTGCTGCCAGTCCGGCGGGACCTTCCCCGCCGGCCCCGGCACCGGCTGATCATCGGGTCGCGCGGTCGGCGGGCTCATCGCGGGCCCCTCCATGAACTCCTCGGTGTCCGCGTTCCAGAACCAGTCCTCTCCGGGCTCGAAACTCGTCAGCACCGGATGCCCGCTCTCCCGGGCATGCCGGCTCGCGTGCTGCGAAGGCGACGAGTCGCAGCAGCCGATGTGCCCGCAGGCCGCACAGCGCCGCAGATGGAACCACCACCCCGGCGCCTCACTGGCCAAGCACTCGGCGCAGCCCTCCCCGCTGGGGGCGGTGGTGGGGTCGATTCCGGGTGTCCCATCGGCTTCCATGCCTCCATGCTGAGCGGAAAGGCCGGGACGGGCATTCCGGCAGGACCGTTCGGGTGCCGGGAGGCACGGAGCACGGGCCGCCGACCGGGGCGGTGCCGGCAGGGCGGGTGGTCGGCGCAGCGGACACCGTCCTCCGGCTCCGGGAAACCCCTGGGAGATGTGTGACCGCGACGGGGGGAGCCGGCTGCTCGGCCCGCGGCGGCGCGAACCGCGCCGGGGGCCCGACGCGCCACGGCCGTCTCAGCCCGCCGCCCGGCGGACCCGGGCGGCGGGACCGGGCACGGCGGGGGTGCGCACGCGCCCCCGGCGGTGGGCCGGTGGCCGGTCACCCGCGGGCAGCGGGACGTCCGGCCACCCGCGGCACCGCCGGGCGGGTGCCGTCAGGCCGGCAGACCCAGTCCGCCGGCCAGCCGGTCCCAGTGGTGGTCGGCGTCGCCGAAGGCCAGCGCCCACGCCGCCATCTGGCGGGAGTGGAAGTGCAGGTCGTGCTCGTAGGTGAAGCCGATCGCGCCGTGCACCTGGTGGCCCGTGTCGCAGACCCGCCGGCACGCCTCGCTCACCCACGCCTTGGCCATCGACACCTCCTCCGCCGCGTCCAGTCCGTTCGCCAGCCGCCAGATCGCCTCGTACGCCATGAAGCGCGCGCTCAGCACGTCGACGGCCATGTTCGCGCAGTGGTGCTGGACCGCCTGGAAGGCGCCGATGGGCCGGCCGAACTGCTCGCGCTCCGCGGCGTACGCGACCGTCATGTCGAGGACCCGCTGGGCCGCTCCGACCATCGCGGCGCAGGTGGCGGCGGCGCCGTAGGCGTCGATCGCCTCGGCGACCGGGCGGCCGGCGGACAGGGCGCGGTCGCGGGGCACGCTCACCCCGTCGAAGCGGACCCGGTGCGGCCGGTCGGCGCCGATCGCGTCGAGCGGCTCGCGGACGACGCCGTGCGAGGCGGTGTCCACCACCAGCGCCGGTCCCTCGGCGGGCACGACGAGCAGGTCCTCGGCGGCGTGCGCGTACGGCACGAACAGGGCGGTGCCGTCGAGGACGTACCCGCCGTCCCGCTCGGCCGCGGTGATCCCGCCACCCGTGCCGTCCCAGTCGCCCGGCACGGCGCTCATGACCCGGCCGCGGGCGATCGCCCCGAGCCACCGCGCCTGCTGCGCCTCGGTGGCGAACCCGGCCAGCGGCAGCCCGCAGCACACCACCGTGGACACGAAGGGGCTGGGCACCTGGAAGTGCCCCATCTCCTCGACGACCAGACACAGTTCCAGGAAGCCTGCGCCGACACCGCCGTGGGCCTCCGGCAGCGCCAGCCCGGTCCAGCCGAGCTCGACCATCTCCTTCCACAGCGCGGCGGAGTAGCCGGCGGGCCCGTCCGCCAT
The DNA here is from genome assembly GCF_000482585.1 of Streptomyces sp. CNQ329. Taxonomy (NCBI): domain Bacteria; kingdom Bacillati; phylum Actinomycetota; class Actinomycetes; order Kitasatosporales; family Streptomycetaceae; genus Streptomyces; species Streptomyces sp. CNQ329. The sequence goes on along the minus strand of NZ_AXVU01000032.1, from coordinate 12,315 downwards.
CGCGCGCGCCCCGGCGCCCGCGCTCCGCGACTCCAGCAGATCGCGGGCGGTGGCCTTGATCAGCTCCTGCTCCTCGGTGAGCGTCAGGTCCATCAGTTCTCCGGCGGGATCTTGTCGGACCGCACCCACACGCCGGGCCGCTCCTCCCAGAAGAGCTGCACGAGCACGCCTCCGGTGTGCTTCGGGTGGATGAACGTGTCGCGCCAGGCGGCGCCGTCGGTGCTGCCGTCGTTCTCGCCGAACGTGGGCACGTCGTGGTGCGCGCACGCCGCCATGGCCCGCTCCCAGTCGGCGACCTCGAACGTCACGTGATGCGCGGCGGCGCCGTTCTTGTTCCAGAACCGCTCGATGAACGAGTCCTCGCCGCGCGGCATGATGACCTCCCAGCAGATCGTCGATCCGGGGATGTTCAGCACGAGGTCCGCCATGTCCGGGTGCTCGTCCTCGGGCGTCCGCCAGACCTGGACGAAGCCGGCGAGCCGCTCGTACCAGCGGGCCAGCTCGTCGCGGTCGGGGAACGCCTGGCAGACGTGGTCGAGGGCGACGACGCCGAGCGAGGGTGCGCCCGGGGGCTCGGCGGTCGCCGGTACGGACGGCCCGTCCCCGCACAGGCCGTGGCCGCCGGGACCGCGCAGCCGGAACAGCACGCCGGGACCGCGCTCGGGCGGCGACAGCGACGCCTCCAGCCAGTCCCCGGCCCCGCCGCCGGCCGCCTTGACGCCGAGCGTCTCCAGCTCGGCGCGTACGGCCCCGAGGTCGGGGACCTCGGCGGCGACGTGGTGCAGCCCCGGGCGACCGCCCTGGGCGTCGAGGAACTCCCGGATCGAGGACCGCTCCCCGGCGGGCGCCAGCACCTCCCAGGTGTGCCCGGGGTCGCCCGGCAGCGCCAGCCGTACGCCGCGGCAGCCCTCGCCGGGGTTGTCCCAGCTCCGGATGCGCCGGAACCCGAACAAGCCCTCCAGGAGCGCCACCTGCGGCTCCAGTTCCGGCGCGACCTGGCCGATGTGGTCGATCCGGTAAATCCGCACAGATCCTCCTCTTCGCTTCCGCTCAGCCGGGACCGGCTCAGCCGGGGGTGCACCTCAACCGGGGTGCGGCTCAACTGGGGTGCGGCTCAACTGGGGTGCGGCTCGATCCAGTCGTACTCGTTGGTCACCAGTTCCTTCACGAGGCGCAGGTTGTACCGGTTCATCGCCGCGATCCGCTCGGCCAGCTCGCCGACCCGCTTGTCGAACTCGTCGGCCGGGTACACGTCGTTGACCAGGCCGATCTGCTGGGCCCGCGCGGCGTCGAGCCGGACGCCGGTGAACAGCAGCTCCTTGGCCATCGCCTTGCCGACCCGCCGCGGCAGCCGCTTGACGCCACCCCAGCCGGGCGCGGACCCGCCGAACTCCGGCTGGTCCGGGTCGCCGTCCTCGGTCATCTTCGGCCGGTACGGCGGACGGGCGGACAGCGTGATCTCGACCAGGCCCATCTTCGCGTTGTCGGAGGCGACGATGAAGTCGGCGGCCAGGGCCAGCTCCAGCCCGCCGCCGACGGCATAGCCGTGCACCGCGGCGACGACCGGGACGGACAGCCGCTCCATCATCGCGAACGTCTTCTCGCCGAGCCTGCCCTGCTCCACCCGCTCCTGCTTGGTGAGCTGCTCCGACCAGCCAAGGTCCATGCCCGCGCAGAAGGCGCGCTCACCGGCACCACGCAGCACCACCACGCAGACGTCCTCGTCGTCGTCCACCTCGGTGAAGAACCGGCGGAGTTCGCGCATCGTCGTCGGGGTGAGCGCGTTGAGCTTCTCGGGCCGGTTCAGGGTGAGCCAGGCGACCCGCTCCTCGATCTTCAGGTCGAGGGTTTCGTACATGGAGAGGACTCCTCCTTCGTCGTCATCGGCTGCGAGGCAGGTTCAGGCCCCGGGTGGCGATCACGTCACGCTGGATCTCCGCCGCGCCACCGAGGAAGGTGGAGGCGACGGAGTCGCGGGACATGTGGGTGAAGACGGCTCCGAGCGGCGCGTCGCGGCGCTGCCAGAGCTGGGCGGACCGGCCGAAGGCCGAGGCGCCCGTACGGGCCAGGCGCTGGTGCAGCTCGGCACCGAAGAGCTGGTTGACCGACGCCTCGTAGCCGGGCACCCCGCCGGCCGCCTGCCGGGACACCGTGTACCGGGCGAGGTTGTACTGCACCCGGATCTCGGTGTGGCGGCGGGCGATCTCCTGGCGGAGCGCGGCCCTCGTATCGTCCCGGAGGAAGGCGCGGCCCTCCGGCGAGCGGAGGTAGCCGACGAGTTCGGAGAGCGCCTGCTCGTACTTGATCGTGGCGCCGATACCGGCCCGCTCGAAGCTCAGCGCGGTCATCGCGACGTACCAGCCGCGGTTCTCCTCGCCGACCCGGTTGGCCGCCGGCACCCGCACGTCCTCGAAGAAGATCTCGCAGAACGGCGCCGCCCCGCGGATGTCGGTGATCGGGCGGATCGTCACGCCGGGAGAGGCCGCGTCCACCAGCAGGAAGGTGATGCCCCGGTGTGGCCGCGACGCCTGCGGATCGGTGCGTACGAGCACGAACAGCCAGTCGGCGTACTGCCCGAGGGAGGTCCACACCTTCTGCCCGTTGACCGTGTACGTGCCGGTGGCCTCGTCGCCCTCGCGGACCGCGCGGGTGCGCAGCGAGGCGAGGTCCGACCCGGCGCCCGGCTCCGAGAAGCCCTGCGCCCAGGTCACCTCGCCGCGGGCGATCGGCGGCAGGTGCGCGGCGCGCTGCTCGCCTGTGCCGTGCTGCAGGAGCGTCGGGCCGAGCAGGAAGGCGCCGATCCCGTTCACGGTGGGAACCCGGGCGCGCATCATCTCCTCCTGGAGGATGAACTCCTCCAGGACCGACAGCCCCGCCCCGCCGTACTCGGCCGGCCAGTGCGGCGTTATCCAGCCGCGCTCGGCGAGGGCCGCCGCCCACGCGCGGGCCCCGTCGCGGCGCGCCGGGTCGTCGCTGACCCGGTCGGCCGGCCAGTTGTAGCCCCAGACGTCCTCGGGTTCGAGGCTCTGCTCGGCCCCGGGATCGGGCGCGTACGCCGGCGGGAAGCGGTCGTATACGAAGGCGCGCACCTCCTGCCGGAAGGCCGCCTGCTCCGGGGTGTCCTCCCAGTTCACCGCTCCTCCTCCCGGTCCCAGGTGGCGGGGGTGAGGCCGTGGTCCCCCTCGGCCCGCAGGCGGTACTTGGCGACCTTGTCGGTGGGCGTGCGCGGCAGGGCGTCGATGAACTCGACGTAGCGCGGGACCATCGAGCGGGGCAGCCGCTCGGTGCAGAACTCCACCAGTTCGGCGGGCTCCAGCGACGCTCCCGGCCGCAGGACGACCCACAGCTTGACGTCCTCGTCCTCCAGCTCCGAGGGCACGCCGGTGGCGGCCGACTCCAGGATCGCGGGGTGCAGATTGACCTCGCACTCCAGGTCGAAGGCCGAGATGTTCTCGCCGCGGCGCCGGATGGCGTCCTTCATCCGGTCGAGGAAGTAGAAGTAGCCGTCGGCGTCACGCCACACGCGGTCGCCGGTGTGGAACCACATGTTGCGGAAGCAGTCGGCCGTGGCGTCCGGGGAGCCGTAGTACCCGGTCGTGATCACGAACGGCTGCCTGGGGCGTACGACCAGCTCGCCCGGCTCGTCCGTCCCGACCTCGCGGTCCCACTCGTCGACCACCGCCACCTCGAATCGCTCCTCGTGGGCCTGCCCGCACGACCCGAGCCGCCACTCGCCGTACGGGCTCGCGGTGGCTATCCCGACCTCCGTGCTGGTGTAGGTCTCCACGGAGCGGACCCCGAAACGCTCCAGCAGCGGTTCGTCGAGGCTCGACTTGCCCATGTAGAAGGTCTCCAGCGGATGATCCCGGTCGCGCTCGGTCCGCGGCTGGTTGAGCAGGATCGGGATCATCGAGAAGACGCTCATGGCGACCTGTGCGTCGAATCTCCGCACGTCGTCCCAGAACCGCGAGGCGCTGAAGCGCTCGACGATGGCGATGGAGCCGCCGGCGAGGAGCGCGGACAGCACGCCGTCCCAGAGCCCGGCGGCGTGGAACAGCGGCAGCGGGCAGTAGGTGGTCTTGCCCCACCTGTCGAGGAAGTCCAGCGAGTCCAGCGCGCACGTCAGCGCCAGGGCGTGCGGGACCATCGCGCCCTTGGACGGGCCCGTGGTGCCCGAGGTGTACATGATCGCCTGGAGATCGCCGAAGCCGACGTCGGCCCGCGGGGGCTCCGCGCCGTGGGACAGGAGACTGGACAGCGTCGCGGCGGGCTTGCCGAGCCGGTGGAGCGCGACGTCGGAGGCGTTCTCGGTACGGACGATGACGCGGCCCAGATCGGGCAGGCGCGCGGCCACCGCCGGCAGCCTGTCGGCGTACTGCGCGTCGATGATCAGCGCCGAGGCGTCGGAGGTGTGCAGCACGTGCCGGAGCAGCTCGCCGCGGTAGCTGATGTTGATCGGCACGGCCACGGCCCCCAGCCGGGCCAGCGCGAAGATCACGTGGATGAAGTCGGCACAGTTGGGGAGCATCACGCCGACGTGGTCGCCCCGGTCGATGCCCGCGGTGACCAGTCCCTGGGCCACGCGGTCGGCCATCGAGTCGACCTCGCCGTACGTGACGTCGCCCTCGTGGAACTTGAGGAAGGTCTCGGTCCGATGGGTTGCGGCCCGTTCTCGGAGCACATCGCCGAGGACAAGGCTCTCCAGCGTTTCGTTGCGCATTCGAACCTCTTGCTTCGCTTTGGGCGGCGCTGATTCGGTTGCGACAGTCGATCTGCTTTTGACCACCAAGGTCGTCAACATCGGACCACGAAAGAATGGCGCTCGCAAGGGCGCTGGGACGCGCGCCCCACCGGCGCCCGGAGCGCTGGGCAGCCAACTCACGCTGCATAGCGCCGTGTTACGGCGGCTCCGGATCTGCCGATCCTGTCCGGATGCTGGAACCCGGGTTCACGTGCGGTCGGCCATCGGCGGGGCGAGGGGGCGTTGTTGCCGCCCGGGTGCATCGAGCGGCCGGGCCTCGGCGTCGACCCGGGCACGCAGCAGGGCGGTGGAGGGGGACCCGGGGGAAAGGACGTCCAGCAGGCCGTGGGCGCGGTGGCGCAGCCCGGCGAGGAGCCGGTTGCAGGGGCGCGCCACTTCCGGGGACCGGAGCAGCGCGGTGAGTTCGCGGTGGTGGGGTTCGGAGACGGCGGCCCGGCCGACCAGCAGCCGCGCCCGCTCCCCGGCGGCCGAACCGGTCCCGTGCAGCAGTTGCGCGAGGCGGTAGGTGGCGGTCCCGTTGCGCAGGTCCGACCCGGCGCCGTCGCGCAGGTCCTCGTGATCGTTGCGGAGCTGCGCCAGGATCCCCAGGATCTCGCCGAACTCACCCCATGCCGCGACCTCGTCCGCTTCCGGACCGGGGACGGCCGACCGGGCGCCGTGGGCCAGCCGGGCGGTCAGGACGCAGGCCATGGCGTAGACCGCGCCGCTCTTCTTCCGGTACACCTCGCACACCTCCTCGGGCCCCACCTCCCGCGGGTCGTTGAGGAGGTCGCCGAGCTGGCCGTCGGTGGCGGCGCTCCAGCTCTCCAGGTAGTCCGCGGCCAGGACACGGCGCAGCGGTTCGGGTGCCGGCAGCGCGGCGAGCACGCGCAGCGGCAGTCCGTAGCCGCACTCCAGCACGGCGGTCAGCGCCGCGCCCCGGTCCATCCCGTACGTCCGCGGGCCGGCGTCACCGTCGGCCAGGTCGTCGAGCGCGTTGGCCGCCCGCCACCACAGCGCGTGCACCGCCGCGACCGGCACGGCGGGTTCGGTACCGCCGCGGATCGCCCCGTGGACGAGGAGGGGCAGTGCGAACTCCTGGGGGTCGCGCCGGCCGCGGGCGACGAGCGTCTTCAGCGCGGCGTGGAGTATCGGGTGCCGGGTCCCGTACAGGCGGTCGATGAACGTATCGAGGTACCGCCGAACGCGCGGGAAAACCTCCCGGAGATGACTCTCCGGGCACAGTCGGGCCTGGCCACCGTGGTCGTCACGGCGGAGGCGGCCGGAGGGCGGGTGGGACAACCGGGGCTCCAGGGGTCGGGGGCCTGGGGGGCATCGCGGGCGGCGGCACGCGGCGTCACCCCGCATGCCGCCGGCGCTGCCGCCAGGGGCCGACCGCTCGGATCAGCCCCTGCGCCGCAATCGCTCGTGTACAAGAGAACCTAGGCCCGGCCCCGGCCGCAGGCCCCGATCCCGCCCGCGATCGACCCCGACAGGGCTAACACCGCCACCGCTCCGTACGCATGGCGCGGTGCATGTTGACGGTTGCCCGGGGCGCATCCGCTCGCATGACCGGCAGAGTGAGCCCTCGCCTCAGGCGTCGACCGGGCGGGTTCTGCGGGCGGTGATCGCGGACTCGAAGCGGTCCAGGTCGACGACGGCACGGCGGTGGGTGCCGCGGCACACGACGGCGGCCTCGTCGCTGGCGGTGACGTCGAACAGCAGACGCCGGCCGTCGACGGTCTTGAGGACGGCCTCGATCCTGACCGTCGATCCCGGCGGTGTGGGAGCTTCGTGGCTGAGGTCGACGTGCACGCCCAGGGTGCGCTTGTCCGACGGGATGTGCGGCACGAGCGCCTGCATGCAGGTCCATTCGACGAGCCCGACGAGGTAGCCGGTGGCGAGGACGGCCGGCATGGCCGTGAACTGGTCCGATTCCGGCAGCAGGTGCGGCACCGTGCGGTGCTCGGGGACCCGGTAGTTCAACGTGGCGCGCAGGCCGGGTTCGAGTGACAGCTCCATCAGCTCCTCCATCAGTCGCCCTGAGGTGGGCCCACGCCCCGGCCGTGTGTCGGGGCCGGCCCCCGGGCGCAGGAGACGAGGCGTGCGGCGGTGGGCGTGCGCGGACGGATCGCCGTGCGGTCGTCGGGGACGACGCGGGCGTGGGCGCCGTCGATCAGCAGCACACTGACAGGTCGGTCAAGGGGTGGCAACGGTGCAGGGACGCACCGCGGCCGGCGCACTCCCGGCGGCGCCCTCACCGCGGCTGATACCCCTCTCGCGGATTTCCGCCTTCCGCCCCTGTGACCACCGTGTTTCCCTCTCATGCACGCACACGGTGGCAGAGACTGGTCGAGAACCTGCTGCGCGTCCTCGGGCGAGCCCGGGGCGGTCGCGTCCGTGGCGGCGGACGCCCCGCGGCCGGCGTGCCCGGAGCGACGGCCCGGCGCTCGACCCCGCGCGGGCGGATCTCGTCCGCTGGTCGGCCGCGCACGGCCTGCCCGCGCCCGTCGACGGCGTCACCACGGCGGTGCGCGACGCCCCGGCCGTGTCCCGGGCCGCCGGCCGCGGCCGGGACTGGGGCTTCGGCGGCAAGCCGTGCATCCACCCGGCGCAACTGGAGCAGGTGCACGCCGCCTACGCGCACGAACTGCTGCTCGCCGGGCGGCTGGACCTTGCCGCCGTCTTCCGCGAGGACGACGCGCCGCGCCCCCGCTGGCCGGGGATCCGCCCGGCGTGAGGACGCACCGCGGCGCCGCGCCCCGCGAGGCCGGCCGCCTGCGATCGGCTAGCCCCGCTTGTGACCGGACCAGACCCGGGTGGACAGCACCAGCAGATAGCCGTCGGGGTCCCGGAGGGTCACACCCCAGGTGTCCCAGTACGGGTTGTGAGCGGGTACCCGCCTGCCGCCGTGCCGTTCGAGCCGTTCCACCAGAGAGTCGGGCACCGGTTCGCCGAGGTACACCACCAGCAGGTCCTCGGCGGTGGGCCGCGGCTCGACGGGGTCGGCGGGGTCGTGGACGAGTTCGAGGTGCCAGGCGGCTTCCGGCCAGCCGACCATGAGCAGCGAGTGGTCGCCGGAGGTGCCGTCCGCGGTGTGCCGGTACTGGACGTCGAGGCCGAGACCCGAGTGCCAGAATCGTTCCGCCGCCGCAAGGTCGCGGGACGGGCGGGCGATGCGGACATGAGCCGTGGCGTCGGCCGGCACGTGCTGCCTCCTGAGCGGTGCGGTCATCGGGAACGGGCGCTGTCAGGCAGCCTAGGGAAAGGCGCCGCCGGCCGCCCATCGGGCGCTGGTCCCAGGCCCGCCCGGCGCGGACTCCCGCCGGTCGGCGGCCGGTCTCAGGAGTCGAAGCGGGCACGCAGTGCCTTCTTGTCGAACTTGCCGGTGCCGATACGCGGCACGGCATCCACCAGCTCCACGCGGTCGGGCAGTTGCCAGCGCGCGAAGCCGCTCCGCTCCAGGTGCGCCCGCACCTCGTCCAGGGTCACCGCTGCGCCGGGGCGGAGCACCACGCACACCAGCGGTCGCTCCGACCACTTCTCGTCCGGCACCGCGACCACCGCCGCCTCGGCGACCGCGTCCATCGACATCACCGCCGACTCCATGTCGACCGAGGAGATCCACTCCCCGCCCGACTTCACGAGGTCCTTGGCCCGGTCGGTGATGACGAAGTAGCCGTCGGGCGAGCCGGTCGCGATGTCGCCGGTGGCGAACCAGCCGTCCTCGGTGAACGGCCCGCCGCCCTCGTCGCCGAGATAGGCGTCGGCCACCCAGGGCCCGCGCACCAGCAGCTCGCCCATCGACGCGCCGTCCCAGGGCAGCGGGCGCCCGTCGTCGCCGCGGATCTGCGTCTGCACCCCCGGCAGGGGCAGTCCCGCCATGCCGCGGACGGCGTCGGCGAGCCGCTCTTCGTCCCAGTCCCGCATGTGCTCCTTCGGCCAGGCGAAGCTGGCCAGCGGTGACGTCTCCGTCATTCCCCAGATCTGCACCAGCGGGATGCCGAACTCGGTGCGGTAGCGCTCGATGAGTGCCCGGGCCGGCCGCGCCCCGCCGCACAGCAGGTGCCGCACGTCCGGCAGTCCGCCGCCGCGGGCGGCCAGCGCGTCCGCCACGGCCATCCACACCGTCGGCACGCCGGCGGCGACGGTGACACGCTCGGCGGCCATCAGGTCCACCAGCGCGGCGGCGTCCAGCGGCCCGCCGTAGAACACCTGCTTGGCGCCGTAAGGGGTGGCGGTGTAGGGCAGGCCCCAGGCGTTGGCGTGGAACATCGGCACCACCGGCAGCACCGCATCCCCCGGGCCGATCGACATCGCGGCCCGGGACGAGCCGGCGACGGCGTGCAGCATGGTCGAGCGGTGGGTGTAGACCACGCCCTTGGGCCGCCCCGTGGTGCCGGAGGTGTAGCACAGGCCGAGCGGCGCCCGCTCGTCGATCTCACGCGGCTCGTACGTCCCGGGCCGGGCGGCGATGAGCTCTTCGTAGGCGACGGCGCCCGGCAGCGTGGTGCCGGGCGGCACCCGGTCGCCGAGGACCACCACGTGTTCCACGTCGGCGAGCCCGCCGCGCTCCGCCACCTGCTCCAGCAGCGGCAGCAGGTCCGCGTCCACGAGGACGGCCCGGTCGCCGGCGTGCCTGACGACGTAGGCGAGTTCGTCCGCGGACAGCCGCACGTTGAGGGTGTGCAGCACCCGCCCGGTGCAGGGCACCGCCCAGTACGCCTCCAGGTGCCGGTAGCCGTTCCAGGCGAGGGTGGCCACCCGGGCGCCCCGCGGCAGCGCGAGGTCGTCGAGCGCGTGCATGAGCTGCTGGGCGCGGCGGCCGAAGTCCGCGTAGGTGTAACGGTGCTCGCTGCCGTCCGGGAGGCGGGTGACGACCTCGGTGTCGTGGAAGTAGCGCGGCCCGTGGTCGAACAGCAGCCAACTGGTGAGCGGGATGTCCATCATCGCCATGGCGGACATGTTGACCGGGGCCCCGGACCCGGACCACGGATGAATCCCCCACTCCGCACCCTCTCCTTGTGGAGATGTTCTCTGTAGTCGCGCGTGCCGTCCGCTTCTACGTTCTCCCCGACACCGACGCCCTGTCGGCTGGCTCCCCACCCGCGGCATCCGAGGTCGGCATGACGAGCACGACGAGAAGGACGAGCGAAGCCACCCCCCCGCTCCCGCGCGCCATCCTGTCCACCCACGGCCTGACCAAGGCGTTCGACGGCTTCCGCGCCGTCGACGAGGTGGACCTGGCCGTCGCGGAGGGCACCGTCCACGCCCTCGTCGGCCCCAACGGGGCCGGGAAGACCACGCTGTTCAACCTGCTGACCGGCTTTCTGCCGGCGTCGGCGGGGCGCATCGACGTGGCGGGGCAGGACATCACCGGGCTGCCGCCCGAGCGGGTGGCGCGTCTGGGGGTGGCCCGCTCCTTCCAGTTCACCAGTCTCTTCCCGGCGGTGACGGCGCGCGCCCATCTGGAACTGGCGCTCCAGGCCGGTACGGGCCTGGGCCGCCGGTTCTGGCGTTCCGACAGGCTGCTGGCGCGGTTCACCGGCCGGGCGCTGGAACTGCTGGACGAGGTGGGCCTGGCCGGACGGGCCGAGGCACCGGCGGGCAGCCTGCCGTACGGGCAGAAGCGCGCGCTGGAACTGGCGCTCGCCCTCGCCCTCGATCCCCGCGTGCTGCTGCTCGACGAGCCGACGGCAGGCATGGGCCTGGAGGACGTGGATCGCACCGTCGCCCTGGTGGACCGCATCCGCACAGGCCGCACGGTGGTGCTGGTCGAGCACAACATGAGCGTCGTCGGCTCGCTCGCCGACACCGTCACGGTGCTCCAGCGCGGCCGGGTGCTCGTGGAAGGCCCGTACCGCACCGTCCGTTCCGACCCGCGGGTCGTCGAGGCGTACCTGGGGGCCGGCGTTGCTTGAGGTGCGGGGCGTGACCGCCCACTACGACGAGGCCGAGGTGCTGCGCGAGGTGTCCCTGGACGTCGGGGCCGGCGAGGTCGTGACCCTCGTGGGCCGCAACGGAGCGGGAAAGACCACACTCCTGCGCTGCGTGATGGGCCTGCACCGCGGCGCGGCGGGGACCGTTCGCCTTCAGGGCCGGGACCTGAGCGCCGTACCGCCCCACCGCAGGGCCCGCCGCGGCCTCGGGTACGTCCCCGACGACCGGGGCATCTACGCGGGCCTGACCGTGGAGGAGAACCTCACCCTGCCCCCGGCGAAGGGGACTTCGCCCTGGCCGCTGGCGCGCGTCTACGAGGAGTTCCCGGCGCTCGGCGAACGCCGCCGGAGTCCCGGCGGCAGGCTCTCCGGCGGCGAACAGCAGATGCTCGCGCTCGCCCGGGTACTCCGCACCGGTGCCCGGGTGCTGCTCTGCGACGAACCCACCGAGGGTCTGGCGCCGATCGTCGTCGAGCGCATCGGCGGGATCCTGCGCGAGGCCAAGCGGCTCGGCACGGCGGTGCTGCTCGTCGAGCAGAACCTGCGCTTCGCCACCACCGTCGCCGACCGCCACTACCTGCTGGACCGCGGCCGGATCGCCGAGTCGCTGGCCAACGACGACGTGCGGGAGCGCGAACACGAACTCCTCGGCTACCTGGGCCTGTAGCCCGGCCGTCGCCACGGCCGTACCGGCCACCTCGACCACTTCAAGGAGGAAGCATGGGACACACATGGTCCAAAGCCGCGGTGGCCACGGCCACGGTGGTGGCGGGGTCGCTGCTGGCAGGGTGCGGCGGAGGCGGACCGGGCTCCGGCGGCGGGAAGATCAGCGACGACGGGATCACGCTGGGGGTGCTCACCGACCTCTCCGGCGTGTACGCCGAACTGGCCGGGGAGGATGCGGTCACCGCGGTGGAGATGGCCGTCGCGGACTTCGAGAAGAAGCACGGCGACGACGCGGTCACCGACGACATCGACGTCGTCTCGGCCGACCACCAGAACAAGCCCGACGTCGCCAACACCCAGGCGCGGAACATGTACGAGCGCGAGAAGGCCGACGCCGTCTTCGACGTGCCGACGTCCTCCGCGGCGCTCGCCGTGGCGACCATCGCCGAACAGTCGAAGAAGCTGTACTTCAACATCGGCGCCGCGACCACGGAGCTGACCGGCGCCTCCTGCAACCCGTACACCTACGCCTGGGCGTACGACACCTACATGCTGGCCAACGGAACGGGCACGGAGGTGACCAGGCAGGGCGGCGAGTGTAGGTTCGCGTTTCCGATGTCCCTCGGCGAGCGATTGACCTGCTGTTCTGGACTTGTCTCAGAGGGCGGTTCGTGATCTGATGTCCGTTTCCTGGTGAGGTTGGGGCAGGGCTGGTGGTCGCGGGGCTTGGTCGGCTATTGCTTCCTGGCGAAGCTGCCCGTGTCGATCTCGGTGATGATGCCGAGCTTGACCAGGCGTTTCAGCTTGGCGCGGGTGCCCTCGATGTTCTTCGGCAGCAGTTCGTGATCGAGGGCTTCGCAGACATCCCGGGCCCGTAGCGGTCCGGTCGCACCGTTGAAGACGGCGAGGATGCGGGGGTAGTCCGGGTGCTCGGGCAGGTCTGGTGGGACGGCCGGGAGCCGGTCGGCG
>NZ_AXVU01000031.1:0-89608 GCF_000482585.1 Streptomyces sp. CNQ329 | reverse complement strand
ACCAGGGCGGGCGTGAGGGAAGGTACGGTTCCGGACGAACACCGACACCCCCGACACCGGCGCCCACGCACCAACGCCCGCCCCCGGTGCGTAACCCCGGGCCCGCCGCACGCCACGCGAAGACCAGCCGCCAGCGCCGGCGACCCGGGCTCGCTGTCAGAGCAGGCGCATACCCTTGGGCGGGCGTGAGGGGACGTGGAGATCTGGGGAACACCGGATCCCCGACACCGGCCCACCCCACGCACCAACCCTCGCGGCGCCCACCCCTGCACACGGGTCCACTCCGCGAACTACCGTCCGCCCGTCACCAGAGAGGATCCCGCCACCGGAGCGGGTCCCGCCGTCGGTGCGCAGGCTCCCCCTCGCCGGGGCACGGCGTCCGTAGGCACTCGCGCGGCCTGCAGCGGCCAGGTCGGGCTCAGCCGCTTCTGAGACCAGAACTGAGACCCGGCGCATCCGAGCCGCCCGCGCGCTGCGGCGCCGCGTCCACTGGACCAAAAAACCCCAGCTCAGAGACTCTGAGCTGGGGTTCCGTGGAGCCGCCTAAGGGAATCGAACCCTTGACCTACGCATTACGAGTGCGTCGCTCTGGCCGACTGAGCTAAGGCGGCAGGTTGCGGGCCGGGGCCCTGGCAACGGCGCCAAGTTTACACAGTCCTCCGGGGTCCTCCGCACGCGGTTTGTGCGTGAGGGCGCGGGTGGGTCAGCGGCAGCGTTTGCCGTTCTCGGGTGGGGCGCCTTCGAGGAGGAAGGTGTCGACCGCGTCGTCGATGCAGCCGTTGCCCCGCGCGTACGCCGTGTGGCCGTCGCCCTCGTACGTCAGCAGCACGCCCTCCTCAAGCTGCGCCGCCAGGCTCTCCGCCCAGACGTACGGGGTCGCCGGGTCGCGGGTCGTGCCGACGACCAGGATCGGCGGGGTGCCGGCCGCCTCGATGCGGTTGGCCTCGCCGGTGGCGGGGACGGGCCAGTCGGCGCAGTTCAGGGCGGCCCAGGCGAAGTCGCGGCCGAAGACCGGGGAGTCCGCCTCGAAGTCCGCGACCAGCTTCTCGACGTCCGCCGGGGTTTCGAAGGGGGGCGGCTGGTCGATGCAGTTCACGGCGGCGAAGCCGTACATCATGGTGCCGTACGAGCCGTCCGGCTCGCGCTCGAAGTACATGTCCGCCAGGGCCAGCAGCCCGCTGCCGTCCCTGCGCTCCATCGCGTCCGTCAGCGAGTCGCGGAGCTGCGGCCAGAAGTCCTCCTGGTACATCGCCATGAGCACGCCCATCGTCGCCAGCGGCTCGCCCAGCTCGCGCTGCTCGCCGGTGGGGACGGGCTTCTTGTCGAGACGGTCCAGGAAGGCGCGGAGCTGCTTGCCGGCGTCCTCGGCGCTCTTTGTGCCGAGCGGGCAGTCCGTGCGCTCGACGCAGTCCTCGGCGAAGGCGTCGAAGGCCGTGGTGAAGCCCGCGTTCTGGTCCAGGTTCAGTTGCCGGGAGGTGAGGGACGGGTCCATCGCGCCGTCGAGGACCAGGCGGCCGGCGCGCTGCGGGAAGAGGCCCGCGTAGGTGGCGCCGAGCATCGTGCCGTACGAGGCGCCGACGTAGGTGAGCTTCTTGTCGCCGAGGACGGCGCGGAAGACGTCCATGTCCCGGGCCGCCTCCACCGTCGAGACGTGGCCCAGCAGCTTGCCGGCGCGCTTCGCGCAGCCCTGCGCGAAGCGGTCGAACGCCGCGGTCAGCGCCTTGACCTCGCGCTCGTCGTCGGGCGTCTGGTCGACCTGGGTGTGCGCCTCGAACTCCGCGTCCGTCAGGCATGTCACCGGCCGGCTGCCGCCGACGCCGCGCGGGTCCATCGCCACGATGTCGTACCGGGCCCGGACCTCCGAGGGGTAGCCGACGCCCGCGAAGTTCTGCAGGAACTGAATCGCCGAGGCCCCCGGGCCGCCCGGGTTCACGTGCAGCGCGCCCAGGCGCTCGCCGGGGTTCTCGGCCTCCTTGCGGGCCACGGCCAGCTCCAGGTCCTCGCCGCCGGGTTCCGCGTAGTCCAGCGGTACGCGCAGCGTGGCGCAGTCGAAGCCGGGGGTGGGGCACTCGGTCCAGCGGAGCTTCTGCTCGTAGTACGGCTTCAGCTCCGCGGGGGTCTGCGCCGGGAGCGGTTCGAGCACCTTGCTGACGCTGCCGGCGCGCTCGGCGTCGGCGCCGGCCGTGCCCGTCCCGCCGTCGTCGGATCCGGCGGATTCACATCCGGCGGCGGCCATCAGCACCGCCAGCGCGGTGACGGGTGCGGCCGTGCGGAACAGGCTGCGGAGGTCCATGCACTTGAGCGTAACCGCCGGCGGCGGGGCGTCACCGGGTCACCCTGTCCCCGTACGGGTGAAGGTCCGGCGCCCCGCTACGGCTTGCGCAGGGTCACCGCCATCGCCTCCAGCGCCAGCAGCGGCGCCACGTTCCGCTCCAGCGCGTCCCTGCACTCCATGATCGCGTCGATCCGCCGCAGCGTCGTCTCCGCGGTGCTGCTCTCCGCGATCCGCCGCAGTCCTTCCCCCACGTCCGCGCACGGCAGCAGCGAGACGTCGGCCACCGCGCCGAGCTGCAGCGCGAGGACGTCCCGGTAGAAGCCCGCGAGATCGGTGAGGGCCAAGTCCAGGCTGTCGCGCTGGCTCCGCGTCGACCGGCGCTTCTGCCGCTCCTGCAGGTCCTTCATCACGCCCGCCGTACCGCGCGGCATCCGGCCGCCCGGCTGCGCGCCGAGCGCCGTGCGCATCTCCTCCGTCTCCTGCTCGTCCAGTTCCTGGGCCTGTTCCTTCGCCGCGTCCGCCGCGACCTCGACCAGCTCCTGCGCCGAGCGCAGGCAGCCGCCGATGTCGTCGATGCGCAGCGGTATCCGCAGCACCGCCGACCGGCGTTCGCGGGCGCGGTCGTCGGTGGCCAGGCGGCGGGCGCGGTCGAGGTGGCCGCCGGCCGCGCGGGCCGCGGACTCGGCGACCGCCGGGGTGATGCCGTCGCGCCGGACGAGGACGGCGGCCACCGCCTCCACGGCGGGGGTACTCAGCGAGAGGTGACGGCAGCGGGAGCGGATCGTGGGCAGCACGTCCTCCACCGAGGGCGCGCACAGCAGCCACACCGTGCGCGGGGCGGGCTCCTCGATGGCCTTCAGCAGCACGTTCCCGGCGCCTTCGGTGAGGCGGTCGGCGTCCTCGACGACGATGACCTGCCAGCGACCGCCGGAGGGGGCGAGCTGGGCGCGGCGGACCAGCTCGCGGGTCTCCTTCACCCCGATGGTGAGGAGATCGGTGGCGATGACGGTGACGTCGGCGTGGGTGCCGACGAGGGCGGTGTGGCAGCCGTCGCAGAACCCGCACCCGGGGCCGGCGGCGGCTCGGTCCGGGCTGACGCACTGGAGCGCGGCGGCGAACGCGCGGGCCGCCGTCGTCCGGCCGGCGCCCGGCGGACCGGTGAACAGCCAGGCATGCGTCATCGCGGAGGCGGAGGCCGGCTCTGCGGCGTCCGCCGGGTGGGCGCCGGGGGCCGCGGCGGCAGCGGTCCCGGCCTCCGCCGTGACCCGCGCGTCGGCGGCGCGGGCCGCGGCGGCAAGCTGCTCCGCGACCCGCTGCTGCCCGATCAGCTCGTCCCACACCGCCATGGCACCGTCCTTCCGTCGTCCGCCGACCATTGTGGGGCACACCACCGACAGCACTCGCCCGCCGAAGGCCGTACGCCGAAGGCCGTCCGGCCGTCCGTCAGTGGTGATGTCCGTGGTGGTGGCCCTTTCCGTGGTGGTGGCCGTGCCCTCTGCGACGCCAGCTGATCGCGTCGGGATCCCGTGGCGCGCGGTTGACCACCAGGGCGCCGGCGGTCAGCATCAGGCCCGCCACGGAGGCGGCGTTCTCCAGCGCGGTACGGGGCACACGGACCGGGTCGAGGACGCCGGCCGCCGGCAGATCGCCGTACGTACCGGTGTCCGCGTTCCAGCCGTGGCCGGGTGGGAGGGCGGCCGTCTCGGCGACGACGTGGGCGCCGTCCTCGCCGGCGTTGTCGGCGAGCTGTCGCAGCGGAGCGGTGAGCGCGGCCCTTACGGCCAGGGCGCCCGCCCGCTCGCCGGGGGACAAGGTCGCCGCGGACCCGGTACGGGCCGCGTCCTCCGGCCCCGTACCACCGCCCAGCAGCTCGTCCACCGCCGCCCGCGCCCCCGCCAGCCCGGTGCCGCCGCCGGGCGTGACGCCCTCCGCCAGCGCCGCCCGTACCGCGGCGACCGCCCCGGCGACGCGCTCGCGGCGCTCGGCGCGCTCCGGGTCCGTGGCGCCGCCGACCCGCAGCACCGCCACCCCGCCCGTCAGCCGCGCCAGCCGCAGCTCCAGCACCTCCCGGTCGAAGTCGGACTCCGCTTCGGCGAGGGCGTACTCCAGGTGTGCCACCCGCCGTGCCACCTCCTCGGCGGCACCCGCCCCCCGCGCCACCGTGGTCGTACGCCTCGTGACCACCACCCGCTCCGCCCGGCCCAGCGACGACAGCTCCGTGCCGCGCAGCAGCATCCCCTTCTCCGGCAGCACCACCTCCGCCCCGGTCAGCGCCGCCAGGTCCTCCAGGTGCGCCAGCCGCCGCGCGCCCAGCGCCGGCGCCGGGACGGCCGCGCAGAGCAGGGTGCCGCGCAGCCGGTTGGCGACCAGCGCCGCGAGCGCGTCCTGCTGCACGGAGTCCGCGACGACCAGCAGCGGGCGGCCCGTGGCCGCGACCCGCTCCATGACCGGCAGCAGGTCGCCGGGCGCGGCGATGCGCCCGTGGTGCAGCAGGACGTAGGCGTCCTCCAGCACCGCGGTGCCCTGCTCGGGGTGGGTCATCATGAGCGGGCTGAGGAAGCCGCGGTCCAGCCGCAGCCCCTCGGTGAACTCCAGCTCCACGCCCGCCACGTGCGCCTCCTCCACGGAGATCGCCGCGTTCTGCCCGGCCTTGGCGAACGCGCGGGCGACCAGCTCGCCCAGCTCCGGGTCGCGGGCCGCCGCGGCGGCGACCCGCGCGGTGTCCCGCTCGCCGGTCACGGGGCGGGCGGTGGCGGTCAGGTACGCGGCGGCCGCCGCCGCTCCGGCGTCGAGGCCGCGCCGTACGGCGACGGGGTCGGCCCCGGCGGTCACGGCGCGCAGACCGGCGGTGTACAGCGCCTGGGTGAGCACGATGGTGGTCGTCGTGCCGTCGCCGGCGGCGCGGCGGGTGCGCGTGGCGGCCTGGCGGACGAGGGAGGCGCCGAGGTTCGCGTACGGGTCGGAGAGCTGGACGGCGCCGGCGACCGTGGCTCCGTCACGGGTGGCGACGGGGCCGGAGGCACCACCGGCCCCGCCGCCGGTCGCCGTGCCCCCGGCCCCGCCGGCCCGGGAGCCGGCGCCCTCGGCACCGGCCCCGGAGCGGTCGGAGCCGGTGCCGGAGCCGGCGGGACGGGAGCCGGCCGACCCCGGTCCCGTACCGCCGCCCAGCACCACGAGCCGCCCGCGCGGCCCCAGCGTGACCCGCGCCGCGTCCGCGACCGCGGCCACGCCACGGCGCAGGGCGGCGCGCGCCGCGTCCTCGAAGAGGAGTCCGCTCACTGCTCGTCGTCGCGCCCGTACCGGCCGCGTTCCATGAGCAGCGCGGCCTGCATCATGGCCCGTGCGTAGCCCGTGTCGTACAGCTCCATGCCGTGGCCGCCGCCGCCCACGTCCTTGTACTGGTTGCTCTGGTCCGA
Source organism: Streptomyces sp. CNQ329 (assembly GCF_000482585.1). NCBI lineage: Bacteria > Bacillati > Actinomycetota > Actinomycetes > Kitasatosporales > Streptomycetaceae > Streptomyces > Streptomyces sp. CNQ329. The sequence goes on along the minus strand of NZ_AXVU01000031.1, from coordinate 83,917 downwards.
CCCGTTCTCGCGGTCGAAGTCGTTCGCGCGCGGGTGCTCGGCGAGGATGCCGCGCGCGTAGCCGGCGCGGACGAGCTGGCGCATGAAGCCGAACATGTCGGTCTCGCCGTTGTCCGGGAACACCTCGGCGTACTTCACCTGCGGCTCGTCCACGCGCACGTTGCGGTAGTGGATGTGGTTGACCCGGTCCTTGCGGCACATCCAGCGCAGGAAGTCGACGGAGTCGAACCCGACCTCGGCCGTCACGCCCGCGTGCACCGTCATGCCGTTCGACGGGCTGTCGACGGTCTCGACCATCCGCCTCCAGTCCGCGACCGACCCCATGATCTGGGGGTTGCCGCGGCTGATCGCGGCGGGCGGGTCGTTGGGGTGCACGGCCATGCGCACGCCCGCCTCCTCGGCGACGGGCATGACCTCGCGCAGGAAGTGCTCGTAGTGGTCCCAGAGCTCCTCGCGGGTGAAGGCGGGCACGCCGTCGGGGCGGGGGAGGTCGCGGACCTTGACGCCGTCGACCTCGTGGTCGAGGTCGAAGGCGGTGTAGCCGGCGCCGATGCGGTCGGTCTCGTCGATCTCCTCGTAGTAGCCCTCCTTCAACCGGTGGACGTACCAGTTGTATTCGACGACGCCGATGCCGGCCTCGCCCGCCGCCCGCAGCGAGGTCTTGATGTCCTCGATGGCCTGGTCCCGGCCGTCCTCACCGCGGACGACCGAGTCGGGGGCGCTGATGAGGTAGGCGGTGACGTGCATGCCCATGTCCTCGACGCGCTCGCGGTCGGCACGCAGCTCGGCGGCGTCCCAGGGGGCCGCGGGCACGTCGGTGACGAGTGCACCGGTGATGCCCGCCTGCCGCCAGCGCCGCACGGTTTCCTCGCTGGGCCTGCGGGACATCCACTGGCAGAGCTTGGGGGTGTCGGGTCCTTCGCGGACGTCGTCGGGCCAGTTCAACTGCGGGAACGGGGCGTTGCCTCCGGGGCCGCCGCCGGGGCCGCCGCCGCCGGGGGCGGCGAACGCGGGGGCGGCGCCCGCCGAGGCGCCGATCGCGGCGGCTGCCGCGGCGGTGGAGCCGCGTTTGAGGAAGGAGCGGCGCGAACTGCCGTCCTGCGCGGGGGATTCCATACGTCACCTTCGCTTTCCGTGCTGCCGGCTGCCTGATGCTGCGGTGGTGCGTCCTGACGTGGTGCGTCGTACGCCGTGCGTCGTACCGGGCACGTACAGCCGGTGCGTCGCACGGGTGTCCTGGTACAGGGGGGTTGGGCGCAGCGTACGGATGCAAGTCCCCGGCCGTTAAGTGCCTGTTGCGTATACGCCCATTCGCGAAGCGAATCCAGCGGCCACTCCTGCGGCCATTCGCTTTCCTGATGATTGCATACGGAAACTAACGCTGCGGGATTGCTCCCACACTCCCGGTACCACCTCTATGGTGATCGGCAGAATTTTTCCGGAATCCTTACGGAGGGTCCCCCCATGCAGGAATCCGAGAACGGCTCCTCCCTGCGTTCCAGGCGTACCGCACTGGGACTCGGGGCAGCCGCTGCCGCAGGCGGCCTCGGGCTCGGCGCACTCGCATTCCGACCGGCCGAAGAACAGGTGGAGTTTCTCACCCAGAAAGTCAGCAGGGCATCGAAGCCGAGCAAGCTGAAGATCACGGATCTGCGGGTGGCGGTGCTGGCCGGCGTGCCGTTCACCAGCCCGATCGTCCGCATCGACACCAACCAGGGCATCTCCGGCTGGGGCGAGGTACGTGACGACGCCGACAAGCGCTACGCGCTGGAGCTGAAGGGCAGACTCCTCGGCGAGAATCCGTGCAACGTCGAGATGCTCTTCAAACGGCTCAAGCAGTTCGGCAACCACGGCCGCCGCGGCGGCGGCGTCTCCGGCGTCGAGATGGCGCTGTGGGACCTGGCGGGCAAGGCGTACGGCGTACCGGTGTTCCAGATGCTCGGCGGCGCCTACCGCAGAAAGATACGCCTCTACACCGACACCACCGAGTCGGAGGACCCGAAGGTCTACGCGCAGCGGATGAAAGAGCGCGTGGACATGGGCTTCACGTTCCTCAAGATGGACCTGGGCCTGGAAATCGTCCAGGACCTGCCGGGCGCGGTCGTCGGCAAGAGCCTGTGGGACGGCAACCTCCAGCAGTACGACGGCGCACCCGGCGGCTACGGCATGACCGAGCACGGGCTCACCATGGTGCAGATCACCGACAAGGGCCTGGACGCCATGGCGGAGTACGTGGAGGCGGTGCGGGACGCCGTCGGCTACGACGTCCCGCTGGGCATGGACCACTTCGGCCACTTCGACGTCAACACCGCCATCCGGCTGGCGAACCGCTTCGAGCGCTACAACCTCGCCTGGCTGGAGGACCTGGTGCCGTGGTTCCGCACCGACGACTGGAAGGAGATCACCAAGGCCGTCAACGTCCCCACCATGACCGGCGAGGACATGTACGGACTGGAGGCGTTCCGCACCCTCGTCGACGAGGGCGCCGTCGATCTGGTCCAGCCCGACCCGGCGACCGCCGGCGGCATTCTGGAGACCAAGCGCATCGGCGACTACGCGCGCGAGCAGGGCATGGCGATGCCGCTGCACTACGCGGGTTCCCCGATCGGCGCGATGGCCAGCGCGCACATCGCCGCCGCCACCGAGAACTTCGTCTGCCTGGAATACCACGCGAGCGACGTGAAGTTCTGGAACGACCTCATCGCGGGCGGCGAGCCGCTGCTGAAGGACGGCTTCTACCACCTGACCGACGCTCCGGGCCTGGGCGTGGAGCTGGACGAGAAGGTGATGGCCGAGCACCTGGCCAAGGGCGAGAAGCTCTTCGCGCCGACCAAGGAGTGGAACAACAGCCCGGCCTGGGACCGCACCTGGAGCTGAGCCCGGCCCTTCCGCCGGAGCGGACGGAAGAACAGGAGCCCGTACGCACCCGACCAGGGTGGTGCGTACGGGCTCCCGGCTTCAGCGGACCGGCGGCGGGCTCACCGTGCCGCCGGCGTCTCGTCCTCCGGCGGCACGATCCGCTCGATCCAGTACTCCCGCGCCAGCGCGTCCACACCCGCCGGCGCCACGCCGCGCAGATGCACGACGTTGCCGTCGGTGCCGGCGATGCGACCGTGCTTCTGCATCCGCAGGATGTGGTACCGCTCCGGCGGGAAGCCCAGCTCCACGTCGGCGGAGAAGCGCCCGCGCATGTCGCGCTCGTCGCCGACCGCCGGGTCGACCTTGCCGCTCGCCTGCACGGTCAGCCAGACCTGGTAGGCGACGATGAGCAGGACCAGGATGAGCAGCCGGCGGATCGTGGGGCTGCGGAGCGCCCTAAACGCCAGCGACTGCCGTTCCCTCGGCATCGGTCGCACCTCCCGGGCCCTCGTCCGTGCCGGCCGCCGCGCCCTCGTCGTCGACGAGCAGCTCGTTGACCCGGTTCGCGATCTCCCTGAACTCCGGCATCTCCAGCGCCGTACGCCACTCCCGGGGCCGGGGCAGGTCGACGGTGACGATCTCCCGTACCCGGCTGGGCCGCTTGGACAGCACCACGATCCGGTCGGAGAGGAACACCGCCTCGTCCACGTCGTGGGTGACGAAGAAGACCGTCGGGCGCCGCTTCTCGAAGATGCGGGTCAGGTCCTCCTGCAGCTTGCGCCTGGTCTGGGCGTCGATGCTGGCGAACGGCTCGTCCATCAGCATCACCGCCGGCTCGTTGGCCAGCACGCGGGCCACGCCCAGGCGCTGCTGCATGCCGCCGGACAGCTCGTGCGGGTACTTGTGCTCGAAGCCGCCGAGCCCGACCAGCTCCAGGAACTCCTTGCCCTTGGCGTCCCGTTCCGGGCGCGGTACGCCCTTCATCCGCAGCCCGAAGACCACGTTGCCCAATACCGTCTTCCAGGGGAAGAGCGCGTGGCTCTGGAACACCACGCCGCGGTCCGGGCCGGGTCCGCTGACCGCCTGGCCGTCGACGACGACCTCGCCCTCCGTGAGGGTCACGAAGCCGGCGACGATGTTCAGCACGGTGGTCTTGCCGCAGCCGCTCGGGCCGAGCACGGAGACGAACTCGCCCTCGTCCACGCTGAACGAGACGTCGCCGATGGCGGTGACCTCCTCGCCGCTGTACGCGTCGACGTAGTTCTTCTGCAGTCCTGTGATCTCCAGCGCCGTCATCCGTCGGCCTCCAAACTCCGTACCATGCCCCACCGTTCGACGGTGGCTCGCTCGAACGGCGCCAGGACCATGGCGTCGAGCGCGTACCACAGGATTCCCAGCACTGCCATGCCCAGGAACACCTGGCTGATGTCGCCCACCCGGCGGGCGTCGAACATCATGAAGCCGACGCCGCTGGTGCCGACGATGATCTCGGCGGCGACCAGGGCCCGCCAGCCGTAGCCGAGTCCGGTGCGGATGCCGCCCGCCACGGACGGCAGCGCGCCCGGGAGGATGACCTCGAAGAACACCCGTACCCGCCCCGCGCCGAGACTGCGCGCCGCACGCAGCAGTTCGCGCGGCACCTGCTCCACACCCGCGACGACGCTCAGCATCAGCGGGAAGACGATCGTGTAGACGATCACGAAGGTGACCGCGGTGAGGCTGAAGCCGAACCAGACGATCACGATCGGCAGCCAGGCGATGTCCGCGACCGCCTGGAAGAACAGCAGGATCGGCCAGAAGAACCGGCGGACCTTGGCGAACATCGCCACCACGAAGCCCATCGGCAGGCCGATGGCGAGGCCGAAGCCGACGCCGTACGCCAGTCTGGTCAGCGAATCCGTCAGATAGCCGGGCAGGATGCCCTTCCTCATCAGGTCGCCGAACTCCTCGACCACCCGCGGCGGGCCGACGAAGAACGCCTCGTCGAACACGCCCAGCTCCGCCACCAGCCACCACAGCGCGATGACCGGCACGAACGGGCCGAGGTTGCGGAACGCGGCGCGGCGGGTGAGCCAGAGCCAGACCTTCCGGGCCCGGACCACGCCCGGGCTCGCGCCGCCCTTGCGCGGCGTACGCCCCGCGGGTGCGCGCCGTACGGGCTTGGCCGTACGGGCCGTGTCCGTCGTGTCCGACGCCATCAGCCCCTCCCTCCCGTCATGCCCCAGCGCTCCACCGTGCGCTTCTCCAGCGGGGCCAGCATCAGCCGGTCCATCAGCAGCCAGAGCACGCCGATGATGACCATCGAGGCGATGATCACGTCGGTCTGGAAGTACTTCTGCGCCTGGAACAGGGCGTAGCCGAGACCCGCGTTGCTCGCGATGATCTCGGCGGCGACCAGCCCGCGCCAGCCGTACCCGAGGCCCACCCGCAGTCCGGTGACGACGCTGGGCAGCGCGCCGGGCAGCAGCACCTCCCAGAACATCCGCATCCGGCTCGTGCCCATGCTGCGCGCGGCGCGCAGCAGCTGGGTCGGGATCTGGCGGACGCCGAGCATCGCGTTGTACGTGATCGCGAAGAACATCGCGTTCCACACGATGAAGATCACGGCGCGGTCGCCGTAGCCGAACCACAGCGTGGCGACGGGGATCCAGGCGATACCGGCGAGCGCCACGGAGAACCGCAGCAGCGGGGAGAAGAACGCCGACAGCGCGGCGCTGGAGCCCAGCGCGATACCGAAGGGCAGGGCGGTGAGGATGGCGATCGCGGCGCCGATGCCCATGCGGCGCAGGCTCGCGCCGAGGTGGTCGAAGAGCTCGCCGCTGGACCACATGTCGCCCAGCGCCGAGAGCACGTCCCCGACCTGGGGGAAGACCCGCAGCGGCGGATCGGTGACCGCGACGACCACCAGCCACACCACGACGAGCAGCGCGAGCGGGGTGAGGAACCACAGCGCGGAGATCGCACGCGCGGCCGGGGTGTTGGACCCGCCCCGCCTGCGCTTGCGCTGCTGCCCCGGCGGCCGGCCGCCCGGCCGCGGCCGCCCCGGGCGCGGGGCGGCCGTGGCCGCGGCCTGTTTTTCGGTGCGGGGCGTGGTCACGACGGGCAGGCCTCGGCGGCGGTGTCGCGGTCGAAGGTGTACCCGCCGTCGATCGCCGCGGCGTCCGGGACGGGCGGCAGGTCGGCGAAGAGGTCGGGGTTGTCCTTCATGACCTTCAGGATCGGCTCGGGCTGGAAGTACTTGTTGACGTCGAAGCCCTTCTCGACGTTGCCCTGCTCGGCCAGGAGCCCCGCGAGGGTGTCCAGCGCCAGGTAGTTGCAGGCGGAGAAGCGGCCGTCGAGCTGCTTGACGTTGTGCTTCATCGCCTCCTGCGCAACCTTCTTCTCGGTGCCGGGCAGCCAGCGCGTCGCCGAGTCGGCGGCGTCGTCGGGGTTCTCGCGCATCCACTGGTCGGTCTGCGCGCGGGCGGTGAGGAACCCCTCGATGACCTCCGGGTTCTTCTCGGCGTACGCGCGCGTGGTGACGAGGTAGCCGATGAACGGGATGTAGCCGCCGCCGCGCAGCACCTCCTCGGCTCCGTCCACCTGCTCGGTCATGGTGATCGGCCACGGGTCCCAGACGATGCCCGCGTCGATGCCGCCGGTCTCCAGCGCGACCGCCATGTCCGGCGGCTCGGTGTTGACGATCTCGATGTCGCCGGCCTTCAGCCCCGCCTCTTCCAGCAGGCCGAGGAGGTAGAGGTGGTTGATCGAGCCCTCGGAGACGCCGATGCGCTTGCCGCGCAGGGTCGTGAGGTCCTTGCCGTCGACGCCGGAGTCGCCGCCGGCCACCACGGCCATCGTCTCGTCGATGCTGAGCTGCGAGGACGAGCCGGTGTAGTTGCCGACGAGCACCAGGTCGATGCCCTGCTGGGCGGCGGCGATGGCCGGGGTGCCGACCTGGACCACGTCGACCTCACCGGCCTGGAGCGCGTTCAGCGCGTCCACGCCGGTCGGGTAGGGCTCCTTCAGCTTCACGTTGAGGTTCTGCTCGTCGAAGTAGCCCGCCTCGACGCCGGCCGGCAGGCCGATCTGGTCGATGGCGGAGACGTAGCCGGCAGACAGCTTGGTCGGCTCGGTGCCGCCCGCGCCACCGTCGACGTCGTCGTCCACGGTCGAGTCGCCGCCGCAGGCGGCCAGCAGCAGGGCTCCCGAACAGGCCGCCGCCACTGCTATGTGACGTGTTGCGCGAAACATGAGTCTCTCCTGATCCGTACGGCTACGGGGCTGGTGTGGGAGCGCCGGGGAGCAGCGCGTCCACCGCGGCCCGGTGCGGAATCGGCAGGACCGCTCCCGGTCCGGTGGTGGTGAGCGCGGCGGCGACGGCCGCGTAGCGGGCCGCCTCCGGCGGTACGGCGCCCTCCAGGAGCCGGGCCGCGAACGCGCCGTCGAAGGTGTCGCCGGCCCCCGAGGGGTCGACGGCCCGCACCGGGTGGGGCGGAATGCGGGTCACGGTGCCCTCGTGGGCCAGCAGGGCGCCCTGGTCGCCCATCTTGAGCACGACGATGCCGGGGCCGCGGCGCACGAAGGCGTCGAGGACCTCCTCGGGCTCGTGCAGGCCGGTGAGCAGCCTGCCCTCCTCCAGGTTCGGCAGTGCCACATCGCACAGCTCGACGCTGCGCATGACCACCGCGCGGGCCCGTTCGACGGGCCAGAGCGCGGGGCGGTAGTTGGGGTCGTAGCCGACCAGCGTGCCGCTGCCGCGGGCCAGTTCCATGGCGTGGAAAGCCGCGTCGCAGGCGGACGGGCTGATCGCCTGGGTGATCCCGGTGACGTGCAGCATGCGCGCCCGCTCGATCGCCGCGGCCGGCACGTCGGCCGGGGTGAGCCGGCTGGCCGGCGAGTCCGCACGGTAATAGGTGAACCTGCTGGCCGCGGGCGTACGGGAGATGAAGTAGATCCCGGTACGCCCGCCGGCCTCGCGGATGACGTGCTCGGTGCCGACACCCTCCCGCTCCCACAGCCGCAGCAGGGCGCCGCCGAAGTCGTCGTCGCCGATGCGGGTGACGTAGCCGGTGCGCGCGCCGGAGCGCTGCGCGGCCACCGCGAAGTTCGACGAGTCGCCGCCGTAGCCGACGGCGAAGTCGTCGCCCGGCCCGATGGGCTCCCGGCCCTCGGCGCGGGCGTTGAACTCCAGCAGCGGCTCGCCGATCGCGAGGATGTCGTTGTCCATGTCCGCCGCCGTCAGATCCGCTGGTACTTCTCAAGGCCGCCTTGCAGCGAGCCGGACTCGCGGATGAGCCGCGTCTGCTCGCGCTCGCGCTCCTCGATGTCCGTGGCCAGCGCCAGCACCTCGGCGACCAGTTCCTGCGGCACGCACACGACGCCGTCGCTGTCCGCGACGATCAGGTCGCCGGGGCGTACGGGCACGCCGCCGACCTCGACCGGCTCGTTGAGGGAGACGGTCCGGTAGCGGCCGACGGTGGTGGCCGGCACGGCGCCGCGGGCGTAGATCGGCAGTTCGGGGTAGTCGCGCCGGATCTCCTCGACGTCCCGGACGCCCGCGTCGAGCACGGCGCCGGCGATCTGGTTGGTGACGGCGCCCGCGGCCATCAGCCCACCCCACACCGCGACGTCGGCACCGCCCGCGGCGATGCAGATGACGCTGCCCGGTTCCGACTCGTCGATGGCACGCAGCGCGTGCGTGGGGGGCTCCGACACGGGAGAGGGCACCTCCTGCACCGTCACCGCGGGGCCGACCAGCTTGCCCGGCAGCATCGCTTTGATGCCTCCGGTGAGGTAGCCCCGTACGCCCTTCTGCTCCACCGCATCGGCCACCGAGGCGGTGGCTATGCCGTGGAAGGCCGCGATGGTCTCCGGCGGGATGGTCGTCGTCATCTCGAGTTGGCTCCGATCTCGTACGTGCGTGCGGTGGCGGTTCAGCGCGACAACCAGCCGCCGTCGACGGCCAGCACGTGGCCGTGGACGTAGTCGGCTGCGGGCGAGGCGAGGAACACCACGGGTCCGGCGATGTCGGTGGGGCGGCCCCACCGGCCGGCGGGGATGCGGGCGAGGATCTCGCTGCTGCGGACGCCGTCGGCGCGCAGCTCCGAGGTCACGGCGGTGTCGATGTAGCCGGGGGCCACGGCGTTGACGTTGACGCCGCGGCCGGCCCATTCGTTGGCCAGCGCGCGGGTCAGTCCGACGAGGGCGTGCTTGCTCGACGTATACGACGGGACGTACATCCCGCCCTGAAAGCTGAGCACCGAGGCGATGTTGATGATCTTGCCGTATCCGCGTTCCAGCATGCCCGCGCCGATGGCCCGGGTCAGCTCGAATGCGGCGTGCAGGTTCAACTCCACGACGTCGTACCAGTCGGCGTCCCGGAATTCAGCGGCCGGGGCTCTGCGAATGAGACCCGAATTGTTGACCAGAATGTCCAGGTCGAATCTCTCGACGAGGTGACCGATCTCGCCTCTGCGGGCCCCGGGATCGGTCAGGTCGACGTGCACGCGAGTAACGGAAACTCCCCATTCAGCGGCCTCTTTGGCCACCGGGTCGAGATTGTCGCGCTCCGACAGCAATACCAAGTCGGCGCCGACGGCAGCGAGTCCGAGCGCAACTGCGCGCCCGATTCCGCTGCCCGCTCCCGTAATGAGCGCACGACGGCCGCGCAGATCCCCGGTCCGGGAATCAGACTCCTCCGTCAACGCCCCTCTCCCTTCATTCGGTCCCAGCCGTGCATGGTTCCGGCTACGGAAACATTAGAAGCGGACTGCCAGGGCGTTAAGACTGAATTGCGAATGACAGTATTCGCAAAGCTGATGTGCCGGGCCGCACCGGACGGACAGGGAGGCACGCCCGGTCACGCCGCGGCGGGCACCGCGTGGGTGCCGGCCGGGATCCGGGCCCGGACGATGGCGCGGAGCAGCGTACGGGCGGACGGCGTCAGCGGGCGCGAGGAGTCCCAGCAGACGGCCACGCGGCGCTCCGGGGCGCCCTTCAGCCGCCGTACGCGGACGCCGTCGACGTCGGCGACCCGGGCGGCCAGCGAGTTGGTCACGCCGACCCCGATGCCCTGACGGACCATCGAGACCAGCGTCTGCGGCTGGTTGGTGGCCTGCACGGGCTCGATCTCGTGGCCGCAGTCCCGGAAGGTCCGGTACGTCTCGAAGTCCGGCGTCTCCGGCGCGTCGAGCCGGCCGATCGAGACGATCGGGTGCTCGGCGACGGCGTCGACCGGCAGCGGGTCGGGCACCTCGGACAGCGGGTGCTCGCTGGGGTGGATCGCGACCAGCGACTCCCCCCACAGCAGCCGGCTGCGCACGGAGGCCGAGGACGGGGGAGGCGACATCGGGCGCAGGTACACGTCGACGGCGCCGGAGGTCAGGGCGTCGTCCAGCTCCAGCGTCGACCGCTCCACCAGCACCACCCGCACCTCGGGGCTCGTCCGCGCCAGGCCCTGGAGCAGCGCCGGGACGAACGCGGCGCTCGCGCTCGGGTACGAACCGAGCGTCACCACCCCGCGGGCGCCGCTGCGCCACGGGGCCATCGCGGCCTCCGCGGACTCCAGTGCGCGCAGGATCTCGTGGGCGTGGTCGGCGAGGACGATGCCGGCCTCGGTCAGCTCGACGGGGCGCTTGCGGCGGTCGAAGAGGGGCAGGCCGATCTCGCGCTCCAGCGCGGCGACGTGCATGCTGACGCGGGGCTGGGACCGCTTGGTGGACTCGGCCGCGGCGACGAAGCTCCCCGTTTCGATGACCGCGAGGAAGGAGACGAACCATTCCAATCTGACATCCGGGTTCAACATCTTGCCCTCACCCCGCACCCAAGGAGCGCGTCTTCCCGCCCGAACCAGCCCGAACCAGCACGACCGAGCTCGATCGAGCCCGATCGGCACAGCGGCACCAGTGATCAACAGCCGCCCTCAGGCTAAGTTGCGGGATACGCGGGGGCAACAGTTGTGCACGGCGGAATGCCCCTGACAGCCATATCCGCTCGGCGAATGCCGCTATTCGAAACTCGGCCCTTGACCAGCATTCGGGACGGGTGGCTTGGTGGGGGGATGGCCAATGAAGTAGCCCCCGCCGTCATCGCGGCGACCACGTCGCTGCCGCCCGAACTCGCCGTCGCCGCCGTCCCGGAGGACGATCGCGTATGGGTACCGCAGGCGCCCGATGTGTGGTTCCGGCCGCTGCTCTTCAATACGGTCACGGGCCAGTGGTGCAACCTGTTGAAGGTCACCGCCGCCGGCATCGTCTCCCGGCACCGGCACCCGGGCGCGGTCTTCGGGTACGTGATCAAGGGCAAGTGGCATTACTACGAGCACCCGTGGGTGGCCGAGGAGGGCCACTTCGTCTACGAGCCGCCGGGCGAGATCCACACGCTCGCCGTGCCGGAGGACTGCGCGGAGATGATCACGTTCTTCAACATCAGCGGGGCGATGATCTACCTGGACGAGGAGAACCGGAACACGGGCTACGAGGACGTGTTCACCAAGATCGACATGGCCCGCGCCCACTACGCGTCCAACGGGCTGGGCGCGGACTACGTGGAACAGTTCATCCGCTGACGCGGCGGCCCTGCGGACGCGCACGAGCGGACGGGGAGCGCGGGCGCGGGCCGGTCACGGGTGTGGCACGGTGGCTGCCGCGCCTCCGCGCGTACGGCACCGGGGCGACGGGCGTCGTAGCCCCGCGTACGCCGGTGGCGCCGGCGCCACTGCAGACACCCGTACCGATGACGGACCCACCCACGGACGCGGACACCGCCCCCAGGACCACGAACGGACGACGGCCCTCTCACGGCGCTGCCGGACAAGGACGCTCAGCCCCGCGCCCGGCGCCCGCGAGGGGCGGCGAACGCGGTGGCCCGGCCGCAGGGCCCCGGGCTACCCGCTCCGGGCTTCCGGCCCTCGGCGGCACCGGCCCGTAACCGCCGCCCTTCTCCCCACAGCCGCCCCCGCGCCCGGCAGGACACCCGGCACCCCACCACCAGCCCAGACGATGCTCCGGGCCTCCTGGTCTCAGCAGCACCCCGCCCGCCGCCCTTCTCCCGGCAGCCGCACCGGCGCCCGGCGGGACTCCCCGGCACGGCCGCGCCGCACGACCGGGCCAACCGGACCGGCCGTGGCGCGTGGTCCCCTCCCGCCACGCGCACGCCCCACCAGGCACCCGGCAGCGCCCCGTCCCCCCGCCGCGCCCCCCGCAGGGGGTCAGCGGCGGCGGTCGTCGCGGTCGTCCTCGACGCGGGGGCCCAGGAGTTCGTCGGCCAGGGTCGGGAGGTCGTCCAGCGGGGTCTCCTCCGCCCACTCCGGGCGGGGGCGGCTGCGGGAGTCCCGGTCCTCCGGCTCCGGGACCTGGGGCACCTGGAGCGTCTCCTCGGCGTCCGGGTCCGGCGCCTGCGGCATGACGCGGGTCTCCTCCGCGTCAGGGCCGGCGTCCGGGCGGGTCTGCGGCAGTTGCGACGTCTCCTGCATGTCCGCATCGCCGGTCACCGGAAGCTGCTGCGTGGTGTCGTTGCCCGCCGCGGCCCCCGCGGATGCCGCCGCAGCCTCCGCCGCCAGCCGTTCCTGCTCCGCGCGCAGCAGCGCCTCCTCGGCCTTGCGCTGCTTCTCCTTGCGGCGCTCCTCCGCCTCCCGGCGCAGCCGCGCCTCCTCCTCGGCCTGCCGCCGGACCCGGTCCTCCTCGGCGCGGCGGGCGGCCTCCTCGGCTTCGCGGCGCCTGCGCTCCTCCTCCGCCTGGCGGCGGGCCTCCTCGGCGCGCTGCCGGGCCAGCTCCGCCTCCCGCTCGGCCTCCAGCCGCTTGGCCTCCTCGATCTCGCGGCGCTTGCGCTCCTCCTCCTCGCGGCGCAGCCGCTCCAACTGCTCCTGCCGCTCCCGCTCCCGCCGCTCTTCCTCGGCCTTGCGCGCGGCCTCCTCGGCCTCCCGGCGCTTGCGGTCCTCCTCCGCCTTGCGGCGGGCCTCCTCCTGGGCGCGCACCTCCTGCTCCGACAGCGGCAGGATCTGGTCCAGGCGGTGCCGCACGGCGGTGGTGACGACCTGCGGGTCCTGCCCTGCGTCGACCACCAGGTAGCGCGCCGGGTCGGCGGCTGCCAGCGCCAGGAATCCCGCGCGCACCCGCTCGTGGAACTCCGGCGGCTCGGACTCCAGCCGGTCCGGCGCCTCGGTGAAGCGCTCCCGCGCCGTCTCCGGCGCGATGTCCAGCAGCACGGTCAGGTGCGGTACGAGCCCGCCGGTGGCCCAGCGGTTGATGCGCGCCACCTCGGTCGGCGACAGTTCGCGCCCGCCGCCCTGGTAGGCGACGGAGGAGTCGATGTACCGGTCGGTGATGACCACCGCGCCGCGCTCCAGCGCCGGCCGGACGAGGCCGTCCACGTGCTCCGCGCGGTCCGCCGCGTACAGCAGGGCCTCCGCGCGGTGCGAGATCCCGGAGGTGGAGACGTCGAGCAGGATGGAGCGCAGCCGCTGCCCGATGGACGTGGCGCCGGGCTCGCGGGTGACGACGACCTCGTGCCCCTTGTCCCTGATCCACTGCGCCAGCGCCTCGACCTGCGTGGACTTCCCGGCCCCGTCACCGCCCTCGACGGCGATGAAGAACCCGCTCTGCGCCAGCCCCTCCTCCGGGTCCGCGCCGCGCACGGCCGCGCGCAGGTCGACGCGGAGCGGCACCCCCTGCCGGTCGTCGGTGCGCACCAGCACCAGCACCGCCACCGGCAGCAGCAGCGCACCCGCCAGCATGTACGTGAACGCCGCGCCGCCGTGCGCGAAGACCAGGTCGCCCGCCTCCAGGCGGTGCCTGCCGATGGCGGCGGCCAGCAGCGGCGCGCCGATCAGCGCGAGCGCGACGGCGACCCGGGAGACGGCGTGCAGATGGTCGATGAGCCGCGGCCTGCGGGTGTCCTCCGTCTCCTGCTCCAGCAGCGCGTGCCCGGTGGCGGCGGCGACACCGGCGGCGGTCGCGGCCAGCAGCGCGCACAGCACCCCGGTCGCGGCGTCGGCCACCAGGCCGACGAGCAGCAGGCCGATCCCGGCGACGCCGATGGCCAGCGCCAGCAGCCGGCGCCGGGACAGCCCGGGCAGCACCCGCGGCGCCGTCCGCACCCCGAGCACCGGCCCGGCGGTGACGGCGAGCGCCAGCAGCGCGTACGCGATGGTGCCGTTGAGGTCGTACGCCTCCTGCGCCTGCAGGACGGCGAGCGCCACGGCGGCGGCCAGCGCCGCGGCCGCCGCCGCGCAGGCGCTGACGAGCAGCGGCACCGCGCCCGTACGCCCGCGCTCCGGGCCGCCGTCCGCACCCCGCGGCCGGCGCAGCCCCTCCAGGGGCGAGCGGGCCCGCGCCCCGCCGTCGGGCAGCTCCATGACGAACAGCACCGAGACCGACGCCGCGAAGAGCCCGGCGGCGAGATACGAGCCCACGGCGCCGGGATGCCCGTCGAACCAGTCGGACCCGGAACCCAGCAGCCGGCCGATCCACGCCGTCACCAGCAGCGCGGCGGCGCCGAGGGGCAGCGCCCCGTACCCCGTGCGCAGCGACAGCCGGCGCAGCGCGGCACCGTGGTCGGGCAGCGGCCGCACCGCCGCGCCCTCGGGCGGCGGCGCGGGCAGCAGGGCGGGGGCGACGCTGTCCTTGGCGACTATCCACACCCGCTCGGCCGCGCCCGCGACGAAGACGGTGACGAGGATCCAGGTCAGCGCCGAGTCCGGCGTCCAGTCGATCCACAGCGGGGCGACGATGAGCAGCCCCGCGCGCACCACGTCCGCGCCGACCATGGTCCAGCGCCGGTCCAGCGCCCCGGACCCGGACAGCAGCGACCCGACCGGGCCCAGCAGCACGGCGCCGAAGACGACCGTCGACAGCAGCCGGACCGCGAAGACCACGCTGACGGTGACCGCCGCGCCGCGGTAACCGCCGCCGAACGCCTCGGCCACGAGCCCCGCCTGCAGCGCGAGCAGCACGAGGACGAGCAGCGCCAGCGCGTCCGCGGTGGCACTCGTGAGATGGGCGCCCCACATCCGCCTCAGGGACGGCACGCGCAGCAGCGCTCGCACGGCGCGCTCGCGCGAGTCCGCGACAAGGCTTTCGGTGGGGTCCGGCGCTGTCGTCGGCTGGTCGGCTCGCATGCGGTCAGCCTAGCGGGACGGGCCGGACCGGTGAGCTTCGCACGAACACTTGCCCGGTTCTGTGGATAACTAGCCGGTTGTGGACAGTCCGCGGCCTCCGCCCCGCGCCCGCTCCCGGCCGAAACCCGGCCGGGCACCCACCCGCGCCCTCCCGGGCGCGGGCTACCTGTCCTCGTCCGGCACGTCCGCCTTCGCCGACACCGTCTTCTTCGTCGTCGCCTTCTTCGCCGCCGCCGTCTTCGTCCCGGTCTTCTTCGCCGCCGACTTCGCCGCCGTCTTCTTCGCGGCGGTCTTCTTGGCCGCCGCCTTCTTGGCCGGCGCCTTCTTCGCGGGGGCCTTCTTCGCCGCCTTCTTCGCGGTCTTCTTCGCCGGCCCCTTCGCCCGCTTCTCCGCCAGCAGCTCGAACCCGCGCTCCGGCGTGATCGACTCCGGCTCGTCCCCGCGCCGCAGCGTCGCGTTCGTCTCGCCGTCCGTCACGTAGGGCCCGAAGCGCCCGTCCTTGACCACCACCGGCTTTCCGCTCGCCGGGTCCTCGCCCAGCTCCTTCAGCGGCGGCTTCGCCGCGGCCCGCCCGCGCTGCTTGGGCTGGGCGTAGAGCGCGAGCGCCTCCTCCAGCGTCACCGTGAAGAGCTGCTCCTCGCTCTGCAGCGAGCGCGAGTCGGTGCCCTTCTTCAGGTACGGGCCGAAGCGCCCGTTCTGCGCGGTGATCTCCGTGCCGCTCTCCGGGTCGGTGCCGACGACGCGGGGCAGCGACAGCAGCTTCAGCGCGTCGTCGAGCGTCACCGTGTCCAGCGACATCGACTTGAAGAGCGACGCCGTCCGCGGCTTCACCGCGTTCTTGCCGGACTGCGGCGTGCCCTCGGGCAGCACCTCGGTCACGTACGGCCCGTAGCGCCCGTCCCTGGCGACGATCTGGTGCCCGGTCTCCGGGTCGGTCCCCAGCTCGTACGCCCCGCTGGGCTTGGCGAGCAGTTCCTCGGCCAGCTCCACGGTCAGCTCGTCCGGCGGCAGCTCGTCCGGCACGTCCGCGCGCCGGTGCTCCTCGGTGTCCCGCTCGCCGCGCTCCACGTACGGCCCGTAGCGCCCGACGCGCAGCACGATCCCCTCGCCCACCGGGAACGTGGAGACCTCCCGGGCGTCGATCGCGCCCAGGTCGGTGACCAGCTCCTTCAGCCCCGCGAGGTGGTCGGCGCCGGCCCGCTCCTCGGCGGGGGTGACGACGTCGTCCGTACCGAAGTAGAAGCGCCGCAGCCACGGCACCGCCTCGGCCTCGCCGCGCGCGATGCGGTCGAGGTCGTCCTCCATCTTGGCGGTGAAGTCGTAGTCGATGTAGCGGCCGAAGTGCTTCTCCATCAGGCCGACGACGGCGAAGGAGAGGAAGGACGGCACCAGGGCCGTGCCCTTTTTGAAGACGTAGCCGCGGTCCAGGATCGTGCCGATGATCGAGGCGTACGTGGACGGGCGGCCGATCTCCCGCTCCTCCAGCTCCTTGACCAGCGTCGCCTCGGTGTAGCGGGCGGGCGGCTTGGTGGCGTGACCGTCCGCGCTGATCTCCTCGGCGCTCAGCCGGTCGCCCTCGGCGAGCTGCGGCAGCGGCCGGTCGCGGTTGTCGAGGTCGGCGGAGGGGTCGTCGGAGCCCTCGACGTACGCCTTCATGAAGCCGTGGAACGTGATGACCCGGCCGGACGCGGAGAACTCGGCGTCCCGCCCGTCGGCCGCCGTGCCGCCCAGCTTCACCGTCACCGACTGCCCGGTGGCGTCCTTCATCTGCGACGCGACCGTACGCATCCAGATCAGCTCGTACAGCCGGAACTCCGTGCCGGACAAGCCCGTGTCCGCCGGCGTGCGGAAGCGGTCGCCGGAGGGCCGGATCGCCTCGTGCGCCTCCTGCGCGTTCTTCACCTTGCCCGCGTAGTTCCGCGGCCGGTCCGGCAGGTAGTCGCGCCCGTACAACTGCGTGACCTGCGCCCGCGCGGCGGCGACCGCGGTCTCCGACAGCGTGGTGGAGTCGGTGCGCATATAGGTGATGAAGCCGTTCTCGTACAGCCGCTGGGCCACCTGCATGGTCGCCTTGGCACCGAGGCCCAGCTTGCGCGACGCCTCCTGCTGCAGCGTCGTCGTACGGAACGGGGCCGACGGCGAGCGCCGGTACGGCTTCGCCTCGACGCTGCGTACCGCGAACGCCGTGTCCTGCAGCGCGGCGGCCAGCGCGCGGGCGCTCTCCTCGCTCAGGTGCAGCACATCCGCCGACGACCCGTTCTTGAGCTGCCCGTCCTGACCGAAGTCGCGGCCCTGGGCGATCCGGCGGCCGTCGACCGCGGAGAGCTTGGCACCGAAGCTGCGCGGGTCGGTGGCGTCGCCGGCGCGGCCGGTGGAGAAGACGCCGGCCAGGTCCCAGTACTCGGCGGAGCGGAACGCGATGCGCTCGCGCTCCCGCTCGACGACGAGGCGGGTGGCGACGGACTGCACCCGGCCGGCGGACAGCCGGGGCATGACCTTCTTCCACAGCACCGGCGAGACCTCGTACCCGTACAGCCGGTCGAGGATGCGGCGCGTCTCCTGGGCGTCGACCAGCTTCTTGTTGAGCTCGCGCGGGTTGGCGACGGCCTGGCGGATCGCGTCCTTGGTGATCTCGTGGAAGACCATCCGGTGCACCGGGACCTTGGGCTTCAGCACCTCCAGCAGGTGCCAGGCGATGGCCTCGCCCTCGCGGTCCTCATCCGTCGCGAGATACAGCTCGTCCGACTCGGCCAGGAGTTTCTTCAACTTGCTGACCTGTTGCTTCTTGTCGCTGTTCACCACATACAGCGGCTCGAAGTCATGATCGACGTTCACCCCGAGCCGCGCCCAGGACTCTCCCTTGTATTTCGCCGGCACCTCGGCGGCGCCGTTCGGGAGATCGCGGATGTGCCCGACGCTCGACTCGACCTCGTAGCCGGGGCCCAGATAGCCCTTGATCGTCTTCGCCTTGGCAGGCGACTCGACGATGACGAGTCGGCGGGTCTTGCTGGTGGCGGACAACTTCGGCTCTCTCTTCTCCGGTCGGAAGCTGGCAGCGATCTGGTGGGGGGATTCGCGGCGATCTTGCCGGTGGTCGTTTTCGGTGGCCTTGTGGACGGCTGTGCGGGTCGTACGTCGCTGTGCTGGGCGTTGCTGCGGAGTGTGACGGTACAACCCGCCCCCGTGTCAAGCGGCTAAAACCCGGGGCGCCACTCGAACGGTAACCCGACAAGCCGCCTAGCTCCCGCACAGGGCACATTCCGGTCGCGGCGGTCTCTATCGCACAGCCCCTTGACAGCAGCCTGTACTACAGATGGGAGTATGGGCGTCCGACCGCGCCGAGAGGCCGGCCGGAGCCCACCACTTCAGACATCCGACCGGGGGGACGACCAGTGTCCGATCCGAATCAGAACCCATACGGCCAGCCGCCCGGCTATGGCTATCCGCAGCAGGGGCAGGTCGACCCCTCGCAGAACCCGTACGGCCAGCCCGCGGCGCCTCCGGCGAACCTGCCGCAGGCCCCGGGTATGCCGTCGGCCGATCCGAATGCGCCGTACGGGTACGACCATCACGGCCGCCCGTTCTCCGACAAGTCAACCATTGTCGCCGGCGTACTCCAGATGACCCTCGGCAACATAGGCGCCGGGCGTTTCTACACCGGTCACACCGGCATGGCCATAGCCCAGCTCTTCACCTGCGGCGGGCTGTTCATCTGGAGCTTCATCGACGGGATCATCCTGCTGACGAGCAAGGACAAGACCGATGCCCAGGGCCGGCCTCTCCGCTACTGAGGACGGGCCGACCGCCCGCAGGACGCCCGACGGTCCCGCCGGCCGCAGCCGGCGGGACCGCGGGCTCCGCGTGCGTACGCATCCGGCCGCGCTGCCGCTCTCGCTCACCGTGGCGGGGGCGGTGGGCGCGGTGTATCTGTACGGCACGAACCCCCACGAGCCGGGGCACTGGCTGCCCCGCTGCCCGATCAACTGGCTCACCGGTGTGGACTGTCCCGCCTGCGGCGTTACCCGCATGGCGTACGACATCCTCCACGGCGACCCCGGCTCCGCCTTCCACAGCAACGCCCTGATGCTGCTCCTCGGTCTGCCGCTGGCGACGGTGCTCTACGGCCGCTGGCTGTACGAGGGCGTACGCGGGCGCCGCTGGCAGCCGTCCTTCGGGCGGATCGGCACGGCCGCGGTGCTGGGCGTGGCGCTGGTGTGGGCCGTGGTACGGAACCTGGTGTAGCCCCGGCGCCGGCCCGCCTGCCGGCTCTTCGGCCCGGCCCGCGGGCGCTCACTCCGGGGCCAGGAAACCCTGCTCCACCAGCAGCCGGATCACCCCCGGCGTACGCTCCCGCAGCTCCGCCGGGTCCTCCTCCAGCACCTGCGCGATGGCGTCCAGGATGACCCCGGCCGGCAGCGTGCCGTCGCACGCCCCCGCGAACCCCGCGGCGACGGTGTCGGCCCGCGTCGCCCGCCGCATCCCCCGCTCCCGCCGCAGCACCACGTGCTCCGGATCCTCCTCACCCGGCCGGCCCACCTGCTCCTGCACCACGTCGTCCGCCAGCCGGAACGTCGTCGCCAGCAGCGCCGCGTCATCCGTACGGCGCAGGAAGTCCTGCCGCGCGAAGTGCTCCACCACGGCCTCGCCGAGCGGCTGTTCGACCGCGTGCGGCCAGTCCTCGACGGTGACCGCGGATTCCGCCGCGTCCGTACGGCGCAGGGTGATCCAGCCGAAGCCGACGGCCCGGGTGCGGCCGGCGGCGAAGGCGTCGAGCCAGTCGTCGTAACGGGCGGCGTAGGCGGCGGGGTCGGCGTGGTCGCCCGCGTCGCGCAGCCACAGCTCCGTGTACTGCGTGACGTCCTGCACCTCGCGCTGCACGACCCAGGCGTCGCAGCCGGGCGGCACCCAGCCCGCGACGCGCTCGCGCCAGTCCTCGCCCTCGACGTGCTGCCAGTTGGCGAGGAGCTGGCAGTAGCCGCCGTCGGCGAGGTGGTCCGCGGCCCGGCGGACGAGGGTGCGGCACAGCTCGTCGCCGGCCATGCCGCCGTCGCGGTACGTCAGCCGGGCGGCGGGCGAGATGACGAAGGGAGGGTTGGAGACGATCAGGTCGTACCGCTCACCGGCCACCGGCTCGAAGAGCGACCCCGCGCGCAGGTCGGCCGCGGGCGCCCCGGAGAGGGCGAGGGTGAGCCGGGCACAGGCGAGGGCGCGCGGGTTGACGTCGGTGGCGGTGACGGCGTCGGCGCGGGCACCGGCGTGCAGCGCCTGGATCCCCGAGCCGGTGCCGACGTCGAGCACGCGCCCGCCGTCGAGGGGCACGGTGAGCCCGGCGAGCGTGGTCGAGGCGCCGCCGACGCCGAGGACGAGATCCGCACCGGACGGGCCCGGGCCCCCGGTTCCGGACGCGGCGGCCCTGCGGGCGCCCGCCGCGCCCCCCACCGCGCAGCCCAGGTCCGAGACGATCCACCAGTCCTGTCCCGCCGGGCCGCTGTACGGCCGTACGTCGACCACGGACCGTACCGCCTCGCCGTCCCGGCGCACCCAGCCGTCGGCGAGGCACGCCTCCAGCGGCAGCACCGCCGCCGCGTGGGCACGGGGAACCGCGTGCTGGAGGAGGAAGAGCCGGGTCAGGGTGGCGAGGGCCGGCGGCGTCCCGCCCGGCGGCCACCGTGTCGCCCGTTCCGCGGGGACGGTCTCGCTGCGGGCCAGGGCCGCGTACGCGGGGGCGCCCAGGAGGTCCAGCAGGCCGCCGGCGGTGAAGCCCGCCGCCAGCAGCGCCGCGCGCACCTCGGCGGCATGGTCGGGGCGGGGAAGGTCGTCGGTCGCGCTCACGGGCACCATTGTGCTGCCGGCACCACGTCCCCCGCCGACCGGTCCGCCGCGGGCGGCTACGCCTTCTGCGACGGCTTGGCCTTCGACTTCTGGCAGCCCTCCTGCTCGGCCAGCGCCTCGCCGACCTCGCCCGCCTGCAGCTTGTTCAGCGCCTCGTCGCCGCTCTTGCTGATCTTGTCCGCCTCGCCCGCCAGCTCCCGCAGGCCCTCCGCGAACGCCGCCTGGTCCTTGGTGTCCAGGTCCTCCACCTGCTTCTGCAGGTCCGCGTACGCCGCGGCCACCCGCTGCAGCTCGGTCACGGCCCCGCCGTGGGTGTTCTTGCCGTCGTCGACGGGCGGCGCGCCCACCTTGTTCACGGCCTTGCTCATCGCGGTGTACGCCTCGGAGATCTCGCCGAACGCCTGGGCGTCCGCCTCCTGCACCTTCTGCGGGTCCTTCTCCGTCGTCGCCTCGCTGATGGCGACGTTGGCCTGGTCCCGCTTCTGCAGCTCCGGCTGGATCCGGTCGCAGAGCGAGCCCGCCCACTTCTGGACCTCCGCGCCGTTGTCCTCGCTGCAGCCGCTCGCCGCAAGCAGCGTGACGGCGGCACCGGCCAGGGCGGCGGCAAGCTTCTTGTTCACCGGATCATCCCTTCGAGACTGAGACACCCGGAACATACACCGGCACCCCGCCGGTACGACGAATCGCCGTGGCCGCACGCCGCGTCGTGCGCCATTTGCCACGACAGTCACACCAATAACGCTGGCCACAACGGTCCGTGGGAACACCACACCCCGCCGGCCGGGAGCGGTCGCGCCTCCCGGCCGGCGGGGTGTGGGTGCCGTATCCGGTCTCAGCCGTTGACCACCGCCGGGTCGGTCGAGGACGCCGGCGCCGCACCGGCGGACGACGTGGTCTCCGGCTCCTCGTCCACCGCGATGCCCCGGCGCTTGGAGATGTACACGGCGCCGGCGATGATCGCGATGGCCGCGACGGCGATGACGACCCGTACGCCGATGTTGGAGTCGTCGCCGTACGAGAACTTCACCACCGCCGGCGCGATCAGCAGCGCCACCAGGTTCATCACCTTCAGCAGCGGGTTGATCGCCGGGCCCGCGGTGTCCTTGAACGGGTCGCCGACGGTGTCGCCGATCACCGTGGCGGCGTGGGCCTCACTGCCCTTGCCGCCGTGGTGGCCGTCCTCGACGAGCTTCTTGGCGTTGTCCCAGGCGCCGCCCGAGTTGGCCAGGAAGACCGCCATCAGCACGCCCGCGCCGATGGCGCCGGCGAGGAACGAGGCCAGCGCGCCGACACCGAGCGTGAAGCCGACCGCGATCGGCGCCATGACGGCGAGCAGACCGGGCGTACGCAGCTCGCGCAGCGCGTCCCGGGTGCAGATGTCGACGACCTTGCCGTACTCCGGCTTCTCCGAGTAGTCCATGATCCCCGGGCGCTCGCGGAACTGCCGGCGCACCTCGAAGACCACCGCGCCCGCGGAGCGCGACACGGCGTTGATCGCCAGGCCGGAGAAGAGGAAGACGACCGCGGCGCCGAGGATGAGTCCGACGAGGTTGTTCGGCTGCCCGATGTCCAGGCTGAGGCCCAGCGGGTTGCCGACGTTGGTCGCTTCGCTCACGGCCTGGTCCACCGCGTCCCGGTACGAGCCGAAGAGCGCCGCCGCCGCGAGGACCGCGGTGGCGATGGCGATGCCCTTGGTGATGGCCTTGGTCGTGTTGCCGACCGCGTCCAGGTCGGTGAGGACCTGGGCGCCCTCGCCCTCGACGTCGCCGGACATCTCGGCGATGCCCTGGGCGTTGTCGGAGACCGGGCCGAAGGTGTCCATCGCGACGATGACGCCGACGGTGGTCAGCAGGCCGGTGCCGGCCAGGGCGACCGCGAAGAGCGCCAGCATGACGGACGTGCCGCCGAGCAGGAACGCGCCGTAGACGCTGAGGCCGATGAGGACCGCGGTGTAGACGGCGGACTCCAGACCGATGGAGATGCCGGAGAGCACCACGGTGGCGGGGCCGGTCAGCGAGGTCTTGCCGATGTCCCGTACGGGACGGCGGTTGGTCTCGGTGAAGTAGCCCGTGAGCTGCTGGATGACCGCCGCGAGCACGATGCCGATGGCGACCGCGACGAGCGCGAGCACCTGCGGGTTGCCGTCGTGCTCGGCGATGCCCGCGCCGACGCCGTCGAGGTCCGCGTACGACGAGGGGAGGTACGCGAAGACGGCGACGACCACCATCACCAGGGAGATCACCGCGGAGATGAAGAAGCCGCGGTTGATGGCGGTCATGCCGCTGCGGTCGCTGGCCTTGGGCGCCACGACGAACACGCCGATCATGGCGGTGACGACCCCGATCGCGGGGACGATCAGCGGGAAGGCGAGGCCCGCGTCGCCCAGGGCGACCTTGCCCAGGATGAGCGCGGCCACCAGGGTGACGGCGTACGACTCGAAGAGGTCGGCGGCCATGCCGGCGCAGTCCCCGACGTTGTCGCCGACGTTGTCGGCGATGGTGGCGGCGTTGCGCGGGTCGTCCTCGGGGATGCCCTGCTCGACCTTGCCGACCAGGTCGGCGCCGACGTCGGCGGCCTTGGTGAAGATGCCGCCGCCGACACGCATGAACATCGCGATCAGCGCGGCGCCGAGGCCGAAGCCCTCCAGCACCTTGGGCGCGTCGGCCGCGTAGACGAGCACGACGCTGCACGCGCCGAGCAGGCCGAGGCCGACAGTGAACATGCCGACGACGCCGCCCGTGCGGAACGCGAGCTTGGTCGCCTCGTGGCTCACCGCGGTGAGGTCCTTGGCGGGCTCGCCCTCGCGCGGGGTGGCGGCGCGCGCGGCGGCTGCCACGCGCACGTTGCTGCGGACCGCGAGCCACATGCCGATGTAGCCGGTCGCCGCCGAGAAGGCGGCTCCCACCAGGAAGAAGATCGAGCGCCCGGAGCGCTCCGACCAGTCATCGGCGGGCAGCAGGAAGAGCAGGAAGAACACCACGACGGCGAAGATGCCGATCGTGCGCAACTGGCGGGCCAGATAGGCGTTGGCGCCTTCCTGTACCGCCGCCGCGATCTTCTTCATGTTGTCCGTGCCCTCGCCGGCGGCGAGTACCTGACGGAGCAGCACCACTGCGAGCCCGAGGGCGGCTAGCGCGACCACGGCGATGATCGCCACGATGGCACGGTTGCCGCTGGTGAGTTCCACGGCCAGTAGGTGGTCCTGCTGTAGTGGGGTGAAATGCCCCGCCATTCGTCCTCCTTGACGTACGGCACATGGGCGCGCGGCAGCCCCGACTGCGTGTATGGGCGGTCGGGGTTTGGGCGGCCGCAGCGCTCAGGCGTCCTGAGCTGCAAGTTGTGGACGGATTCTAGGGAGCGGAACTAGATCAAAACAGAGCGTCCCCGGGGGAATTCGGCTCCGACAACGATCAACGCGTCGAGGAACCTCTGCCAATTCGCTCGAAAGAGGGACGCGGGAACGGCGGGGCAATGCCGGGAAAATGATCTACGAACATGAAGAAAGCGCTGCTCAGAAGCGCATTGATCTTGAAATGCCCGGGTCAAGAGGGGGGTCGGAGGAGGCCCGGGGGGTGACGGGAGGGGCGGACGGGCCGCCGTGCCCGGCGGTGCGGGTCGGGCCGGCCCGTACGCGCGTCGGGAACGCCGCAGCCGGATCGGGTCGGTCAGGGGTACGCCAGGCCGGCGGTCGTGCGCGAGGCGCGCTGCGCGTGCGTCAGATCCGCCGTAAGAGGGGCCGGTGGCCAGTGAGCGCCGGATCGGCCATGCGTGCGTCAGAGCCCGCCGTACGGCCCTCAGACAGGCCGTGCGCGCGTCAGGAGCCCGAGGGGGCGGGGGCGGCCGGCCAGCTCATCCGGATCGTGCCGCCGGCCTCGCCCGCGGTGACCTCGACGTCGTCGACCAGCCCGCTGATGACCGCGAGGCCCATCTCGTCGTCTATGCCGGATTCGCTCCCGCCCAGGCCGCCCGTGCTCCCGTCGCCGTCCGGATCCGGGTGGGTCTCGGCCGTGCTGCGGGCCGCGGGCACGTGACCGGGGGCCACCGTCGGCGCGTCGTCGCCGACCTCGATGGAGAACTTCTTCTCCTCCTCGGTGAGCACCACCCGCACCGGCCCCGAAAGCCCGTTGTGCTGGTGCAGCCCCACGGCGCGCAGGCACGCCTCGCCGACGGCGAGACGCACCTCGTCGAGCACCGCCTCGTCCACACCCGCCCTGCGCGCGACCGCGGCCGCCACCAGGCGGGCCGTGCGGACATGCTCGGGAAGAGCACTGAAGCGCAATTCAACGGTGGGCATGCCATCCCCTTCACGTCATCCCACGCCATCCCGTATCGCCACGGGAAGCATCCGTACCGGAGCCAGCCCGCGGAGGGACCCGGCGCGTGGCCCGGTCCCTCCGCCTGCACGGCGTCCTGTGTCAGTCCTTCGCGGCGACGGCTTCGTCGACCGAGGTGTGGATGGGGAACACCTTGGTCAGGCCCGTGATACGGAAGATCTTCAGAATGCGCTCCTGGTTGCAGACCAGGCGCAGCGAGCCCTCGTGCGCCCGGACCCGCTTCAGTCCGCCGACGAGGACGCCCAGGCCGGTGGAGTCGAGGAAGTCGACCCGCTCCATGTCGACGACCAGGTGGTAGCTGCCGTCGTTGACCAGCTCGACCAACTGCTCGCGCAGCTTGGGGGCGGTATACACATCAATCTCGCCACCGACTTCGACGACCGTGCGGTCGCCCACGGTACGAGTCGACAGGGACAGGTCCACGGATCCTCCAGCACCTTTCGCGAGCGGCTGCCCCGGGCGTCCCCCGCCGTCCGGCCGGAGACGGATCGGCATCCGCCATGGCATTCAATCACTTACCCCCGGGCGTGCACGACGCCTTAGGGGCATTGTCCGTCGCATCGGTGACACACTCGTGCCGATGGACGCGAACGAGTGGGGGGACGCGGACGGGCCCGGAGCAGCCCCCGCGCCCGACGGCACCCGGCCGGGACCCCGGCCCGGCTCGCGGTCCGGCGCACCGCACGTCACACCGGCGGAACCGGCGGACGGCGCACTCCCCGGCGCGGCGGACCGCACGGCGGCGGAGGGCGCCGGAAACGGTCCGGCGCACGTCACGCCCCGCACCGCCCTGGGCCGGCTCGCCGCCCGGGACGACCGTGCCGCTCGCATCACTCATACGGAGCACCTGCCCCCGCGCGCCGGACGCCATGCCGATTGGCCTGCGGGCATCCGGCCGGAAGTGGCCGGCGCCATCGAGGCGGCCGGGATCGAGCGGCCGTGGGCGCATCAGGCGCGGATGGCGGCACACGCCCTCGCGGGCGAGTCGGTGATCGCCGCCACCGGCACGGCGTCGGGCAAGTCACTCGCCTATCTGGCGCCCGTCCTCAGCGCGGCGCTCGACGGCTCCGAGGCCCCCAACGGCCGGGGGGCCACGGCCCTGTACGTGGCGCCGACGAAGGCGCTGGCCGCGGACCAGTTGCGCGCGGTCAAGGCGCTGGCCGCCCCGCTCGGCAAAGCCGTGCGCCCGGCCGTCTACGACGGCGACACGCCCGCCGAGGAACGCGAGTGGGTGCGTCTTTACGCCAACCTCGTCCTCACCAACCCCGACATGCTGCACCGCGGCATACTCCCGGCCCACTCCCGGTGGTCCTCCTTCCTGCGCGCCCTGCGCTACGTCGTCATCGACGAGTGCCACACCTACCGCGGCGTCTTCGGCTCCCACGTCGCCCAGGTCGTACGGCGGCTGCGCCGGCTCTGCGCCCGCTACGGCGCCGACCCCGTCTTCCTCCTCGCCTCCGCCACGGCCGCCGAGCCGGGGCTGTCGGCGGAGCGGCTGACCGGGCGGGTCGTGGCGGAGGTCACGGACGACGCGTCGCCGCGCGGGGAGGTCGCGTTCGCCCTGTGGGAGCCGCCGCTGACGGAGCTGCACGGCGAGCGGGGCGCACCGGTGCGGCGCACGGCCACGGCGGAGTGCGCGGAACTGCTGACGGACCTGGCGGTCGCGGACGTACGGACCGTCGCCTTCGTCCGCTCCCGGCGCGGCGCGGAGCTGGTCGCGATGATCGCCCAGGACCGGCTGGCGGCCGTCGACAGGGCACTGGCGGACCGGGTCGCCGCCTACCGCGGCGGCTATCTGGCGGACGAGCGGCGGGCCCTGGAGGCCGCGCTGCACTCCGGCGAGCTGCTGGGGCTGGCCGCGACGTCCGCGCTGGAACTGGGCGTGGACGTCTCGGGGCTGGACGCCGTGCTGATCGCCGGCTACCCGGGCACGCGGGCCTCGCTCTGGCAGCAGGCCGGGCGCGCGGGGCGGTCCGGGCAGGGCGCGCTGGCGGTGCTGGTCGCACGGGACGACCCGCTGGACACGTACCTGGTGCACCACCCGGAGGCGCTCTTCCGCCGGCCGGTGGAGTCCACGGTGCTGGACCCCGACAACCCGTACGTACTCGCCCCGCACCTGTGCGCCGCCGCCGCCGAACTGCCGCTGACCGACGCCGACTTCACCGGCGACACCGCCTGCTTCGGCGCCGGGGCCGCCGGGCTGCTGCCGCAGCTCGCCGACCGCGGGCATTTGCGCCGCCGCGGCGCCGGACCCGGGGCCGCCTGGCACTGGACCCGGCGGGAACGCGCCTGCGACCTCACCGACATCCGCGGCGGCGGCGGCCGTCCCGTCGACGTCGTCGAGGACGGCACCGGCCGCCTGCTCGGCACCGTCGACGCCGCGGCCTCCCACACCACCGTCCACGAGGGCGCCGTCCACCTCCACCAGGGCCGGACCTATGTGGTCCGCACCCTGGACCTGGAGGACAACGTGGCGCTCGTGGAACGCGCCGACCCCCCGTACACCACCGTCGCCCGCGACACCACCTCCGTCTCCGTGCTGGAGACCGAGCGCGAGATCCCGTGGGGCGACGCCCGGCTGTGCTTCGGGTCGGTCGAGGTCACCAACCACGTGGTCTCCTTCCTGCGCCGACGGCTGATCACCGGCGAGATCATGGGCGAGACGAAACTCGACCTGCCGCCGCGGACGCTGCGCACCCGCGCCGTCTGGTGGACCGTCACCGACGACCAACTGGACGCCGCGGACATCGCCCAGGAGCAGTTGGGCGGCGCCCTGCATGCCGCGGAGCACGCCGCCATCGGCATGCTGCCGCTCTTCGCCACGTGCGACCGCTGGGACATCGGCGGCGTCTCCGTCCCCCTGCACGGCGACACCCTGCTGCCGACGGTCTTCGTCTACGACGGCCACCCCGGCGGCGCGGGATTCGCCGAACGCGCCTTCGGCGTCGCCCACGACTGGCTCAGCGCGACCCGCTCGGCGATCGCCGCCTGCGAGTGCGAGAGCGGCTGCCCGTCCTGCGTCCAGTCCCCGAAGTGCGGCAACGGCAACGACCCCCTGGACAAGGCGGCGGCGCTGCGGCTGCTGACGACGCTGCTGAGGGAGGCGGAGCCGGGCCCGGCGCGGGAGCCGGAGCCGGAGTCCACTGCGGCGGTGGGGACGGCCGAAGGCTGACCGGCCGCACCCGCCTCCGGCGTCCCGTCCTCGTGCACCGGGGTGTCCGGGCCCCGGGCCCTACCGGGCGGTGCCCCGCTCCCCGGGGATCAGCCGGCGGCGTCGAGGCGGGCGCGCTGCTCCTCGCTCAGCTCCAGATCCACCGCGGCCAGGCTCTCGTCCAGTTGCGCCACGGACGAGGCACCGACCAGCGGTATCACCGGCACGTCCCCGCCGATCAGCCAGGACAGCACCACCTGGTTGACCGTCGCACCGGCCTCCTTCGCCACCGCGCGCAGTGCCTCCAGCCGCGCCGGCGTCCCCGGGTGGTCCAGCTCGTGCCCGAGCGGCTTGTCCGCGCGGACGTAGCCGCCGGCGAGCAGCGGGGAGTACGCGACGAGCGTGAGACCGGGGTTGTGGCGCAGGTAGCTGAGCAGCGCGCCGTCCGCGCCGCCGGGGGAGCCGTCCGGGTCCAGCTCGCTGGGCAGGTCGGTCCTGCGGCGCAGGTAGGTGTGGTGGTACTGCAGCAGCTCGTAGCCGGCGAGGCCGGACGCTGCCGCATGGGCACGGGCCCGCTCCACCCGCCAGACCCACTGGTTGCTCACGCCCAGCAGCCCGACGGTGCCCTCCGCGACGAGCGCGCCGAACGCCTCGACGGTCTCCTCCTGCGGCACGGTCATGTCGTCGATGTGTGCGTACAGGATGTCCAGCTTCTCCACCCCGAGCCGCTGCCGGCTCTCTTCGGAGGACTGCCGGATCACCCGCGCCGACAGGCCCTCGGCGTTGTCGACGTACGAGGTGCCGGGCGCGAGCGGCCGGGCGCCGAGCTTGGTCGCGATGACCACCTCGTCCCCGATCCCCCGGCTGCGCCGCCACCGCCCGAGCAGGCTCTCGCTCTCGCCGCCCTGCCGGCCGTTGACCCAGAACGCGTAGTTGTCCGAGGTGTCGACGAACGTGCCGCCGGCTTCGACGTAGCGGTCGAGAATCGCGAACGAGGTCTCCTCGTCGGTCGCGGTGCCGAACAGCATCGCGCCGAGGCTGAGCACGCTGACCTCGCGGCGGCGCTGCGGGTCGGCACCGATCGTGCGGTACTTCATGCGGAGTCCTTTCGTGTGTCTGCCGAAACCGGAGTCTGAGGGCTGGAGCGCGCTCTACCGCAACCCCGGCGGGGAATTTGAACCGACCGGCGACGGCGGGCCGGCGCGAGCGCGGACCTCGGCGGTGAAGCGGCCGGTACGCGCCGCCGCCACCACGTCCGCGACCTCCCCGGACACCGCGCACCGCGACAGGCGGGCGCCCTGCGCCGCCACCACCCGGCGGGCCGCGGCGCACGCCGCCGCCTCGCCGAGCAGCGCCCGGTCCGCCGCCGCCAGGGCGGCCAGGTCGGCCGCCCCGCCGGCGCGGTGGCGGGAGTGCACAGCCTGCCCCAGGCCCAGCGCGGCGGCGAACACCGCGCACAGCGCGAAGCACGCCAGCGCCGACCACACGGTCGCCCCGCCCCGGTCATCGAACGGTCTCTTCCTCAAGGGCGACCGCCTCCCCTCCGAGCTCCAGGGACAACGACCCCGGCCCGGGCGCCGCCGCCCGTACCCGGACGCGCACCAGATCGCCGTCCCGCGCCACCGCCACGTCCGCCCGCCGGGGAGCCGCCGCCAGGGCGGCCCCGCGTACGTCGGCGGAGGACTCGCCCCGGGCGGCGGCCCGCGCGCCCGCACGGGCGGCGTCCACGCACTGGATCTGCGCGGCGGCGGCCATCAGCGCCCAGACGAGCCCGAGAGCGAGGAACACCAGCGCCGGTACGGCCACCGCCGCCTCCGCGGTGACGAACCCCGTATCCGCCCGCATCCGGCGGGCCCGCGGGCCGGCGTCCGCATCCGGCCGCGGGCCGGCGTCCGGGTCAGAACGGAACGTCCAGCGCGCGTTCCACCACCGACTGCAGCGCACCGCTGACCGCATCGCTCGTCACCACCTTGTACAAGATCGCCGCGAACGCGACCGCGGCGATCGTGCCCACCGCGTACTCGGACGTCGTCATCCCCGCGTCCCCGCCGAGCCTCCGTGCGCACGCGCGCACCCTCCGAACGAACCTGCCGGCCATCTCGACCCCCGTGTCTCCGTATCCGTATCCGTGTCCGTCATGCACTGCCGCCCAGCAACTGCGCCGCCAGGCCCATCACCACCGGCGCCACCCCGACCGCCAGGAACGCGGGCAGGAAGCACAGCCCCAGCGGGCCGGCCACCCTGACGCCCGCCCGGCGGGCGCGGGCCGCCGCCGCACGTGTCTCCTCCGCCCGGCACTCGGCGGCCAGCCGGGAGACCGCGTCGACCACCGGTACGCCCGCATGGCCCGCCTGCTCCAGCCAGCCGGCCAGGCGTTCCCCGCCCGGGAGTTCCGCAAGGGGTCCCCAGGCCGCGTGCGGGGCGGCGCCGAGGCGCAGCTCGGCCGCGCCCTGCGCCAGCCGCGAGCCGACCGGGCCGCCCAGCGAGCGGCCCACCTCCGCGGCGGCTTCCCGCGGCTCCGCGCCGGCGGCGAGGCAGGCGGCGAGGAGGTCGGCCGCCAGCGCGAGGTCGGGCCCGGTCCGTATGCCGGCGTCGCGTCGTGCGACGGTGGCGGTCCGGCGCTGCCACCGCCGTATGCCGTACGCGGCGGCGAGTCCCGCCACCGCGCCGACCGCCCCGCCGACGAAGATGAGGACCGCCACGCCCGCCAGCAGGCCCGGTCCCCACCGGGTCACCGGGCCCCGGAGCCGCGCCACGGCCGGCAGCCGCCGGGCGCCGGGCCACCCGGACGGCTCCGGCCGCGCGGGCGGCGCGACGGGACCCGGCACGGCGGGGAGCCGGCGCCGCGCGGCACGTGCGCGCCAGGAGGAGAGGGCCGCATCCGCCGCACAGAACGCGGCGGCCAGGACGGAAAACGTTGTCCACAGGCTGTGGATGAACTCAGCGCGCATGGGCACCCCGCACGATCCGGCCCACCCAGGCCAGCCCCGCCCACTCCAGCAGACCGCCCACGACCAGGCAGACCAGCCCCGCCGGCGTGTGCAGCAGCACCCGCAGCGGCGCGGCGCCGAGCGCCGAGCCCATCAGCAGCCCGAAGCCGGGCAGCAGGGCCAGCAGCAGGGCCGTCGCCCGCGGGCCCGCCAACTGGGCCTGCAACTCGTCCCGTCCGTCCC
The DNA here is from genome assembly GCF_000482585.1 of Streptomyces sp. CNQ329. Taxonomy (NCBI): domain Bacteria; kingdom Bacillati; phylum Actinomycetota; class Actinomycetes; order Kitasatosporales; family Streptomycetaceae; genus Streptomyces; species Streptomyces sp. CNQ329. The sequence continues at coordinate 52,471 of NZ_AXVU01000031.1, read as the reverse complement.
GCTGCGCGCGCAACGCCGCCGCCACCCGGTCCAGTCCGTCCGCGAGACCTGCGCCGCCGCCCGCGGCCACCTGCCAGCACGCGGCGACGCCCGCCAGTCCCTGCGCCCCGGGCGCGCCGGCCGCCGCGCGCAGGGCGCCCGGCACGTCACCGCCGAACCGCGTGGCGGCCAGCACCTCCGGCCCGCCCGCAGGACCGCCGGGTGCAGCGGCGAGCAGCGCCTCGGCGGGCTGCCGGCCGGCCCGCAGCCCGCCCGCCACCGCCGCGCACAGCTCGACCACGGCCGCCGCCCGGCGCGCCTCCACCCCACGGCGCTCCCGGGCGCGCAGCCGCCGCCCGACGAGCGGCACCGCCGCCGCCCCCGCGAGCAACGGCAGCCACGACGCACCCAGCAGCGCCACCGCGCCACCGGCCGGCAGGCACCACACCTCGCGCCGCCCGGCCCACGTCCGTACGACCCCGGCGACCCGCCGGGGCCCCTGGCGCACCGCACTCACCGGCGCCCCCAGCAGCGCCCGGGCGCGCCGCACCGCGGGCCTCCGCCCGCCGCCGAGCACCACGGCCGCCCCCGCGCACAGGGCCGCTCCGCACACCGGCACCACCGCCGTGACCTCCCCGCTCACTCCGCTCCCCCGCCCCGCTCCAACAGCCGCTCCAGCCGCGGCCACCCGGCCCGCCGCGCGAACCCCGCGGCCGTCCACACCACCGCGGGCACCGCGGTCACCAGCCCCGCGCCGTCCCGCTCCAGGACGTGGACCTCCGCGATACGCCGCCGCCCCCGCCGGTCGCGCACCAGGTGGAGCAGCACCGACACCGCCGCCGCCAACTGGCTGTGCAGAGCGGGCCGGTCGAGGCCCGCGACCGCCCCCAGCGCCTCAAGCCGCGCGGGCACGTCGCCCGCCGCGTTCGCGTGGACGGTGCCCGAGCCGCCCTCGTGGCCCGTGTTGAGCGCGGCCAGGAGATCGACGACCTCGCGGCCCCGCACCTCGCCCACGACCAGTCGGTCGGGGCGCATCCGCAGCGCCTGCCGCACGAGGTCCTGCAGCGTCACCTCGCCGACGCCCTCCTGGTTGGCGGGTCGGGCTTCGAGGCGTACGACGTGGGGGTGATCCGGCCGCAACTCGGCCGACTCCTCCGCCAGCACGATCCGCTCGTCCCGCCGCACCAGCGACAGCAATGCGCTCAGCAGCGTCGTCTTGCCGCTGCCCGTCCCGCCACTGACCAGGAACGACAGCCGGGCGTCGAGGAGTCCGCGCAGGAGTCCCTCGCCGCCCGGCGGCACCGTCCCGGCGGCGGCAAGCTCCGCGAGTCCGAACGCCCGCCGCCGCACCACGCGCAGCGACAGACAGGCCGACCCCACCGCCACCGGCGGCAGGACCGCGTGCAGCCGCGTGCCGTCGGGCAACCGGGCGTCGACCCAGGGACGGGCGTCGTCGAGCCGCCGCCCCGCGACGGCGGCAAGTCGCTGCGCCAGACGCCGTACGGCATCGGCGTCCGCGAACCGCACGTCGACCCGCTCCAGACCGCACCCCCGGTCCACCCAGACCTCGTCAGGCGCGGTGACAAGCACGTCGGTGACGTCCGGCCGGGCCAGCAGAGGCTCCAGCGGCCCGCTGCCGATCATCTCCGAACGCAGCGCGCCCACGATGGCCAGCACCTCGGTGTCGCCGAGCAGCCGCCCCTCCCGCCGCAGCGCGGCGGCCACCCCGGCGGGCGTCGGCTCCCCGCCGCTCTCGGCCAGCCGCCGGCGCACGGCCTCCACCAACTGCCCCGACACGACAGGGGTTTCCCCGTCACCGCCGGCGGCCCCTCCGGACGGGAGCGCATCCTCGGCTACGGGCCCCGGCGGGTCCGCGTCGCGGAGGACCACCGGCCGCATCACGACACGGACAGGCGCACGCCCGGCACCCCGGCCCGGCTGCCCGCCCCCTGAGGCCGCGGAAGCCGGATCGACGACCCCCCGCCCGGCGTCCCGGCCGCCGTGCGCGTCCCGCCCGTACCGCGGCCGGGTCCACCCGGACCCCGCGACCGCCCCGGGCGCATCCTGCTCCGTGCGCCTCATGCCGCGGCCCCCTCCGTGCTCGTGCCGGGCATCGCCCGGGACCAGAAGTCCGTGCAGAAGCGGGCCAGCGGGGTACGCGGGCGGGCGCCCGGGGGAGGGGCGCCGGAATCGGCGGCCTGCGACAGGCCCGGTTCCACGGGGAGTTCGCCGGCCAGCGGGAGGCCCAGGAGATCGGCGACGTCCTCGGCCCTCAGACCGCCCCGCGCCGGGAGCCGGACCACCACACGCAGATCGCCCAGCACCATCCGTACGCCCTCGGCCACCCGGTGCGCCGCCGCGACCGCGCGCACCTCGGCCGGCACCACCAGCAGCCCCACGTCCACCTGAGCCAGCGCCTCGGCCACCGGCTCGTCCACCCGCCGCGGCAGATCGACCACGACGGCCCCGCCCCTCCGGCGGGCCGCCGCCAGCACGGAGCGCATCGCCTCCGGTGCCACCGGTACCGTCCCCGCCTCGCCGCCGCCCCGGTCCCAGCTCAGAAACCGCAGATCGTGCAGCCGCGGCAGCGACTCCTCCAGGGCCGCTCCGGCGATCCGTCCCCGCGACGACGCGAAGGCCGGCCAGCGCAGCCCTTCCGCCTCCTCACCGCCGAGCAGCACGTCGAGCCCGCCGCCCAGCGGATCTGCGTCGACCAGCACCGTCCGCCGCCCGGCCCGCGCCGCGGTCACCGCGAGCGCGCAGGCCAGCGTGGACGCCCCGGCGCCACCCCGGCCGCCGACGACGCCGACCGTGCGGGCCTGCGCGCCTGCCCCCTCCGCGGCGTCGGCGATCCGGTCCACCAGCTCCGTCTCCGCATCCCCCAGCACGAGCACCTGCTCGGCGCCGACCGCCACCGCCCGCTCCCACACCCCCGGGTCGTCCTGATCCCGGCCGACGAGCATCACACCGCCCCGCCGGGCCTGCCCCGCCGCCGCCAGCCGGCCGGCGCTGTCGTCCCCGACCAGCACCAGCGGCGCCGCGGCCCAGTCCTGCCGCCCGGGTGCATGAGAGACCTCCGCCTGCGTACCCGCCGCGGCGCACAGGCGCAGCAGGTCGTCGAGGAGGTCCTCGTCCTCGGTGACGACCAGCGGCCGCCCGTCGCCGCCGTCGTCGCCGGCGCCACCCCCGGAACCGGCTCTCGCGCCCGCCTCACCCCCCGACGCACCACCGCCGCCGGGACGCCCCGCAGCCCCGGCTCCGTGCCCACCGCCGGACAGCCCGCCGCTTCGCAGTCCACCGCCCCGCAGTCCGCCGCCCCGCACCCGGCTCATCACGCCGCCTCCCCGTTCCACCCGCCGCACCACCCGGCACGCCGTCCGCCTCGGCCCGCGCCACCGCCTTCCGCGACAGCACCCGGCCCTCTTCCGGCTCCCACGGTGCCCCGCCGCCGCCCATCTCGTGGATCTTGGTCAGGATCTGGGGATAACCCACCAGTTGTGGACAACTTCGTCACCCGATCGAGGGGGCATGCAGATCAAGGGCAACGGTTACCCACGGTGATGCGTCTAGTTTCACGACAGCGTGAAGACAGCCCGAAGGACGGGCCGAAGCAAGGGGAGACCGGGAAGAGCGGGAGGAGATCCGACGCAACCGGAGAAAAAATCGAAAAAACCGGAGTCCGGACATGCGACGACCCCCGCCGGGGGGGAGAGCGGGGGTCGTCCCCACGGCCGACTCGGGGGGGGAGGAGCCGGTCCGGGTTAGCACGGTCGCGAACGATCCGTGACTTCCATGGTGTACCCGAGAGCCTTCTCAGGCAAACCCACGCGCCACACCTTACGCCGAATGGTGGGCGCCTATGCTCGCACTCGTGGAAAACCACTCGTTGCCCAGGACAGCCGCCTTCTTCGATCTGGACAAGACGGTCATTGCGAAGTCGAGCACGCTGACCTTCAGCCGCTCCTTCTACGCCGGCGGGCTGATCAACCGGAGGGCTGTACTCCGATCCGCCTACTCTCAGTTCCTCTACCTCCTGGGCGGCGCCGACCACGAGCAGACCGAGCGCATGCGCGCCTATCTCTCCGACCTCTGCCGCGGCTGGAACGTGGCCCAGGTGAGCGACATCGTGGCCGAGACCCTCCACGACATCATCGACCCGATCATCTACGACGAGGCCGCCTCCCTCATCGAGGACCACCACCTCGCCGGCCGCGACGTCGTCATCGTCAGCAGCTCGGGCGCCGAGGTGGTCGAGCCCATCGGCGAGCTGCTCGGCGCGGACCGCACGATCGCCACCCGGATGGTCGTCGAGAACGGCCGCTACACCGGCGAGATCGACTACTACGCCTACGGCCCCGCCAAGGCGGAGGCGGTGCGGGAGCTGGCCGCGGCCGAGGGGTACGACCTCGCGCGCTCGTACGCGTACAGCGACTCGATCACGGACGTGCCCCTCCTGCAGACCGTCGGCCACCCCTTCGCCGTCAACCCGGACCGCGCGCTGCGGCGGGAGGCGGAGCAGCACGGCTGGCCGGTGCTGTCGTTCGCCCGGCCGGTACGGCTGAAGCAGCGGCTGCCGCAGTTCTCGCTGCCCTCCCGGCCGGTGCTGGCCGCCGCCGCAGGGCTGGCGGCGGCGACCGCGGCCGGAGTGGTCTGGTACGCGTACCGCCGCCGCGTCCAGGCGGCCTGAGCCCCTGAAGACCGGCGCCACCTGCACAGATTCCGGTTCGCCCGATAAGTTACCTTCGCTAGCATTTGCAGGTGAAAGTAAATAACTGGGCGCCGGGCTTCCCTCTCGCGGCCCGTAGGAGTACAAAGGAATTACGGCCCGCGAGATCAGGGGCTCCGTAAAGGATCCCCGTCAACCACGGTCCCGCGGACCGCACATGGAAGTCGGGAACCCACGCGACGTCGATCCCTCGAATAGGGACCGCCACACCAGGCAACGGACGGGTGCCGGGCCTGATGGGCAAAGAGTTCTGCACGCACTGGTACCCCGGCGGACATGAGATGGCGGCGGTGCCTGAAAGGGTGCCGCCGCAACTCTGTGCCCGCAGGACCGTACGGCCCCGCGGCTACGCCGCTCCCCGCTGCAGCGCCTCGCAGACCGCCGTGCTCTCCCGCGCGCCCAGCTCAACCGCGCGGCCGCAGTGCGCGATCCACCCCGCGACGCCCTCCGGGGTCCCGCTCGCGTAGCCCGCCAGCGCCGTCCCGTACTCCCCGCGGCCCTGCTCCGCGTGCCCCACCTCGGCCGGGCAGACCGCCTTCGGGTCCAGCCCGCTGCCGACGAGCACGATCCGCTCGGCGGCCCGCGCGACCAGCCCGTTGCCGGTGCGGAACGGCCGCAGCGTCAGCAGCTCACCGTGCACCACCGCGGCCATGACCAGCGCCGGAGCGGACGAGCCCGCGACGACCAGGGCCGCGAGCGCATCCAGCCGCGCCGCCGCCTCCGCGGCGCCCGGCAGCGGCGACGGCAGTTCCGCACCCGGTTCCGTGACGCTCTCGCCCGCCAGCCGCGGACGTCCCACCGCCTCGGCCGGATCCACGCCGGCGTCCCCCGCCCCCGCGGCCGGATCCCCCGTACCTCCCGACACCACCACGTGCAGCCGCGCCAGCACCTGCATCGGCGACTGCCGCCAGGTGCTCAGCAGCTGTCCCGCCTCGGCACTCGCCCGCAGCGCCCCGCCCACGGTCCGCGGCTCCCCCGCACCGGAGAAGTCGCTGCGCCGGCGTACCTCCTCCAGCGCCCAGTCCGCGCCCGACAGCGCCGCCGAGGCCCGCGCCCCGCGCAGCGCCGCCTCCGCCGACACCTCGTTGCTGCGCCGCCGCATGACCCGGTGCCCGTAGACGCGATCGACCGCCCTCCTTACAGAGGACACCGCCTCCTCCACTCCCGGGAGGGTGCTCAGGGCCGCCAGCGGGTCGGTCACGCTCGTCATGCGTACGAGACTACGCAACCCGATGGAGTGGACTTGTGCAGCCCTTTCCCCGACCGCGGGGCAGGATCCCGCTACCGTTCCTGAACATGAAGATCGCTTTCGTGGGAAAGGGCGGCAGCGGCAAGACCACCCTGTCGTCCCTGTTCGTCCGGCATCTCGCCGGCACCGGTCGCCCGGTGCTCGCCGTCGATGCGGACATCAACCAGCACCTGGGCACCGCCCTCGGGCTCGACGAGGAGGAGGCCGCCCGGCTGCCCGCGCTCGGCGCGCATCTCCCGCTCATCAAGGAACACCTGCGCGGCACCAACCCGCGGATCGCGGACGCCGCGGGCATGATCAAGACAACGCCCCCCGGAACGGGTTCCCGCCTGCTCACGGTCACCGGGGACAATCCGGTGTACGCCGCCTGCGCGCACCCCGTGCGGCTGGACAACGGCTCCGTACGCCTGATGGTCACCGGCCCGTTCACCGAGGCCGACCTCGGCGTGGCGTGCTACCACTCCAAGACCGGCGCGGTGGAGTTGTGCCTCAACCACCTGGTCGACGGGCGCGAGGAGTACGTCGTCGTCGACATGACGGCGGGCAGCGACTCCTTCGCCTCCGGGATGTTCACGCGCTTCGACATGACCTTCCTCGTCGCCGAGCCCACCCGCAAGGGCGTCTCCGTCTACCGTCAGTACAAGGAGTACGCCCGCGACTTCGACGTCGCCCTGCGCGTCGTCGGCAACAAGATCCAGGGCCCGGACGATCTGGAGTTCCTGCGCGCGGAGGTGGGCGCCGACCTGCTGGCCGCCTTCCCGCATTCGGACTGGGTGCGGTCGATGGAGAAGGGCCGCCCGCCGGCGTTCGCGCGGCTGGAGGAGCCTGCCGCGCAGGTGTTGCGGAAGCTGTACGGAGCCGTGGACGCGTCGTACGAGCGGCGCGACTGGGCCCGTTACACCGACCAGATGGTGCACTTCCACCGCAAGAACGCGGAGAGCTGGGGCAACGCGAAGACCGGAGCCGATCTGAGGGACCAGATCGACCCCGGCTTCGTCCTGGGCGAGGCCGCGCACCTGCGGACTCTCCCCGCCGCACAGGGCACGGCCGCCGCTCCTCAGCCCGCCTGAGGCTGCTTGGCGTGCGTGGTGCCGGCGTGGTCCTTCCGCGCGGACCCCGCCGGCTCTCCGGCGCGCCGCGCGCTGCCCCGCTTCGCCTTCGGCGACAGGAACTTCTCCCAGCCCTTCGCCGGCTCTTCGCCCACGTCCAGCGTGCGCAGCCTGGCGAGCATCTCCGGGTCCTGGGCGTCCAGCCAGTCCACCAACTGCCGGAAGGAGACACAGTGCACGTCCTTCTTGGGGCAGACGGTCTTGATGGTGTCCTCTACGGCGCGCATGTACGCGCCGCCGTTCCAGCTCTCGAAGTGGTTGCCGATGATGAGGGGCGCGCGGTTGGTCGTGTACGCGCGCTCGAAACCCGCCAGTAGCCCCTCGCGCATCTGCCGTTCGAAGGCCGCGTGCTGGGCGGAGGGCGCATAGGCGGTGCCCGACTGGTTGGCCATGAAGTTGTAGTCCATGCTCACGACTTCGAAGGAGCGGCCGGGGAACGGGACCTCCTGCAAGGACAGGTCCCAGAGGCCCTCCTTCTTCCTGGGCCACACCTGACTGCTGACACCGCTGGTGTCATAGCGGAAACCCATCTCCTTGGCGGCCTTCATGAGGTTCTTCTGCCCCTCCAGGCAGGGGGCGCGACCGCCGACCAGCTCCTTGTCGTAGTCGAAGGGAAGCGGATCGGCCTTCTTCCGGCCGGTGTTCGTCTTCCAGTGCTGCACGAACTGCTTGGCCTGCGCGATCTCGCTCTTCCAGTCCTCCTTCGACCAGCTCGCGACGCCTGTACGGCCGCAGAAGTGGCCGTTGAAGTGGGTGCCGATCTCGCTGCCCTCCAGCCACGCCCCGCGCACCTGCGCCAGGGTGGCGACGACCTCCTCCTCGTCCAGGTAGCCGATGTCGGAGGCCCCGCGGGGACGGCCGGGGGGCGCGTACTCCATGCGCTTGTCCCGCGGCAGCACGTACACGCCGCTGAGGAAGTACGTCATCGCCGCGTCGTTCTCGCGCGCCACCTTGCGGAAGTGGGAGAAGAGCCGCTGGCCGTCCTCGCCGGCGCCGTCCCAGGAGAAGACGACGAACTGCGGCGGCCTGGTGCCGGCTGTCATCCGGCCGATCGTGGGCTGGTTGGGCTGGGCGCCGGTAAAGGCCGTGGAGCCGTCGCCGATGAGCTTCACCGGCCGCGTCTTGCCGGGTGCCTCGCCATCGCTCCGTGAACGCTGCGCATCGCCTTCCGGTCCCGTCCCGGGAGAACAGCCGGCGACCGCCACGCCGCCGAGTGCGAGGACGCCGCAGATTCCCACGGCCGCCCGCCATGTTCCGAACAAAGCTCCCACCTCTTCCCGACGCCGCCAGGGACGCTGACTCGAATGGCCGCATGCGCGCGATTTCTCGCCGCACTCTCAGAAAGAGGGATAACCGGGAATTCAGATTATCTCTCTGTATTCACTCGATGGATGGGAGAAGTGGGCCGACCAGCGCAAAACACTTCGCTCACTCTTTACGCGGCATTACGATTCATTTACTCAACCTTGAGGGTCACCGAACCGTCACACTGAGTGATGCAACCCGTGTGCCCGTGCTGCACGACGCCCCCTCCGCATCGAGGAGACGCCACATGCCCGCAGGACGCCCGACGCCCCTGGAAAGCCCCTCCGCCGAGCGCGCGAAGGAGCCGGAACACGATCCCGGACACCACCCGGAACACACGGATGCCGCACCCGCGAAGCCCGCCGGGCACATCGCCGTTCCCGGCCCCACCGCTCCCCCCGAACGCACCGCACCCCGGCGGCCCTTCGCCGCGGACCTCTCCGCCTCCGTGACCGTCTTCCTCATCGCCCTGCCGCTCTCCCTCGGCATCGCGCTCGCGACCGGCGCCCCGCTGCAGGCCGGGCTGCTGTCCGCGGCCGTGGGCGGCATCGTCATCGGCCTGATCGGCGGGGCGCCGCTGCAGGTCAGCGGGCCCGCGGCCGGGCTGACCGTGGTCATGGCCGACCTCATCCAGCTGTACGGCTGGCGCGTCACGTGCGGGATCACCGCCGTCGCCGGGCTCGCGCAGCTCGCACTCGGCGCGCTCAGGGTGGCCCGTGCGGCGCTGGCGGTCAGCCCGGCCATCGTGCACGGCATGCTCGCCGGCATCGGGGTGACCATCGCCCTCGCCCAGTTGCACGTCGTCCTCGGCGGCAGCCCGCAGAGCTCGCCGGTCGACAACTTCCTGGCGCTGCCCGGGCAGCTCGCCGACCTGCACGCGGGTGCGGTGTCGGTGAGCGCCGTCGTCGTCATCGTGCTGCTCGGATGGCCGCGGCTGCGCGGGCGGGGCACGGATTTTCTGCGGTACGTACCGGGGGCGCTGGCCGCCATCGTGCTCGCGACCGGGTTCGCCGCCCTCGCCGGGCTGCGGCTGCCACGCGTCGACCTGCCGTCCTGGAGCAGTCACGCGCTCGCGGGGATGCCGGACGGGCCGGTGCCGGGGCTGGTGACCGCGGTGCTGACGATCACGCTCGTGGCCAGCGTGGAGTCGCTGCTGTCCGCGGTGGCGGTCGACAAGCTCGCGGTGGCACGCGGCGGCGGGCACCCCGTCCCGCGCGCCGACCTCGACCGGGAGCTGCGCGCGCAGGGTGCCGGCAACTTCCTCGCGGGACTGCTGGGCGGACTGCCCGTGACCGGCGTCGCGGTGCGCAGTTCGGCGAACGTCGCGGCGGGGGCGGTCGGTCGCCGGTCCGCCGTGCTGCACGGCGTGTGGGTGGTGCTGGCGTCGCTACTGCTGGTGGGGATGCTGGAGCTGATCCCGCTGGCGGCTCTGGGAGCGCTGGTGATGGTGGTCGGCATCCAGATGGTGAAGATCAGCCACGTGCGGTCGGTGCGGCGGCACCGGGAGATCCTCGTGTACGCGGCCACCTTGGCCGCCGTCGTCCTGCTGGGCGTGCTGGAGGGCGTCGCGGTGGGGATCGCGGTGGCGGTGGCGGTGTCGCTGCACCGGCTCTCCCGTACGCGGGTCACGCTGGAGCGGCACGACGGGGGTGCGGTACCGGACGCGACGAGCGGGACCCGGGAGGCCCCCGGGGAGACGTTCCTCGTGCGGGTGGGCGGGCAGCTCACCTTCCTTGCCGTCCCGCGGCTGAGCCGGGTGCTCGCCCAGGTGCCGCGGGGTGCGACCGCGCAGGTGGAGCTGACCGGCTCGTTCATGGACCACGCCGCGTACGAGACACTGCAGGAGTGGCGCCAGGCGCACATCGCGTACGGCGGCGCCGCGGAGCTGATCTCCGCCGCGGGCCACCGCATCGCCGAACCGGCCGCATCGCACCACTGCCACCCGTGGACGCCGTGGCGCAACCACTGCTGTGTCTCCGCACCGGAACGGCCCGCCCCGGCCCACCGGCTGCTCAGCGGGATCAGCAACTTCCAGCGCAACACCGCGCCGCGGGTGCGCGAGGAGCTGGCGCGGCTGGCCCGCGAGGGGCAGCGGCCCACCCAGCTCTTCCTCACGTGCGCGGACTCCCGGGTGGTCACCAGCATGATCACGTCGAGCGGGCCGGGCGACCTGTTCACGGTGCGCAACGTGGGGAACCTGGTGCCGCCGCCGGACGAGAGCGGGGACGGCGCCCTGCCCGACGACTCCGTCGCGGCGGCGATCGAGTTCGCGGTCGAGGTGCTGCGGGTCGAGTCGATCACGGTGTGCGGCCACTCCGGCTGCGGCGCGATGCAGGCTCTGATCGACGAGGAGGCCGGGCAGGGGAACGCTGGACCCACCGGCGAACGGCCCACTCCGCTGCGGCGCTGGCTGCGGCACGCGCTGCCGAGCCTGGCGCGGGCAAGGGCAGCAGACGGCCCCCGGATCGCCTCCCGGCCGTACGCGGACGACGCCGAGCGGCTGAGCCTGGCCAACGTCGCGCAGCAGTTGGACCATCTGCGCCGGCACCCGTGTGTACGCCGCCGGATGGCCGAGGGCTCTCTGAGCCTGCACGGGATGTACTTCCACGTCGGCGAGGCGCAGGCTTATGTGCTGGGCGCGCAGGACGACTTCACGGCCGTCCATCCCGCGGGAATGCCGGGGCAGGCTGCCGCCGATGTTCGCTAGCGCACGGCCCCTGCGGTGACCCATAGGTCTAAACCAATTTATCCCCAGGCCCTTGTCACGCCCTCCCCACGCCTGATGAGCTAGGCCCGGGACTGAGGCGGACATCCTGGAAAGGGAGATGTCGTGAGCAACGAAAGCCTGGCCAACCTGCTCAAGGAGGAACGCCGGTTCGAGCCGCCAGCCGAGCTGGCCGCACACGCGAACGTCACGGCGGAGGCGTACGAGCAGGCACGCGCGGACCGGCTGGGCTTCTGGGCGGAGCAGGCCCGGAGGCTCAGTTGGGCCACCGAGCCCACCAAGACGCTCGACTGGTCGAACCCGCCGTTCGCGAAGTGGTTCGAGGACGGCTCGCTCAACGTCGCGTACAACTGCGTGGACCGGCACGTCGAAGCCGGCCTGGGCGACCGCGTCGCGATCCACTTCGAGGGCGAGCCGGGCGACAGCCGCACGATCACCTACGCCGAGCTGCAGCGGGAGGTCGCCAAGGCGGCCAACGCGCTGGTGGAGCTGGGCGTGCAGACCGGCGACCGGGTCGCCATCTACATGCCGATGATCCCGGAGACCGTCGTCGCCATGCTGGCCTGCGCCCGCGTCGGCGCGCCCCACTCGGTGGTCTTCGGCGGCTTCTCCGCCGACGCGCTCGCCACCCGCATCGCCGACGCGGACGCGCGCGTGGTCATCACCGCCGACGGCGGGTACCGGCGCGGCAAACCGTCCGCGCTCAAGCCGGCGGTGGACGACGCGGTGCAGCGCACCGAGCAGGTGCGCAACGTCCTGGTGGTCCGCCGTACGGGCCAGGACGTGGCCTGGACCGAGGGCCGCGACGTGTGGTGGCACGACGTCGTCGACCGGCAGGCGGACACGCACACCCCCGAGGCGTTCCCCGCGGAGCACCCCCTCTTCATCCTCTACACCTCGGGCACCACGGGTAAGCCCAAGGGCATCCTGCACACCACCGGCGGCTACCTCACCCAGGTGTCCTACACCCACCACGCGGTCTTCGATCTCAAGCCCGAATCCGACGTGTTCTGGTGCACGGCCGACGTCGGCTGGGTCACCGGCCACTCGTACATCGTGTACGGCCCGCTCTCCAACGGCGCCACCCAGGTGCTCTACGAGGGCACGCCGGACACCCCGCACCAGGGCCGCTGGTGGGAGGTCATCCAGAAGTACAAGGTCTCGATCTTCTACACCGCGCCCACCGCGATCCGCGCCTGCATGAAGTGGGGCGACGCCATCCCGGCCAAGTTCGACCTGAGCAGCCTGCGGGTGCTCGGCTCGGTCGGCGAGCCGATCAACCCCGAGGCGTGGATCTGGTACCGGGAGCACATCGGCGCCGGCCGCACCCCGGTCGTGGACACGTGGTGGCAGACCGAGACGGGCGGCATCATGATCAGCCCGCTGCCCGGCGTGACGAGCACGAAGCCCGGCTCGGCGCAGGTGCCGCTGCCCGGTATCGCGGCCACCGTCGTGGACGACGAGGCGCGCGAGGTGCCGGACGGAGCGGGCGGCTATCTGGTGCTCACGGAGCCGTGGCCATCGATGCTGCGCACGATCTGGGGAGACGACCAGCGCTACAAGGACACCTACTGGTCCCGCTTCGAGGGCCGGTACTTCGCGGGTGACGGCGCCAAGAAGGACGACGACGGGGACATCTGGCTGCTCGGCCGGGTGGACGACGTCATGCTCGTCTCCGGGCACAACATCTCCACCACAGAGGTGGAGTCCGCTCTCGTTTCGCACCCCAAGGTCGCCGAGGCCGCGGTCGTCGGCGCCACCGACCCGCAGACCACGCAGGCCATCTGCGCCTTCGTGATCCTGCGCGGGGGCGCGGAGGAGGCCGAGGGGCTGGTGGAGGAGCTGCGGGCGCACGTGGCGAAGGCCCTGGGCCCGATCGCCAAGCCCAAGCGGATCCTGCCGGTCGCGGAGCTGCCCAAGACCCGCTCGGGCAAGATCATGCGCCGCCTGCTGCGGGACGTCGCCGAGAACCGCCAGATGGGCGACGTCACGACGCTGACGGACTCCACGGTCATGGACCTCATCCAGGCCAAGCTGCCGAGCGCGGCCTCGGAGGACTGAGACGGCCGGGGCGGCGCACGCCGTCCCGGCATGCCCTGAGCGGTGCGCGGCGCCGGCGGCGGGGACACCCCGCCGCCGGCAGCCCTGCCGCACCGTCTACCCCGTTATGCCCGTAATCTGACCCCAGGTCGATCGACCGGTGCCGCCCTGTAGGGTGGCGGAGACAGGTGAAGAGAGAGATAGCACCCTGAGGCGCGCCGGGAAGTCTGGTCGGCACACAGCACTCGTGTATCCGCCGCCCACCTCCCGGAGGCCCTGCCGTGACCGCGCCCCAGCGCCCTCAGCAGTCCCATTTCCTGCGCAGACCGTCCCTCAGAGAGAGCAAGTTCCTCACCGAGGCCCTGCGTACGGAGACCGTCGGCGGACTGATCCTGCTGGCCGCGGCCGTCATCGCCCTCATCTTCGCCAACAGCGCCCTCAGCGGTACCTACGAGGACATCAAGGGCTTCGCCTTCGGACCCTCTTCGCTCGACCTGCACCTCGATCTCGCCCACTGGGCCAAGGACGGGCTGCTGACGATCTTCTTCTTCGTCGTCGGGGTCGAGCTCAAGCGCGAGCTGGTCGACGGCGAGCTGCGCGACCCGCGGGCCGCCGCGCTGCCGATCGTCGCCGCGCTCTGCGGCATGGCCGCCCCCGCGCTCTTCTACGTCGCCGTCAACGCCGGCCGGGGCGACCTGGGCGGCTGGGCCATCCCCACCGCCACCGACATCGCGTTCGCCCTGGCCGTGCTCGCGGTCATCGGGAGCAATCTCCCCTCCGCGCTGCGCGCCTTTCTGCTGACGCTGGCCGTCGTGGACGACCTCTTCGCCATCCTGATCATCGCGGTCTTCTACACCGCCGGCATCAACCTCATCGCCCTCGGATCCGCGGTCGCCGGCCTCGTCCTCTTCTGGTTCCTCCAGCGCCGCGATGTCCGCGGCTGGTACGTGTACGTACCGCTGGCCGTCGTCATCTGGGCGCTGATGCACGCCAGCGGCGTGCACGCCACCATCGCGGGCGTCGCCATGGGCCTGACGCTGCGCGTCACCACCCGACCGGGCGAAGAGGTCTCGCCCGGCGAGCGCATCGAGCACCAGCTACGTCCCCTCTCCGCCGGTCTCGCCGTCCCCGTCTTCGCCTTCTTCGCGGCCGGCGTGGCCGTCGACGGCGCCGCGCTGAGCGGTGTGTTCACCGACCCCGAGCCCCTCGGCGTGGTGGCCGGCCTCGTCCTCGGCAAGGTCCTCGGCATCTCGCTCGGCTCGCGGCTCGCCGCACGGTTCACCCGGGCGGAGCTGAACCCGGCGCTGAGATGGCCCGACGTCTTCGCCGTCGCGACACTGGCCGGCATCGGCTTCACCGTCTCGCTGCTCATCAGCGAGCTGGCCTTCGCCGAGGACGGCAAGCTCGCCGAGGAGACCAAGGCGGCGGTGCTGACGGGCTCGGTCATCGCCGCGGTCCTCGCGTGCGTCCTGCTGAAGATCCGCGACAATCGTTACAAGGCGATCGCGGAGGAGGACGAGCGCGACGAGGACATGGACGGGATACCGGACATGTACCAGCAGGACGATCCGGAGTACCACCTCCGGATGGCCGCGATCCACGAGACAAAGGCCGCGGAACACCGGAGGCGTGCCGAAATGCGGCGCCCGCCCGGCGAGCAGGGTGACGGTCGGGCATGATGTGACTTCAGGCGGCGAAGGGACGGACGATGAGCGCAGCCGGTAACGGTCCAGCAGGAAACCGGACGGCCGCGGAGCCGAGCACCACGGCACAAGCCAGCACGATGAGAGCCGGCACGGCGAGGCACACCGTGGCCGTCGACCTCGACGCCGACGCCCACCTCGACGGGCAGCAGAGCCTGGGGCAGCTCGTCTCGACCGCCACCACCGGCCTGAGCGCGCTGCTCCACGACGAGATCGCCCTGCTCAAGGCCGAGACCCGGGAGGACATCAAGCGCGCCGGCGCCGGCGGCACCGCCCTCGGCGTCGCCGCCGTCCTCGTCCTCTTCGGCATCCCGGTGCTCAGCTTCGCCGCCGCGTACGGGCTGCACGCCCTGGGCCTCGCGCTCGCCTGGTCGTTCCTCATCGTCTTCGGCGCCCACGTGGTCCTCGGCGGGCTCGTCGCCCTCTGGGGCATCACCAAGATGCGCCAGATGCGCAAGCCCGAGCGCGCGATGAACTCCACCAAGGAGACCGCCACCGTCCTCTCCGACTCCCTGCGCGGCCGAGGTCATCCGGCGGACCGACACAAGCCGGCCGCGGGCGTGGCACGCTCGGAGTCATGACGGCACCGTCGCCAGTCGATCCGGCAGTCCACATCGAGGGGCCCTGGACCCACAGGGACGTCGCGGCCAACGGCGCCCGCTTCCACATCGTGGAGATGGGCGAAGGGCCGCTGGTGCTGCTGCTGCACGGGTTTCCGCAGTTCTGGTGGACCTGGCGCCATCAACTGCCCGCGCTCGCCGAGGCCGGCTACCGCGCGGTGGCGATGGACCTCCGCGGCGTCGGCGGCAGCGACCGGACCCCCCGCGGCTACGACCCCGCCAACCTCGCCCTCGACGTCACCGGCGTGATCCGCTCCCTCGGTGAGCCGGACGCCGCGCTCGTCGGTCACGACCTCGGCGGCTATCTCGCCTGGACCGCCGCCGTGATGCGGCCCAAGCTGATCCGCCGGCTGACCGTCTCCTCGATGCCGCACCCGCGCCGCTGGCGCTCCGCGATGCTCACCGACCCGCGGCAGAGCGCCGCGGGCTCCTTCGTCTGGAGCGCCCAGCCCCCGTGGCTGCCCGAGCGGCAACTCGTCGCCGGGGACGCCGCGTTGGTCGGCCGGCTGATCCGCGACTGGTCGGGCCCCCGGCAGCCGGACGACAAGGCGCTCCAGGTCTACCGGCGCGCGATGACCGTGCCGTCCACGGCGCACTGCTCGGTGGAGCCGTACCGCTGGCTCGTACGGTCGCTGGGGCGGCCGGACGGCATACAGTTCTACCGCCGTATGAAGCTGCCGGTGCGGGTGCCCGTGCTGCATCTGCACGGTTCCCTCGATCCGGTGATGCGCACGCGCAGCGCGGCGGGATCGGTGGCGTACGTGGAAGCGCCGTACCGGTGGCGGCTTTTCGACGGTCTCGGGCACTTCCCGCACGAGGAGGACCCGGTCGCGTTCACGACCGAACTCATCAACTGGCTACGGGATCCCGAGCCCGACCGCTGAACCACCGCAGCTCACCGGCCGGTCCACCGCCCGTACGCCACTCTCCGCCACGGCGGCGCCGCGGCTCCCCCACGACCCTCGCCTGAACCGCACACGTCAATTGCACCCTGCATAGGCCGATGGGCCCGAGAAAGGGCGATTACCGGCCGCCCGGCGGGGGGAGGATCCGGGGTATGGGTTGGACGCATGACTACAACGACGTAGGAACCCACCGCTCCCCCGCCCCGGACGCCAGACCGCTCCAGGGCGCCGCGGCGCATCGCGAAGTGGACCTCCGTCTGGGGATCCCGCACATTCTCCGCCGCCGGGCCCGCTGGATGAGCGCCCGATTGCGGCGCGTGCACTGAGCGGCTCCGCCGGAGCCGTGTCCTGACAAGGATTCCCGGGGGCCTGCGCCCCCGGCCTCTCGGCATCTCACATGGCGCAACCGTCGCTGTCCACCGGCCGCGACGCCGTGCGCCCGCGCTCGATGTCCTCGCGTACCTCGTCGACGGTCAGCGCGTAGCCGGTGTCCTTGTCGTCCATGGACCTGGCGAAGATCACGCCCACGACACCGCCCTCGGGGTTGAGCAGCGGGCCGCCGGAGTTGCCCTGGCGGACCAGGGTGCGCAGGGAGTACACGTCGCGGTTGACCGTGCCGCGGCGGTAGATGTCCGGGCCGTTGGCCGTTATCCGGTCGCGCACGCGCGCCGCCCGTACGTCGAAGCCGCCGTTCTCCGGGAAACCGGCGACGACGGCGTCGTCGCCGCGCTCCGCGTCGTCCTGGTCGAAGGGCAGGGCGGGGGCGTCCAGCCCGGGGACCTCCAGGACGGCGACGTCCCGCTCCCAGTCGTAGAGCACGACCTCGCCGTCGTAGAGCCGGCCCTCGCCGCCGATCTGCACGGTGGGCTCGTCGACGCCGCCGACGACGTGGGCGTTGGTCATCACGCGCTGCGGCGCGAAGACGAACCCGGTGCCCTCCAGCACCTTGCCGCAGGACGGGGCCGTCCCGACGACCTTGACGATGCTCTCCCGCGCCCGCTCCACCACCGGGCTGCCGACCAGCGCGGGGTCGGGCGCCGGGACGTTGGTGATCTGCTCGCTCTGGAACGGCGCGAAGACCTGGGGGAAGCGGTTCTCCGAGAGCACGGAGCTGAACTCGCCGAACCAGGTGTCGGCGCTCTTCGGCATCACCTCGGCCACGCCGTTGAGCACCTTGGAGGCGCGCACCTCACGGGCGACGGTCGGCAGCGTCGTCGACCCCAGCGCCGTACCGAGCAGCCAGGCGACGAGCAGCAGCGCCACGACGTTGACCAGCGCGCCGCCGGTGGCGTCGAGCGAGCGGGCCGGCGACCAGGTGATGTACTGCCGCAGTTGGTTGCCGAGGTGGGTGGTGAGTCCCTGGCCCACGGAGGCCGCTATGAGGACGAGGACGACGGCGGCGAACGCGGCCGTCGGGCCGAGGGCGGCGCCGTCGGTCACCAAGTCCCAGACGACCGGCAGCAGATAGATCGCCAGCAGCCCGCCGCCGACGAAGCCGCACACGGACAGGACACCGACCACGAAGCCCTGGCGGTAGCCGACCACGGCGAACCACACGGCGGCCGCCACCAGCAGGATGTCCAGCACGTTCACCCGGTCACCGTCTCATGCGTGCCAGTCCAGCGGCACCCTGCGTTCGCGATCCCACGGGCGCTCCCACCCGGCCAGGTGCAGGATGCGGTCGATCACTCCGGCGGTGAAACCCCAGACCAGCGCGGAGCCGACAAGGAACGCGGGGCCGAGGTGGCCGCGCGGATGGACGGCCATGGCGCGGTTCGCCGGGTCGGTGAGATCGGCCACGCTGACGCTGAACACCCGTGCCGTCTCGGCCGGATCGACGACTCCGACGGGGCTGCGCTCGCGCCACCAGCCGAGCACGGGCGAGACGACGAAGCCGCTCACCGGGATGTACAGCCGCGGCAGCACGGAGAACACCTGCACGCCCGCCGGATCGAGCCCTGTCTCCTCCTGCGCCTCGCGCAGCGCGGCACGCAGCGGTCCTTCGCCCGCGGGATCGCCGTCCTCCGGGTCGAGGGAGCCGCCGGGGAAGGAGGGCTGGCCCGCGTGCGAACGCAGGGAGCTGGCGCGCTCGGTGAGCAGCAGCTCGGGGCCGTCCTCGCCGTCGCCGAAGAGGATGAGCACGGCGGCGGGCCGGCCGCCACCGCCGTCGGGCGGTAGGAAGCTGCTCAGCTCTTCGGGCCGTACGGTACGGGCCGCGTCGGCGACCGGCGCCAGCCAGCCGGGCAGTCCGTCGTCGCTGACGTGGACGGGCACACGGGACGCCGGTGTACCGGGCGCGGGTGTCCGGACCGGGGGCGCAGGGGCGGAGTCCGCTCCCGCGGAGCGCCCGTCCGCGGCGCCCACGGCTTCCGGGCCGCCGCGCACGCTCCCGTTCGCTTCACCGCGCGCCCCACCCGCCCCCGTACGCACCGAAGCGCCGGGCGCCGCCCCGTCCGCCGTACCGCGCGCCGCACCCGCGGTGGCGCCGCCGCCCGGCCCGCCGCCCGGCCCGCCGGGCATACCGCCTGAGCGTGTCATGCGGCGCCCAGCGGAGGCGCGGGCTTCCCGGGATAGTCCGGCGGAGGCTTGAGGCGCTGCCCGGGCATGCCGCCCTTCTCGTATTTCAGCAGCTTGCGGGCCTTCTCCGGATCCGTCTCCCCCTCGCCGTACGCCGGGCAAAGCGGGGCGATGGGGCAGGCGCCGCAGGCGGGCTTGCGGGCGTGGCAGATGCGCCGGCCGTGGAATATCACGTAGTGCGAGAGCATCGTCCAGTCCTTCTTGGGGAAGAGGGACCCGACCTCCTGCTCGATCTTGTCCGGGTCGGTCTGCTCGGTCCACTTCCAGCGCCGCACGAGCCGGGCGAAGTGCGTGTCGACCGTGATACCGGGGACCCCGAAGGCGTTGCCGAGGACGACGAACGCCGTCTTGCGGCCCACACCCGGCAGCTTGACCAGGTCCTTCAGGTTCCCCGGGACCTCACCGCCGAAGTCGTCCCGCAGGGCCTGCGAAAGCCCCATGATCGACTTGGTCTTGGCGCGGAAGAACCCGGTGGGCCGGATCAGCTCCTCGACCTCCTCCGGGTTGGCCGCGGCCAGATCCTCGGGCGTCGGGTACTTCGCGAAGAGCGCGGGCGTGGTCTGGTTCACCCGCAGGTCGGTGGTCTGCGCGGAGAGCACCGTGGCGATGAGGAGCTGATACGGGTTCTCGAAGTCCAGCTCAGGATGCGCGTACGGATACACCTCGGCCAGCTCGCGGTAGATCCGCCGGGCCTGGCGCACCAGTCCCGTCCGCGTCGGTGCCGGTTTCGCCTTGCGCACCACCGCGCGGCCCCCCGCCGCCGATGCCGCCTCGCCACTCTTCGCCATGGGGCCAGCCTACGGGCCCGGACTGACACCGAAGAGCGAAACCGCTGGGGGTCCCCTCCCGGGGAACGGAAACCAAGATTGAGCGACCGCCGTCCTGAGTAGGGTACGCATGAACGTCGCGAGCAGGGTGATCGAGGGGGAATCCATCGATGGTGCCTGACGACGCCGTGATCGGCTGTCTCGGCGTTCTCGTCATCCCCACCCGAGGGTCCGCCGGCCCCGGCGAGGTGCTGGTGCGGGTACGGGGCGGCACCGAGACCTTTCTCGCCTGGTCCGCCGAGCCCTTGCCGCAAGGGGCGGAGGTACTCGTCACCGAGTACTGCGGTGGTCGCCAGGTCACCGTGATCGCGTGGACCGATCCGCTGGAGGAGCTGACCGGCGGCATCGGTTCCGTGGAGTGAGGAGGTAAGCATGTTCGGCTATCGCGTTCCGGCCCCCGACCAGGCCATGCTCGTTTCGGGCGGCAGGCGCCGGCGGGACGGGGCACCGTTCCGCGTCGTCGTCGGGCACGGCAGGTTCGTGTTACCGATCTTCCGCAAGACCCGCTTTCTGTCGCTGGCGATGCACGAGTCGGAGGTCGCCGAGTACTGCGTGACCAGGCAGGGCATCCCCCTGACCGTACGGTCCGTGATCGCTTTCAAGGTCGGCAACGACATCGAGAGCATCGTCAACGCCGGGCAGCGCTTCCTCTCCGAGCAGAAGGAGATGTCGGTGCTGACCGGGCGGATCTTCGCCGGGCACCTGCGCGCCATCATCGGCTCGATGACGGTCGAGGAGATCGTCACGGAGCGGCAGAAGCTCGCCTCCGAGGTGGTGGAGACCTCCAAGAGCGAGATGGGCAGGATCGGCCTGATCGTCGACTCGTTCCAGATCCAGTCGATCGACGACGGCGACACCGGCTACATCCGGGCCATGTCGGCGCCCCATCAGGCGGCCATCCAGCGCGAGGCGAAGATCGCCGAGGCACAGGCGGCGCAGAAGGCGTCCGAGGCGGAGCAGGAGTCCGCGCGCAAGCAGGCCGAGTACGCCCGTCAGACCGCCATGGTGCGGGCGCAGTACCAGGCCGAGGTCAGCCGCGTCGAGGCGGAGGCGGCGCAGGCCGGGCCGCTGGCGCACGCGCACGCACAGCAGGACGTGCTCGCCGCGCAGACCGAGCTGGCCGAGCGCGCGGCCCGGCTCCGCCAGCAGGAGCTCCAGGCGGAGGTGGTCAAGCCGGCCGAGGCGGAGGCCGAACGGGTCCGGGTGCTGGCGCTCGCCGAGGCGGAGCGGATGAAGATCCAGGCCGAGGCGGCGTCCTCGTACGACAGGGTCGCTCTGGACCAGCAGTTGATCGAGCAGCTCCCGAAGATCGTCGAACGGGCCGCGGCCAGCCTGCAGGGCGCGAACATCAACGTGCTGAACGGCGCCGACGGCCTGGGTCAGCTCACCGCTGGGCTGGTGGGCCAGGGCATGACCATCCTGGACACCGTCAGGAGCTCCATGCCCCAGCCCCGCTCCCCGGAGGACGAACGGCAGGACGGCTGACGCGCGTCGATCCGGATGGCCCGGCCCTCTCCCCCGCCGGCAGGTGCCGTACACGGCTGGGGGAGGCCGGCCGCATGGGCGGACGGCCGAATCCCGCGAAGGCTCCGGGGACGCGTCTCGCGCGCCCGGCAGGCCGTGGCGGGCGCGTCCGTGCTCCGGTCGCTTGACCTGAACCTTCGTTGAACTTCTACGGTGGCCGCGTCGAGTCGATCAGGACGGGAGCGTGGTCGCGGTGCGTGCGATCGAGGTACGGGAGTTCGGCGGGCCGGAGGTGCTGGTGCCCGCGGAGGTGCCCGAGCCGGCGGCCGGGGCCGGGCAGGTCGTCGTGGGGCTGGAGATGGCCGACGTCATCTATCTGGACACCCTGCTGCGCGGCGGCTGGGGCAGGGAGATCTTTCCGGTGCGACCGCCGTACGTGCCGGGCGGAGGTGGCGCGGGGACCGTACTGGCCGTCGGGGAGGGGGTCGACGCGGCGTGGGTGGGGCGGCGCGTGGTCGCCCCGGCGTCCGCCGGGTACGCGGAGCAGGTCGTCGCCGAGGTGGCGCAGATCGCCGCCGTCCCCGGCGCGCTCGGCCCGGCCGAGGCGGCGGCCCTGCTGCACGACGGCACCACCGCGGTACGTCTCGCCCGCGCGGGGCAGGCCCGCGCGGGCGAGACGGTGCTCGTGGCGGCGGCGGCCGGCGGGGCGGGGTCGCTGGTGCTGCAGTTGGCGCGCGACGCGGGTGCGCGCGTCATCGCCGCGGCGCGCGGCGAGCGCAAGCTCGCCCTCGCCCGCGAGCTGGGCGCGGAGCACACTGTCGACTACTCCGAGGACGGCTGGCAGGACCGGGTCCGCGAGGCCGCCGGCGGGGACGGCGTCGACCTCGCCTTCGACGGCGCCGGGGGCGAGCTGGGCCGGGCGGCGTTCCGGACGGTGGCGCGGGGCGGCCGGTTCGTGACGTACGGGACGTCCGACGGCGGCCTCGCCGAGATCGATCCGAGCGCGGCGGAGGAGCGGGGCGTGCGGGTGACGAACCTTCTGGCAGGCGGCCCGCCCGCCGCGTCCGTGGCGCAGGCGGCGCTCGTCGAGGCCCTGGACCTCGCCGCCGCGGGCCGCATCAGGCCGGTGATCGGCGCGACGTATCCGCTGGCCCGCGCCGAGGACGCGCACGCCTCGCTCGCCCGGCGCACGACGGTGGGCAAGTCGCTGCTCGTCGTGTGAGCCGGTGGACGCGTCCGCGGCGCGGGGGCGCGTGAGGGTGCGAGGGAGGCGTACGGGCGTCAACCGGGCGCGGGCGGCGCTCACATGTGGATCGTGGGTGCCCCGCCCTTCAGTTCCCCGGGCACGCCGGACCGGTACAGGGGCAGCGTTACCACCGCACCCACGGCGAAGAAGCCCGCCGACCACCAGAACGCCGTGTGGTAGCTCTCCAGCGCCGCCTGCGCCCGTACGGCCGGGTCCCTGGGGTTGCGCCCGACGAGGTAATCGGTGGCGGCGCCGGCGGAGAGGGTGTTGAGCAGGGCGATGCCGATGGAGCCGCCGACCTGCTGCATGGCGTTGACCGTCGCGGAGGCCACGCCCGCGTCGTGCACGGAGACGCCCAGCGTGCCCAGGCTCATCGCCGTCGCCACGACCAGTCCCAGGCCGAAGCCGACGATCACGGTCATCGGCAGGATGTGCGCCGCGTACGAACTACTCAGAGTCAGCGTCGTCATCCACACCAACCCGGCCGTCGCGACCGCCATCCCCACCGGCACCACCACCCGCGGCCCGATGGTCGGTACGAGCACGTTGGTGGCGAGCGTCGCGGCGATCACCAGACCGCCGACCATCGGCAGAAAGGCGACGCCGGAGTCGATCGGCGTGTAGTCGAGACCGGTCTGCATGTAGTACGTGAGGAACAGAAAGACGCCGAACATCCCGCCGGCGGCGATCAGCATGCCGAGGAAGGAGGCGCCGCGGTTGCGGTCGGTGACGATGCGCATCGGCAGCAGGGGGTGAGGGCTGCGGGTGGACCACCAGACGAACGCCGCCAGCAGCACGCCGCCCGCGATCAGCAGCCCCCAGGTGGCGGGTGCGCCCCAGTCCTGGTGCTCGGCGTTGGAGAAGCCGTAGACGACGCCGAACAGTCCGGCGGTGACCAGGACCGTGCCGGGCACGTCGATCCTGACGCTCCGGTCGCGCGCGGTACGGGTCAGCAGCGCGGAGGCGAAGCCGAAGGCGACGACGGTGAGGACCACGTTCACGTACAGGGTCCAGCGCCAGTCCAGGTACTCGGTGAGCACGCCGCCCAGCAACAGGCCGATGGCACCGCCCGCGCCGGACACGGCTCCGTAGACACTGAACGCCTTCGCGCGCTCGCCGGGGTCGGTGAACGTCGTCGTCAGCAGCGACAGCGCGGACGGCGCGAGGAGCGCGCCGGAGGCGCCCTGGAAGGCGCGCGCGGTGATGAGCATGTCGAAGTTCACGGCGGCGCCGGCCACGGCGGATGCGGCGGCGAAGCCGACGAGACCGACGAGGAAGGTGACCTTGCGGCCGACGAGGTCGGCGATGCGGCCCCCGAGCAGCAGCAGGCTGCCGAAGGCCAGCGAGTACGCGGTGACGACCCACTGCCGGTCGCCGTTGGAGAAGCCGAGGTCGTCCTGGGCGGACGGCAGGGCGATGTTCACGATGGTCACGTCGAGGACGACCATCAGCTGGGCGAGGCCGAGGACGCCGAGGATCAGCCAGCGGTGGCGGTGGGCGCGCTCGTCGTGGGGGGAGCCGGCGGCGCCGGCCGGGCCGGGGCCGTCGGCGGGACCGCTGCCGGCTTCGGCGCGGGTACGGGACATGGCGGGCTCCGTGGGGGGTCGGATGCTCGGAGGCCGGATGCGGTGGGTGGGTCGCATACGGGGTAGGGGTATATGCCCGTGGCGAGCCGGGCCAGGCGTCGGTTCAGAAGCGGCGTACGGAAGCCCGCGGGGCGGTGAGGGGCGTACGGGTCAGGAGTGGCGCAGCGCCGGCAGCACGACCAGGTCCACGAACCGCGCGAGATACGCGGAATCGGCGAACGCCCCGTCGACCAGCGGGCGTATGACGACCGCGCCGAAGAGCAACTGCGGCAGGAACCCGGCCGCGCCCGGCCGCCCTTGCAGCTCGCCGCGCTCCACCGCGCGGTCCAGCAGCCCGGACAGGTGCGTCAGCTCGTAGTCCACGAGGGAGGTGTGCAGCGTGGCCGCCAGGTCCGCGTCGGTGAGCGCCGCGTGGTGTATCGCGGCGATCAGCGCGGTGTCCTTCTCCGCCGTGGTGGACAGCTCCTCGACGAGGCTGATCAGATCGCCGCGAAGGGAGCCGGTGTCGGCGGCGCCGGCGCCCACGGGCCGGTTCGCGACCATGGCGGCCACGACCATCTCCGCCTTGCTGTGCCACTGCCGGTACAGGGTCGCCTTGCTGCATCGCGCCCGGGTCGCGACGAGGTCCATCGACAGCGCCTCGTACCCCGACTCGCGCAGCACGCCCAGCACGGCTTCGAGCAGCTCGCGCTCGCGCTCGGGGGTCATGCGGGGGCGGCGGATCCGGGCGCCGGAGGTCTGGCCGGGGAGCCGGCCCACGGATCTGCCGGGCATGGCGGGCGGTCCTCTTCGCACGGAGGGATGACGTACCGTCACGCTAGATCCTGGCCGGGAGAAACGCAATCGTTTCACCCGGCGGTTCACGAAGGGATCTCCACCCTGCCAATCCCCCTTTTATGCCTACTCTTTCGAGCGATTGCCGCACTCGGCGCAGACTCCTAGCGTCGAAGTATGACGATCTCCCCGCCGGCCCGCACGGAGGCCGGGTGCCGCACATGACCGGAGCAACCGCCGAAGCACTCCGCGCCCTCCTGCCTCCCGGCCCCACCGGCCTCGGCACCGCCGCCGCGCATCCGCTGTCCGGGTACGTACCGCAAGCCGCCCCGTCGCCCGGCGCGGGGCCCTCCAATCGTGCGGACGCCGCGCCGGAGCCCGCATCCGGCGCCGGGCCCGGCGCCGGACCCCCCGCCGGCTCCGGGACCGCCGCCGCCCCGCCGCCCGACGGCGGCACCGAGCGCGGTGGCCTGCGGATCCCGCCGCTGTACTGCCCGGACGCCCTCCGCAACGACCCCGTGCTCGGCGAGGAGGTCAACGAGCGCCTGGTCGAGTGGGCCGAGGAGATCGGCATCTTCACCGGCCGCATCGAGCGCCTGCGCTCCCACCAGTTCGGCAGCCTCTTCATGCTCGCCCACCCCGACTGCGACGACCCCGACCGGCTGCTGGCCGCCGCCAAGTGCGGCCTGTCCGAGTGGTCCGTCGACGACCACTGGGTGGACGAGGGCGAGGACCCGGATCCCGCCCTGCTCGGCGAGCGGATGGCGCTGGCGCACGCCGTCATCGACCCCGTACGGCTCCCCGCGCGCTACATGCCGCAGTTCGAGGAGACCGTTCAGCGCGAGCCGGTGCTGCGCGCCTTCCGCTCCGCCCTCGCGCACCTCTCGCGGTACGCGAGCCCCACCCAGGTCGCCCGGCTGCGGCACGAGTTGGCGGTCATGTTCGTGGGGTACGGCCAGGAAGCCGAGTGGCGGGCCTCGGAGCGCATCCCCGCGGTCTGGGAGTACTTGCTGCACCGCTACGAGAACGCGTTCTTTCCCTGCATGGTCCTCGTGGACCCCGTCAGCGGATACGAGCTGCCGCCCGACGAGTTCGCCGACGCCCGGGTCCGCCGCACGTACCTCTACGCCGGCACCGCCAGCGTGCTCCTCAACGACCTGTACTCGATGGAAAAGGAAGACCCCACGGACACCAACCTGCCCAACCTGATCGCCGCCGAAGAAGGCTGCACCCTCCAGGAGGCTGTGGACCGGACGGCCCTGATCCACGACGAGCTGATGCACACCTACGAGACGGAGGCCGCGGCCCTGACCGCCGCCGGCTCCCCGCAGCTCGGCCGCTTCCTGGCCGGGGTGTGGGCCTGGATGGGCGGGTGCAAGGAGTGGCACGCCACGAGCGCGCGCTACCGGACCGCCTGACCCGCCCGTCCCCGCGGTGCCCCTGACGCACCCGCCCGACCTCTGACGCACCCCCGGGTCCGCCTGACGTCCCCACGCGTCACGCATCGGCACGCCCTCGACCACGCCTCAGCAGCCTCTGCACGCTCACGCACGCCCTCAGAAGGAGAACGACCATGGCGGCAGCCACTCACACGAACGTCCTCACCAGCCCGTACCAGCACTCCATCGCCGACTACTGGAACCGGGAGAAGGATCCGGTCAACCTCAAGCTCGGCGAGGTCAGCGGGACGTACCACCACCACTACGGCATCGGCGAGGTCGACCAGTCCGTGCTGGCGGGCCCGGAGGAGACCCGGGAAGCGCGGATCATCGCGGAGCTGCACCGCCTGGAGAACGCCCAGGCCACCCTTCTGCTGGACCACCTCGGCGAGCCCGACCCGGCCGCCCGGCTGCTGGACGCCGGCTCCGGGCGCGGTGGCACGAGCTTCATGGCGCACGAACGATTCGGCTGCCGCGTCGACGGCATCTCGATCTCGCAGTCGCAGGTCGCCTTCGCCAACGACCAGGTCCAGCGCCGTGGCCTGGGGAACACGGTGCGGTTCCACCTGAAGAACATGCTCGACACGGGCTTCGAGACGGGCGCGTTCCGCGGGATCTGGAACAACGAGAGCACGATGTACGTGGAGTTGGTCCAGCTCTTCAAGGAGCACTCACGGCTGCTCACCCGCGGCGGCCGGTACGTGACCATCACCGGCTGCTACAACGACGCCTACGGGCTGCCGTCCCGCGCCGTCAGCCAGATCAACGCGCACTACATCTGCAACGTCCATCCGCGGTCGACCTACTTCAAGGAGCTGGCGGCGCACCGGCTGGTGCCCGCGCAGGTCATCGACCTGACCGAGGCGACGATCCCGTACTGGGAGCTGCGGGCGAAGTCCCCGGTGGCCACGGGGATCGAGGAGGTCTTCCTCACGGCGTACCGCAGCGGGAGCTTCCAGTACCTGCTCATCGCCGCGGACCGGGTCTGACGGGACCGACCGGTCCGACCGGCTCGCCCGCCGGGATCCGGGGGCGGGTGGAGGAACACGCTGTTCAGGCCGAGGGCCTGGTCAAGCACCGAACCGCTTGGCCAGGCCCTCGGCCTGATTGCGCGGGTCATACGGGTGTCCCCTTCCCGGTCCGGGGGAAGGACCCTCGTGCCGAGGGCGCCCGCACGGTGCGCGCAGAGCACCGCCACAATGGCGTTATATCCGGTTTATCGGATTGCGGGAGGTGCGTTCGCTGAGAGCGGAATGGGGCCGTACGGGTCAACCCACGCGCCCCGCACGGCGGCGCCCCGACCGGCTCGTTGAGCCCTCGGCCGACCTCCCACGCGCAACCGCGCGCCCCCGCCCCGACCCCCCGGGCGCCCGCCGGGGAGGACCGGAAAAGTGCCGCCAATCGGACCCCTGGCGTACGGTTCACGCTGCGGTACGTCAAACTTGTGACTGATCGCACTGTTTTACTGTCCGGCATCATGGAAAGCGTGACGGGCCGACCGAGCAACGGCCCGCGGTCGCCCGGGCACCCGACAAGGAGAGAACTCGTGGACGACGTTCTGCGGCGCGCGCCCCTCTTCGCCGCGCTCGACGACGAGCAGGCAGCGGAGCTGCGTGCCTCCATGACCGAGGCGACGCTGTCGCGCGGTGACGCTCTCTTCCACGAGGGCGAGCCCGGCGACCGGCTGTACGTCGTCACCGAGGGCAAGGTCAAGCTCCACCGCACCTCCCCCGACGGGCGGGAGAACATGCTGGCCGTGCTCGGCCCCGGCGAGCTGATCGGCGAGCTGTCCCTGTTCGACCCGGGCCCGCGCACGGCCACGGCCTCGGCGCTGACCGAGGTCAAGCTGCTGGGTCTCGGCCACGGCGACCTCCAGCCCTGGCTGAACGCCCGTCCCGAGGTCGCCTCCGCGCTGCTGCGCGCGGTCGCCCGCCGGCTGCGGCGCACGAACGACCAGATGTCCGACCTGGTCTTCTCCGACGTCCCGGGCCGTGTCGCCCGCGCCCTGCTGGACCTCTCCCGGCGCTTCGGCGTGCCGGGGGACGAGGGCATCCACGTCGTGCACGACCTGACGCAGGAGGAGCTGGCCCAGCTCGTCGGCGCCTCCCGGGAGACGGTCAACAAGGCGCTCGCGGACTTCGCCAGCCGTGGCTGGCTGCGCCTGGAGGCCCGGGCCGTGATCCTGCTGGACGTCGAGCGCCTGGCCAAGCGCTCGCGCTGACGAAGCCACCACGGCGCGGGCGTGGCCCGGGGCCGGCTACGTGATCAGGCCGTGCTCCTTCAGGTACTCGAACTGAGCCCGCACCGACAGCTCAGCCGCCGGCCACAGGGTGCGGTCCACGTCCGCGTACACGTGCGCCACCACGTCCGCGGGGGTCCGGTATCCGTTCTCGACCGCCGTCTCGACCTGTGCCAGTCGCGTCGCGCGGTGCGCCAGGTAGTACTCCACCGCGCCCTGGGCGTCCTCCAGCACCGGCCCGTGGCCCGGCAGCACCGTCGAGACGCCGTCGTCCAGGGTCAGGGACTGCAGCCGGCGCAGCGAGTCCAGATACTCGCCCAGGCGGCCGTCCGGATGGGCGACCACCGTCGTGCCGCGGCCGAGGATCGTGTCACCGGTGAGCACGGCCCCGTCGGCCGGCAGGTGGAAGCAGAGCGAGTCGGCCGTGTGCCCCGGTGTGGGCACGACCCGCAGCTCCAGCCCGCCGACGGATATCACGTCCCCCGCGGCCAGCCCTTCGTCGCCGAGGCGCAGCGCCGGGTCCAGGGCCCGCACCTGGGTCCGGGTCAGCTCGGCGAAGCGGGCCGCGCCCTCGGCGTGGTCCGCGTGCCCGTGGGTGAGCAGCGTGAGCGCCACCCGCAGACCGGCCCGTTCCGCGGTCTCCACGACCGCCGCCAGATGGCCTTCGTCCAGCGGCCCGGGGTCGATCACCACGGCGCGCGCGGAGTCCGGCTCGGCGACGATCCACGTGTTCGTGCCGTCGAGGGTCATGGGCGAGGCGTTGGGCGCCAGCACGCATGTCGCACGGGCGGTGGCCGGCCCGCCGAGCACCCCGCCGCGCGGCTGTCCCGGCGCCGCCGCCGTCATGACGGCAGCCTTCGCGTGAACTCCTCGTGTCCGGGAGCGCTCAGCACGACTTCGTCCCCCTCCATCCTGGCCTTCACCAGCACCGCGGTCAGGTCCCGCTCCCCGGCCGCGTCCAGCGCCTCGGCGGCCGACCCGTACGCCCGCAGCCCGCGCAGCATGGAGATCGTCGGCGGCAGCATCGCCCTCTCGCCCCGCTCGAACCCCGCGGCGGCCTCGGCGGGCCTGACCCACTCCGCGCGATCCGCTTCCGTCGAGGCGTTGCGCGTGCGCTGCCCCTCGGGGAGCGCGGCGACGAAGAACCACGTGTCGTACCGCCGGGTCTCGAACTCCGGGGTTATCCAGCGCGCCCAGGCGCCGAGCAGGTCGGTCCGCACGACCAGGCCGCGGCGGGCCAGGAAGTCGGCGAAGCCCAGCTCGCGGGCGACCAGCGCCGCGCGGTCCGCCTCCCAGTCCGCTCCCGTGGTGTCCGCCACCACCTCCGCCGCCGAGGCCCCGGCCAGCAGCACCCCGGCCTCCTCGAACGTCTCCCGCACCGCCGCGCAGACCACCGCCTGCGCCACCGGCTCCGGCACCTCCAGCCGCGCCGCCCACCGCGCCGGAGACGGCCCGGCCCAGGCCGCCGGGTCCAGCGGGCGCTCATCGCGCGGGTCGACCCCGCCGCCCGGATACGCGTACGCACCGGCGGCGAAGGACATGGAGGACTTCCTCCGCAGCATGTACACCCACAGGCCGCCGGGCGCCGTGCCGCGCAGCAGCAGCACCGTCGCCGCACGGCGCGGTGGGACGGGCGTCAGCTCCCCGCGGGCGAGCGCGCGGATACGCTCGGAGGGCAGGGCCCACCGGGCGCCCTCGCCGGCCGGGGCGTTCATGTCGGACATGACGGGGAGCCTACGGGCTGCCGACGACATGTTCGAGTGGGCCACCGCAGCCTGTGGACAACCGCCGTATGACCCCGACCGCGGCAGACGGCCCCCGCCCGTCCGCCCCGCGCCGGAACCCGGCGGACAGCACTCACCCCGGAGGGACGCCCGGGGACGGCAGCCGCCCGCCTACCCGGCCAGCTCCGCCTGGAACTCGATCTCCACGGGCGCGTCCAGCGGCAGCACCGCCACCCCCACCGCGCTCCGCGCGTGCACACCCGCCTCGCCCAGCACCTCGCCGAGCAGCTCGCTCGCCCCGTTGATCACACCGGGCTGAGCCGTGAAGTCCGGCGCCGAGGCGACGAAGCCGACGACCTTCACGATCCGCACGACGCGGTCGAGGTCCCCGGCGACCGACTTGATCGCCGCCAGCCCGTTCAGCGCACACCGCGCCGCCAGCTCCCTGGCCTCCTCCGGCGTGACCTCGGCCCCGACCTTCCCGGTCAGCGGCAGCGTGCCGTCGACCATCGGGAGCTGGCCGGCGGTGAACACGTACGACCCGCTGCGCACCGCGGGCACGTACGACGCCAGCGGCGGAACCACCTCGGGCAGGCTGAGCCCCAGCTCCGCGAGCTTCCCCTCGACCCGCCCCGCCATCAGCTCTTTTCCCGCTTCAGATACGCCACGAGCTGTTCCGGGTTCGGCCCCGGCACGACCTGGACCAGCTCCCAGCCGTCCTCGCCCCACTGGTCCAGGATCTGCTTGGTGGCGTGCACGAGCAGCGGCACGGTCGCGTATTCCCACTTCGTCATGGGCCAGACTGTAGCCCGCCACGACCGGCCCCCGCTCGGGGCCTTCGGCGGAGGCGGTCTGCTGAGTCGCGCGCCGAGGAATTAGGCTCGCGGACATGAGCGGGCTCCAAAGGCTGCACGTGGTGACCGGCAAGGGCGGGACCGGCAAGACGACCGTCGCCGCCGCACTGGCACTGGCTCTGGCCGCCGACGGCAGGCGCACCCTGCTCGTCGAGGTGGAGGGGCGCCAGGGCATCGCCCAGCTCTTCGAGACCGAACCGCTGCCGTACGACGAGCGGCGCATCGCCTCGGCGCCCGGCGGGGGCGACGTGTACGCGCTCGCCATCGACGCCGAGCAGGCCCTGCTGGACTACCTGCAGATGTTCTACCGGATGGGCAGCGCGGGACGCGCCCTCCGCCGCCTCGGCGCCATCGACTTCGTCACCACCATCGCCCCCGGCCTGCGCGACGTCCTGCTCACCGGCAAGGCGTGCGAGGCGGCCCGCCGCCAGGACAAGCACGGGCGGCACGTGTACGACGCGGTCGTGATGGACGCTCCGCCCACCGGTCGCATCACGCGCTTTCTGGGCGTCAACGCCGAGGTCGCCGGGCTGGCCAAGGCCGGGCCCATCCACAACCACGCCCGGTCCGTGATGCGGGTGCTGACCTCGGCCCGTACCGCCGTGCACCTCGTCACCCTCCTTGAGGACATGCCGGTGCAGGAGACCGTCGACGGCGTCGCCGAGCTGCGCGAGGCCGGGCTCCATGTCGGCGCCGCGGTGGTCAACATGGTGCGTCCGGCCCTCATGGACGAGGCGGAGCTGGAACGGGCCGCGGCCGACCCGGCGGCCCTCGCCGCCGCGCTGTCCGCCGCCGGCCTGGGCGGCGCCAGCCGGGGCGCGCGGGCGGAGCGGCTGGTCGCGCCGCTGCTGCTCCAGGCACGCGAGCATACGGAGCGGCTGGCCCTGGAACGTACGCAGCGGGCGGCGCTGGCGCGGCTGGAGCTGCCGCAGTACGAGCTGCCGCTGCTCACCGACGGAGTGGATCTGGCCGGCCTCTACCGGCTGTCCGGCGAGCTGGGAAAGCAGTGGCCCCTATGAGCCTCGACACCGCGCCCCGGCTGGACGCCGACGCGCTCCTCGACGACCCGCAGACCCGCATCGTCGTCTGCTGCGGCGCCGGCGGCGTCGGCAAGACGACGACGGCCGCCGCCCTGGGCGTACGGGCCGCGGAGCGCGGGCGCCGCGTCGTCGTGCTCACCATCGACCCGGCGAAGCGGCTGGCGCAGTCCATGGGCATCGACGCCCTGGACAACAGCCCGCGGCGGGTCGGGGGCATCGAGGGATCCGGCGAGCTGTACGCCATGATGCTCGACATGAAGCGCACCTTCGACGAGATCGTCGAGGCGCACGCGGACGCGGACCGGGCCCGCGCCATCCTGGAGAACCCCTTCTACCAGTCGTTGTCGGCCGGCTTCGCCGGTACGCAGGAGTACATGGCGATGGAGAAGCTGGGCCAGTTGCGGGCCCGGGACTCCTGGGACCTGATCATCGTGGACACCCCGCCGAGCCGCTCCGCGCTGGACTTCCTGGACGCGCCGAAGCGGCTGGGCTCCTTCCTCGACGGGCGCTTCATCAGGCTGCTGACGGCGCCGGCGAAGGCGGGCGGCCGGGCGGGGATGAAGTTCCTCAACGTCGGGATGTCGATGATGACGGGCACGCTCGGCAAGCTGCTGGGTTCCTCCCTGCTCCGGGACGTGCAGACGTTCGTCGCGGCGATGGACACGCTCTTCGGCGGCTTCCGTACGCGCGCGGAGGCCACGTACCGGCTGCTGCAGGCGCCCGGCACGGCCTTCCTGGTGGTGGCGACGCCGGAGCGGGACGCGCTGCGGGAGGCGGCCTATTTTGTCGAACGGCTCGAAGCGGACCGGATGCCGCTCGCGGGACTGGTGCTCAACAGGGTGCACGAGAGCGGTGCGGCGCAACTGAGCGCGGAGCGGGCGCTGGCGGCGGCCGAGGCGCTGGACGAGCGGGGCGTGGACGACGCGGGCTCAGGCGCGAAGAGCGCGGGGGCGGCGGGAGCGTCCGGTACGAGCGCCGCGAGCACCGGCGACGCGGACACGGCGGGCACCGGGAGCGCCGGTGCCGAGGGTGCAGCGGCACTGCTGCGGCTGCATGCGGAGCGGATGCAGGTGCTGGCGCACGAGCGCCGTACGCGGGACCGCTTCGCGGCACTGCACCCGGAGGTTCCGGTGACCCAGGTCACCGCGCTGCCGGGGGATGTGCACGACCTCGGGGGGCTACGGGACGTGGCCGAGCGGCTGACGGCGCAGGAGGCACCGGGCACGTAGGCCGGAGCGCGCGTGGGGGGCGTAGCCGGGCGTACGGCACACGGCCTGTGCCCGGCCCGTACAACGGGCTGAGGACAGGCCTACGACAGGGCTTGCGGGGGCTCACAACGGTCACGCGGGCGGGCTCCCGGCAGGGCTCAGGGCCCCGTGGAGCCCGGGGTCAGCCCGCGGCGACCGGCAGTTCCTCCGCCGCGCGCAGCGCGTCCTCGTGCAGGGCGCCTTCGTGCAGCGGCGTCCCCGCGCTCTCGTACTCCTCGCGTGCCGTCTCCAGCAGTCTGCGCCACGACGTGACCGTCGGCCGTCGGCGCAGCAGCGCCCGCCGCTCGCGCTCCGTCATCCCGCCCCATACGCCGAACTCGACGCGGTTGTCGAGTGCGTCGGCGAGGCACTCCGTGCGCACCGGGCATCCGGTGCAGACCGCCTTGGCTCTGTTCTGTGCCGCGCCTTGCACGAACAGTTCGTCCGGATCGGCAGTGCGGCAGGCTGCCTGTGCGCTCCAGTCGGTAACCCAGCTCATGCTGGTGCCGTCCTCTCCCGAATTGAGGCTCCCCCACGGCGGCAAAGGGCATATGCACCGTTGCCAGTTGAGGACGTTACGGAAGGAGTGCGGCAACGCAACACCCCCGTCAGGCCCAAAGTTGAATGGCCCGAACGGACTACGCGTACGCGCCAGATCACCCACCGGAGTGAGCCCTCCCGGCCAAGGATGATCCGGTCAAAAGCGGCAGGCTGTCGGCCTGTAATCGGATCTCGGGCGTCACATGTCGTCAATTCGGTCAAGCCTCATCACCCACAGGAGTGAATCAGCGGGTGAGGGAGACCGTGGCCGGTGGTGATGGCCGAAAACAGAGTAGGCGAACAGACGGGCGCCTGTCCCGGGAATCAGAAGTTAGGGTGGGCTCCATGGCCTACAAGCGCCCGGGCGGCGGACTCACCGTCGCGCAGCAAGCCGCGAAGTTCCTCGGCGTCAGCGTCCTCGCCGGCTCCGTACTCGCGGGGCTCGCGCTGCCCGCCGCAGGTCTGCTGGGCCTGACCGCCAAGGGCACGGTCTCGGAGTTCGACGACATCCCCGCCGACCTCAAGCGCCCGCCGCTCAGCCAGAAGACCACCATCCTCGACAGCAAGGGCGGCCACCTGGCCGACGTCTACTCACGCAACCGCACGGTCGTCGCGTTCGACGACATCGCGCCGGTGATGCGGCAGGCGATCGTCGCGATCGAGGACGAGCGCTTCTACGAGCACGGGGCCGTCGACCTGCAGGGAATCCTGCGCGCGCTCAACAGCAACGCGCAGTCCGGCACGGTCTCCGAAGGCGCCTCCACGCTCACCCAGCAGTACGTGAAGAACGTCTTCGTCGAGGAAGCGGGCAACGACGCCGACAAGGTCGCCGAGGCCACCCGGCAGACCCTCGGGCGCAAGATCCAGGAGCTGAAGTACGCGATCCAGGTCGAGAAGGAGCTGACCAAGGACGAGATCCTGGAGAACTACCTGAACATCGCCTTCTTCGGGCAGCAGGCATACGGCATCGAGGCCGCGGCCGAGCGCTACTTCAGCAAGTCCGCCGACAAGCTGACCCTCGCCGAGTCCGCGATGCTCGCCGGCATCGTGCAGTCACCGAGCCGTTACGACCCGCTCAACGACCCGGAAGAGGCCGAGAAACGCCGCAACACGGTGCTGCGGCGCATGGCGAGCAACGACCACATCACGCGGGCCGAGGCCGACAAGGCCGTGAAGGAACCGCTCGGCCTCAAGGTCAGCGAGCCGCGCAACGGGTGCATCACCGCCGTCAGCGGTGCCGGGTTCTTCTGCGACTACGTACGCGAAGTGCTGCTCAAGGACAAGAGCTTCGGCAAGACCCCCGAGCAGCGCCTCAAGCGCTGGAACCGCGGCGGCCTGACCATCCGCACCACGCTCGACCCCACGGCCCAGAAGTCCGCCAACGACTCGATCAAGAGCCACGTCTACCAGAGCGACAAGGTCGCCACCGCCGTGACCATGGTGGAGCCGGGCACCGGCAAGATCCGCGCGATGGGGCAGTCCAAGCCGTACGGCTCCCGCAAGAACGAGACGATGATCAACCTGTCCGTGGAGAAGTCCATGAACGGGTCCAACTACGGCTTCCAGGTCGGCTCCACCTTCAAGCCGCTCACCGCCGCGGCGGCGCTGGAGAAGGGGGTGCCGAACACCAAGAAGTACCCGTCGCCGAACGAGATGCCCTATCCGAGCCCGGTGGAGACGTGCGAGGACGGCAAGGACTGGGTCAACACCGAGGGCTCCGAGGTCGCGAACGAGACGGAGGAGGAGGTCGGCCCGTACAGCATGCGCGAGGCCACCGCCAAGTCCATCAACACCTACTTCGTCGATCTCATCTCGGACATCGGCATCTGCCCGGTCAAGGAGCTGGCGCAGAGCATGGGCGTCCACCGGGGCGACGGCGGGGAACTGGAGGAGTCCCCCTCGCTCACCCTCGGCGGCCAGACCATCGCACCGCTGGCGATGGCCAACGCCTACGCGACCTTCGCCAACCGCGGCGAGTACTGCAGCCCGGTCGCCATCGAGTCGATCAAGGACGCCAAGGGCAGGAAGCTCCCGGTGCCGAAGTCGAAGTGCAAGCAGGTCATGTCGGAGAAGACGGCGGGCACGATCAACACCCTTCTCTCGGGCGTCGTCGAGGACGGCACCGGCCGGGAGGCCGGGCTGACCGGGCGCGACAACGCGGGCAAGACCGGTACGACGGACGAGCGGAAGGCCGCCTGGTTCGTCGGCTACACCGCGGACCTCGCCGCAGCGGTGTGGGTCGGCGGGCCCACCGACGACGTCTCCATGGAGAACATCCAGATCGGCCCGACGTACCACGACCGCGTCTTCGGCGGCGGGGTCCCCGGCCCCATCTGGCGCGACGCCATGAACGGCGCCCTGGCCGGCAAGACGTCGCCGGCGCTCTACAAGGTCCCGGTCGCGGCGGACCGCCCGGACAAGGGCAGGGACGACGACGAGGACGACGACGAGGACGACGACAAGCCCGACAACCCGCTGGGCGGCCTCATCGAGGGCGGCAACGGAAACGGCGGGAACGGCGGCGGCCCCGGTGGCGGAGGCCCCGGCGGCGGCACGCTCGACGGAGGCACGCTGGACGGCGGCGCGCTCGACGGCGGGACCGGAGGCTGGCCCGACGGCAGGTGAGGGGGATCCCGGCCGCAACCGCCGGAACCCCCCGCGCTCCGCGCCCCCGGGCTCAGCGCCCGGCGGCGGTCACCCCTCGGCGAGGGCGCGCCTGACGGCGGCGGCCACGCGCCCGCCCTCCGCCCGCCCGGCCACCTTGGGGTTCACGATCTTCATCACGGCGCCCATGGCCCGCGGCCCCCCGGCCCCGCCCGCCTTCGCCTCGGCGACGGCCTCCGCGACCAGCGCACCCAGCTCCTCGTCACCGAGCTGCTTCGGCAGGTAGTCCGCGAGCACCTCTCCCTCCGCGCGCTCCCGCTCGGCGGACTCCGCCCGGCCGCCCTGCGCGAAGGCGTCCGCGGCCTCGCGCCGCTTCTTGGCCTCGCGGGTGATCACCTTCAGCACCTCGTCGTCGGAGAGCACGCGCGCCTCCTTGCCCGCGACCTCCTCCTTCGTGATCGCGCTGAGCGTCATGCGGAGGGTGGCGGCGCGCAGCTCGTCGCGGCCCTTGATGGCGGCCGTCAGGTCGTCCTGCAGCTTCGACTTGAGCGTGGTCATGGTCGGAGTCTCCCATGCCGCGCCGGCCGCCCGCCGACGCCGCGGGGTCCGGCCCCCGGCGCCTCGCACCCCGCGCCTCTGCAACGATAGGAAGATGCGCGCGCGATACGGAGTGCCCCTGGGCCTGGCCGCTCTCTCGGCCGGCGGCATCGCCTACGCCGGCGTGGTCGAACCCCGCGCCTTCCGGCTCCGCCGGGTGACCGTCCCCGTACTGCCGGAGGGCATGCATCCGCTGCGTGTGCTGCAGATCTCGGACATCCACATGGTCTCGGGCCAGCACGCGAAGAGGCGCTGGCTGCAGTCCCTGGCGGGCCTGCGGCCGGACCTGGTGGTGAACACGGGCGACAACCTGTCGGACCCCGACGCGGTGCCGGAGCTGCTGGACGCGCTGGGCCCGCTGATGGAGTTCCCGGGCACGTACGTCTTCGGCTCCAACGACTACTACGCACCGACGTTCCGCAACCCCGGCCGCTACCTGATCGAGAAGGCCCGCGGCATACACGGCCTCAACGGCCGCCACAGCCTCCGCCACAACGTCCCCCGCAACCCCTGGGAGGGCATGCGCGACGCCTTCGACGCGGCAGGCTGGGTGGGCCTGGACAACAGCCGCGGCCGGCTGAAGCTGGACAGCGGCGCCGTGCTGGGCCTCACCGGCCTGGACGACCCGCACATCAAGCACGACCGCTACACCGCGGTCGCCGGCGGCCCCGACCCGGAGGCGGACTTCTCCCTCGCCCTCGTCCACGCCCCGTACCTGCGCGTCCTCGACGCCTTCACGGACGACGGCTACCCCCTGATCCTCGCCGGCCACACCCACGGGGGCCAGCTCTGCATCCCCTTCTACGGCGCCCTGGTGACCAACTGCGACCTGGACACCGACCGCGTCAAGGGCCTCTCCACCCACACCGCCGGCTCCCACCGCGCGGCCCTCCACGTCTCCGCCGGCTGCGGCGCCAACCGCTTCACCCCCTTCCGCTTCGCCTGCCCCCCGGAAGCCACCCTCCTCACCCTGACCCCCACCCCCGGAAACGAATTTCACCCGACCCGCCCGGGTGGGCTACAGTAGTTCTCGCAGTCACGGGGTGTGGCGCAGCTTGGCAGCGCGCTTCGTTCGGGACGAAGAGGTCGTGGGTTCAAATCCCGCCACCCCGACACAGGTCAGAGGGCCAATCGCATGATCGCGATTGGCCCTCTGTCGTGCTCGGGGGGCCAAACAGGGGGCCAAAGCCACGAGAAGCAGGAGGGTTCCTGCCCTCTGCGGTACAGAGGGCAGGAACCCAGGTGCAGCGACGGTCAGGCGACCTCGATGCGGTTACGCCGATTCTTGTTCCACTCATGGGCGACCAACCGGTACGCCGTCTTGGAGCGCGAGGCGGTGCCGTCGCTGTGGGCGCCGGCACCCGTCGCGGCGGTGTGGACCTTGCCACGCCACGCGTACGCAGGGCCAACCTTTCCAAGCTTCACAGCGAGGGTGTCGGCGGGAATGGTCCACGTCAGCACCTTGGTGCCGTTGTGGTCGCTCGTCTCGTGACCGTGCCGGTAGTAGAACTCAGCCAGGCCGTGCAGCAGGACGTTGTCCCACGACTCGGCGGTGCGGCCCCACGCCTTCTCTGCGACGGTGAGGGCCTGGTCAAGGAAGAGGTCGCCGAACTTCTGGACGATGGACAGCACGCCCTTGATGCCGCGGATCTGGTTCGCGGAGCGGTTGCCCATCGACAGGCCGTGAGACTTGATGATCTTTTCGGTGTCGATGAACAGCGGGTGACCAGCGGTGAGGCCGATCCGGTATTCATCCTTGGGCGAGACCTTCTGCGACTCCATGTTCTTGATGATGAACATGGAAGCCTCCTCAGCCTTCGAGAGTCCGCTGTGGATCTCGGCGGAGATCTCGTTCACGCCCGCGAGCTGACAAGCGAACGCTCGGTGCATGCCGTCGATGACGTACTTAGCGCCATCCGGCCGCTCCGACACCAGGATCGTTCCGAGCGCGGTGGGAACGAGGTTGTCGGCGATCTTCTGCGCACGGGGCTTGTTGAGCGAGCGCTGTGCGTCCGGGTCGAAGTTGAGCTTGTTCGGGTCGACCCTTTCATGCCGGATGGGATGATCCGAGATGTCATACGTGTACTGCTTAATCGCCATGTGGGCTCCTTTGATGCTGCATGCCCCGAACCAGCGGGGACTCTTTGAGTCGTCCACTTAACCCCATAGCGCCCCAACTCCGCACGGGAATAGTCACATTCACGTTCCGCGACGCACGCAGACTGCCGGATGCCGGCGCCGCGTGTCTGTGGTGCCGGCATCGTTCGAGCGGTAACCCAGGCATGCCGGAGATACGTTCAGGCGGCGCGTATGAACAGGGCCGCGCTACGCGATGGTCAGCCGTCCGCAAAGATGTCGTCCATCGCTTCGGCACCCTCCGTGATCACGGGCCGGAGCTGCTTGCGGTAG
The DNA here is from genome assembly GCF_000482585.1 of Streptomyces sp. CNQ329. Classification (NCBI taxonomy): domain Bacteria; kingdom Bacillati; phylum Actinomycetota; class Actinomycetes; order Kitasatosporales; family Streptomycetaceae; genus Streptomyces; species Streptomyces sp. CNQ329. The sequence goes on along the minus strand of NZ_AXVU01000031.1, from coordinate 12,943 downwards.
ACCGCTTCCGTGGTCGCTTGGCTGCTGTGACCGACCAAGAGGGCGATCCGCTCCAGGGGGATGCCATGGTCGGACAGCAGGGACACGAAGCTGTGCCGCAGTTCCCTCGGCGTCCACTCGTGCGGCTCCACCTCGATGCCGGGCATCTTGGCCGCCCTGGCGAGGACGCCGCGGAAGTCGCGCCGGACGTTGGCCGCGTCTAGCGGCTCACCGCTCCGGGTCGTGAAGACTCGACCGGCCGGGCTCCACTCCATTCCCACCGATGCCCGCTCCTGCTTCTGCCACCGCATGTGCTCTTCGAGGACGTCGACCACCTGTCTCGGGAGAGCAATGGTCCGGCGGCTCTTCCTGGTCTTAGTCTCACCGTGCTTGCGCACCGACCGCCACACCGCCACGTGGGGCGGGACGCCGTCCTTCGTCTCCAGAAAGACGTGATCCCAGGTAAGGGGCCGCGCCTCTTCCGTGCGCACTCCGCTGAGGAGCGAGAGCACGAGGTAGGCGTAGAGCCGTGACGGACGCGCGGCAGCGAGCACGGCCTTCGCCTGCTCCAAGTTCAGCGCCTTGCTCGGCCGGCCGGGGCGACCCTCCGGTGCGGTGATGAGCAGGGCGACGTTCCGCGCGGCCTTGTCCCTGCGTTGAGCGTGTGCGACGGAGCGGCGCAGGATGGCGAGCAGGTCACGCAGGCTGCGCGTCGCGAGGAATTCAGCCCTGCCGTCCAACCAGTCATCGACATCATCCGCGCTGAGTTCCTTCAGCTTGGCCTTGCCGATGAACGGAATCAGGTGCTTGTTCGCCATCGAGCGGTTCTTGCCGATGGTGCCCTTCTCGTCGCGCCCCTTCAGTCCGCGCTCCAGCCAGTCGTTCACGGCATCGGCCACCGTGTAGTTGGCCGGAGCCTTGACGCCGGTCTGTACCTCCTTCTTCAGGTCCCGGATCTTCTGGCGGACTTCGGTCTTCGTCTTGCCGTACACCTTCGGTCGACGGCGCTTGCCGTTCGGGGCGTACCCGAGGGAGACGGCCCCCACGTAGCTCTTCTTGGCGGGGTCCCAGTAGATCGTGTCCGCACCGTGGCCGGCCCTTTGGGCGCGTTTCGGGGTCTCACTCATGCTCTGTTATGCCTCCATACGCGGGCAGGGCCGCGCCGTGAACGGCGCGGCCCTGCTGGGTTGTCGGGTGAGGCTCAGGCGGCCTGTGCCTCGCTCTTAAGAAGTTCGACGTACCGTTTGATGTACTCCGGCGGCACGAGACGACGGCGGCCGATGCGGACGGTCTGAAGTCGCCCGAGTCGGATCTCCTCGTACAGCATCGACCGGCCGATGCGGAGAACTTCGGCGGCTTCTTCGGGCCGATAGAGGAGCTGTTCGGCAGGTTCAGCAGCAGTGCTCACGCGGCTGTGCCTCCTCGGCAAGGTTCGGGGAGTCTGGCCCTCTTCTCTGAGGTCCGCTACTTCCGCTACCGCCGCTACCGCCCTGGTCAGGGCCGTGATCGAGGTAGCGGGAAGGGGTAGCGGTAGCGGATGGGTAGCGGGAACTGACGCCGGTTCCCGCTACCTCGTTACTGCTGGTCAGGCTACGTTTTCGGCGCCCGGTAGCGGAGGTAGCGGACTTTCCTGGGGTGGGGGGCAGTAGCGCTGCCATGCGTCATGAAGATCGGCGGCGTAGTAGCCCTTGAGGACGCTCGCCCCGGTCTTGATATTGCGGGACGCGATGGGCTCGTTGTCCGCCGTCATGTACTCCGCGAGCATCCGGGAGAGCCGACGGTTGTCGAGCGGCTTGCCGTTGAGGTCGGCCCACGGTGCGTCATCCATGGCGTTCAGCCGGTCCAGGATGGCAACGGTGGGCAGGCGGTCGATGCCGGTCATGACGTGGTCACGCAGGTCGGTGAGGAGTCGGACGCCGGTGCTGCCTTTGTCGTTGGCGCGGGAGGCGGTCACGAGAGCCACGCACGCGGCGCGGGCCCGCTCGGGCCACGGACCGCCCACAGCGTCGGCGACGGCGAGCAGCGGTTCCCATACGTCGGCAGGGCGGTCGGTAACCCCGTCGGGCATCTCCGGCCAAGCACCCATGACCGTGCTTCGGACGTGTTCGGCCCACGCGGCGAGTTGGTCACGGAGCTTGTGACCCTCGGCTTCGTGGATGCGGGCCCGGAAGGGCTCCACCTTCTCGTTCCGCGCACGCCGGCGCATGCGGATGATGACGGAACGGCTCAGGATCGTGTCCGGCAGTGAGCCCAGACCAGCAACCGCGACACCGCAGTACGAGGGGAACGCCTGCACGCTCTGATTGCCGCCGTCGCCGATGCACCGGTAGGTGACCCCGGTACGCCGGTGCCCGGCGTTGAGGAAGCCGCGTAGCTCCTCGTTGTCCCCGGCTTTCGGTCCGAACACCGTGTCAATCTCATCGAAGAGGATGGTCGGCTTGCCGTTGCCGCTGGAGACGCTGCGGAACAGCGCGGCGGCGGAGGCATTGACGGCCGTCATGGGCTGCGGCACCAGCGTCTCCACGATCTCCAGCGCCCGTGTCTTGCCCGACCCCGGTTCAGGGGAGAGGAAGGCGAGTCGGGGGGTGGAGTCGAAGCAGTCGAGCAGATGCGCGTGCGCGTCCCACAGCGCGACCGCGACGTAAGCGGCTTCGGCGGGGAAGACGTTGAAACGGCGGTGAAAGGCTTCCACCTCGTCCAGCAACGCGGCTCCGTCGAGGGCAGTGGTCATGCGGCGGTCCTTCCTTCCTGGTTGCTGCGCAGCGGGCAGGTTTCTCGGTGGGCCGTGTGCGCGGTGATGAGCGCCAGCACGCGCGTCAGGCCGACGGCGTTGCGGGCCCAGCCGCACAGGCACACCGACCGGGCCGAAGGCACGGCGCGGGCAGGGGCGGAAACGTGCAGCCACGCGACCGCGTAGCGGCCGTCCCCGGTGGCGTTGTCGGCCCGCGACGGCTGCGGGGGAAGGACTGAAGGGACGCCCTGACGGGCGACACCCTGTCGGGCGCCAGCGTCAGCCTGTACGACCGTCTGTGCCGCGTCCTGCGACCCGGCGGTGGGCTGCTTGAGGCATTTCAAGGGGGGATTGTGGCGCGGGTTCACAGGGCCTCCCTCGGCCGCGCGGAACGCAGGGAGGCGTTCAGGCCGCTGCGGACAGCAGCACGACACTCGGAAGGCGTCAGACCGGCGGACTCCCCCGCCCATTGAAATGCCTCTTCCACCGCACCCCGGCTGAGGTCGCCCCACGCGACGAACCGGCCCAGCTTGAACGCGGCCCGGTTCAGCGTCCTGTTCCGCTCCCCCTCCGGCGCGGCTACAACCACCGCTTGCTCCCGCTCCAACGCCACCGCCGCAGCACGCGAGGCACTGCGCACGACCGGCGCGGCCGGCGTCGTCGCCGGGCGGGTGTCCTGCCGCAGCAGCGCGGCCAACCAGCCGGGCAGCGGCGCGGGGTCGCGGTCGTCGGTGAGGGTGTAGGCGTGGCCGTGAACGACGCTGCCCGGAGCGACGACGTAGCCGCCCCATGCGCGGGTGTCGATGTTCGCCCCGAGCTTGCCCGCCGTGTTGCTCAGCCGCGGCCCGTCCGGCGTGGTGAAGTACAGGTGCTCTCCGCCGCTGGCGGTCCGCAGCGTGAACGTGGCCGGTACCGGCTTTCCGGTGCGCTCGCAGAGCGCCTGAAGGGTCGCCGCGCCGCCAGGCGCGTCGTTCTCGTCTTTGGCCACGTCGAGGTCGATGACGACCAGCCCGGCCGGGCCGGTCGCGACCCCGATGTTGAACGCTCCTGCGCTCCAGGCGGCGCGGATGCGGTCGGGGTCGGTGGTGGCGCGCTCCTGCCACTTCACGTGACCACCGGCACAGACCCCGGTGCCGGGACAGCGCGCGTCACCGTGCAACGCCGGCGGCTTGCCGCCGGGACGGAGAGGGAAGACGGGCCAGCCGCGTTCCGCCGCTGCGAGAGCGGCAGCGAGCAGGGCTCGCGTAGTGTCGTTGGGTTGGGTCATTCTGGAGACCTCCACTGGTCTGTTGAGACGGGTGGATGGGGCGGCCCCGGGTCATTGGCGTGAGTGGGGCCGCCCTTGCTACGTCAGGCCGCGCGGGCGGGATGACGTGTTGTCAGCGGTGGCCGCTAGATTCGCGGTATGTCGAGTCTTGACCTTGCTCAGGGAGCCACCACGACGCGAGCGGAGTTGGCTGCGGCCTACGGCGGTTCGCAGTACGGCGGCGGGATCGTGCCTGCTAACCAGTCGCAGAACATCTTTGTGTTCTCCGATCCCGCAGCCGGAGCGGAGCACGATTACACCTTCGACGGTCGTGCGGACGACGATGAGTTCGGCGTGCTGTACCTGTACACGGGCGCCGGGCAGGGCACCACCGACCAGCAGATGACCGACCGCAACCGCTCCTTGCTGAACCACGTACAGGCCGGCCGAGACGTGCATCTGTTCGTCGCGGACGGCTCTCCGCCGGGCAGTGAAACGGTGATTCAGCGCTACCTCGGTCAGGTCGTCGTCGACACGGTGCAGCCGTACGAAGAACGCTGGACACAGGTTGACGGGAAGCCGGGCCGCCGGCTGTATGTCTTTCGGCTGCGGCCCGCACCCGGAATCACGCTTGCCCTGACGCCCAAGGACACGCTGACACCGGCGCCTGCGAGCGAGACCCTGCCGGTGCCGCCGGCTACGCAGGATCCGGCCGCGACGTCGGCGACAGCAGTCGCTACCGAGCAGCACAACACCCATTCCACGACCGCGGACGTCACCGGCGGTCCGCGGACCGTGCGCCGGCGTGAGGGTGAACTGGCCAGGGCCTTTGAGGCGCATCTGGCCGCCCACGGGCATGCCGTCCACCGGTTTCAGATCCGGGTGGCAGGCGAGCGGGGAGCTTTCCTCACCGACCTGTACGACGCGACCGATAACGTCCTTTACGAGGTCAAGGGCAAGGCCAGCCGCGAACACGTGCGGATGGCGATCGGGCAGTTGCTCGACTACCGGCGCCACCTCAACGTGCCCAACGGGTTGCGGCTGGCCATCCTGTTGCCAGACGCCCCTTCCGCAGACCTGAGAGCACTGCTGGAGACGGAAGGCATCGCGCTGGTGACGCAGACGGCTGACGGGGACTTCGCCGGGTTCCCTCTCTCAGCCGCCGACGGCTAGGGGCACATGCTTAGCCGTTGAAGGTGTTGCGCTTGAACACGGCCTTGCGGATGTTGACCGTCGTCCCGCCGCCCTTGCCGCCGAAGACCTGTACGGCGATCCAGCCGCCGAAGCAGACGGCGGCGAGGATGACGAGTTGGGTGACGAACGCGGTGAGCGCGGCGACGAACGAGGTGAGCAGGAACAGCCCGCCGCACACGGCGCAGAACCCGACCCCGCCCAGCGCGACGTTCACCGCCGTACGGGACACGGCCGGCTGCGTCTGCGCGGCGAACGTCGCCGGGACCGGCTGCGCGGTGGTGGTCGGGGTGAGGGTGTAGCCGGTGACGATGCGGCCGTCGGGCAGCACGACGCTCGTGACGGCCGGGACGGTGCCCGGCTGGACCGGTGCGAGCGGCGCCGCCGCGGGGGTCGTGGGCGGTATCGGGGTGGGCTGGTGGATGGTCACAGGCGGCCGTTCGGCCCATGCATGGCCGGGGTGTTCGGGGTGCATGCGGAATCCCTTCGAGGCGTGAGGCAGGGAGGCGGAGGCACCCCCTTCCGGGGTGCGTGTGGAGGGGGTTTCGAGGCCCCTGACCGGGGCGCATCCCTGACTCCCTGCGGATCATTGCTGCTGGTCAGGGCGAGGGAGGCAGGCCAGGGAGGGGGTCAGGGAGTTCTCCCTGCCTCCCTGGCCCGCCAGGGGTACGGCTCCCTCTACTCCGAGGCGGAAGCGGAACCGTCCTCGGGGCGGTTGGCGAGTGCGCGGGCGATGCGGTCGCGGCCGATGACCATGCGGCCGTCGGACTTGTACGGCTCCGCTCCGGTGCCCGCCAAGACGCGCTTGAGGTCGATGAACGACCAGCCGCCGTAGGCGTCCTCATCCACCGCCGTGAGGCGCTGCAACACGTCCTTAGTCAGCACGCGGGCAGCGTCGCCGACCACGGCGGCGATGTCGGCCAGCGCATCGCGCTCCTGCCCGCGCTCGATGACGTGCAGCGTCATCACGCCGTCGCGCATCGCCTTGGCACGGCCGGCGATCTCGGCGGCCTGGTCGTTGTCGACGTAGTGCGTGCGCACCGTGATGGACGACTGCCCCGCCGGGATCGTGATCCCATCGGAGGCGACGACGACGGTCCCCTTGTCCAGCCCGGGACGCAGCAGGTTCGGCGCCGCGCCGCCGTCAACGGCCTTGTCGCCCAGCGCCATGCGCGCCTGCGACTCCGTACCCAGGGCGAGCGATGCGCGGGTGTGCGCACCCTCGCGGACCAGCTTGGGAAGGTTCTGGTCGGTGGGGTCCTGGGTGCCCTGCCACAGCAGCACGTTCACGGCCCGACCCTGGTTGTGGATCTTCCGGGCAGCCATGAAGTACCGCGAGCTGGCCTTACTGCCGCCGTACGGGCGCTTCTGGTCGTCGACCACGGGGCACATGAACGCCACCTGTGCCTCATCGACCAGCAGAATCAGCGGCGGGAAGTCCGAGCCGGGCGGCGCCTGGAGACGACGCTCCATCTCCGCCACCCCGTCCTCCAGCATCTCCGTCGCGTCGATCACGTGGTCATCGGTCGGACCCTGGATGAGCACGGACGCCAGACCCTCGAACATGGCCCAGTCGCCAGCGCCCTTGAGGTCCGCGACGCGGAACTGCACCGACCGGTCCAGCGCCAGCCACAGGGCCAGCGCCCGCAACGCGGCCGTCTTGCCCTGGTTCGACAGGCCCGTGATCAGAAGATGCCGCTGGAACAGGCTCAGGCTCGCCGCGTCGCCGCGGAGGTCCTGACCCCACGGGGCCCGGCCGCGCTTGTAGTCGGCGCGGGTGTCGGGGTCGGTGACCAGCGGGGACGGGCCGATGGGCTCATCGAGCGCCCCGGAGTCTGCGATCCACAGCCGGACCGTGCGGGCGGCCGGCGGGATGGTGATGAACACCTCGTGCTCGTGCCGGAACAGGTTCTCTGCCAGCTTGCGGCGGCGGCGCTGCACCTCGTCGGTGGAGACGCCGGACGGCAGGGTGACGTCGACCTCGACGCCGCATCCGGCTATGCGGATCGGCCCGAGCATGCCCGCGCCGGCGTCGTTCATGTCCTTGATGGCGTTGCGCAGCGGCGCGACCCCCAGGTCGCGCAGGGCGCGGACCACGATGGACGGCGTGATGGGCTCACCCTCGTTCGTACCGCGGTCCGGAAGCGCCCACTGGGGCGCGGCTTGGCGGTGCCGGCCGACGCCCCACACGGACGCCAGGGCGGCGAACGGCAGGCCGATGAGGACCGGTTCCCAGACCACGGAGGCGATGAACGCACACCAGCCGATGAGCTGCACCACCGCCACCAGCGGCGTGAGAATCTGCGCCGGGTCGTCGTTGGCCCAGGCGAGCACGCAGCCCAGGAGCAGCAGCACGCCGGCGCCGGTACCGGCGACGGACACGGCCGCCTTGGGCGCGTCGACCATCGCCGCGAGCATCTGCATGCGCCGCTTGTGCCGCGCCTTGCGGAACGCGGCAGCGCGCTTCTCCCACTCCTTGATCTCGTCGTAGTTGCCCGCGGCTTCGGCGCTGCGGATCATGCGCTCGTAGCGGGAGGCGGTGCGGCCGTCCCACGCGCGGCGGGCGACGACCCGGGAGCCGCCGACGACGTACGCGCCGTGACGCACGACCAGGCGGCCAGCGGTGCGGGTGCGCTCATCAGCGAAGAACGCACGCACGGCCTGCCGTGAACGCGCCCACGCCGGCAGCGCCGGCCGCTGCACGGCGGGCACGCCCGCGGGCGGCGCGGTGTCGGTGGGGGTGTCCTTGGTGAGCGGGAAGGTCAGCACCTTTCCCGCTGTCTCTACCGCATTCCGCGGCGGCGGGATCGGGGTTGCATCGGTCACGATGGAATTGCTCCTTCACGGGAGTCGACGGGCCCGGCCGCGTGCTGTGGAAGGTGAGCGGCCGGGCCCGGGATCCGGGGTAATTTGGATGTCGCGCTGTTCCTCGGGATAGGCGCAGGTCACGCAGGCGCCGAGCGTCGCGGGGATGTCGTATCCGGCATCGCGGCGGCACCCGGGGCACCGCCGACGGGCGCGCATCATCGCCTCGTGTGAACGCCACCGGCCGGCCGTCATCGGCCGCACCCGCGCGGCCAGTCGGACGCGGTAGAGGTAGGCGATCAGCGGGCCGCGCTCCTTGCGCGGGCGCATGAGCTGAGCAGCGATGTCCTGCCCGCCGGGCCGCAGGTGTCGGGCGCGGAGCTGGCGGCGGGTGGCGTAGCCGTCGGGCGCCAGCTTCCACGGGAACGTCGGGATACCGAACCGCTCGCCGGTCGGGTCGTAGCAGTCGGCCAGCGTCCGCGGCATCACGCCGCGACCGCCCCACCGCCACCGTCGCGCTTCGCGCGCTCAGCAAGGATCGTGTCCCGCAGTCGGCGAGCGTTGGCCGAGGAGGTGCGCACCGCGCGGCGGATGCCCTCGCCGGTCACCTTCGCGTCCGCCCAATCGGCCGTCACCTTCCGCGCTTCGGCAAGCAACTGCTCCGGCGTGCGCTTCGGTCGAGGCGGCTTCGCCGCCTGCGGCACGCGGCCGGTGGCGCGGCGCGGTCGGGTCGACTCTGCCGCCACCGCGCGCCGCGGAATCGGGTCGACCGGTGCGGGGTCGACCTGCGGGGGCGGCTTGGCCGTGGGGGTCGACTTCATGAAGCCGACATCCACCGGCCGGGGCAGCGCCGCCGTGTTCGGGATGATCGACGCGGGGGTCGATACGGGCACGTCAGTCCTAGACCGAATCCTCTCGGTCTCGGTGGATTCCTCCGCATTCTTGTTCGCGGCCGGAATCGGGTCGGGCTGGTGGTGCAGCACCTTGGCCACCAGATCGGAACCGAAGTAGATCGACCCGACCGGCAGCGACGTAGCGAGCAGGACCAGGGCCCAGTTCGCCGGGTCCCAGTCGGCCAAGCGCCCCCAGTCGACCGTCTCGCCGTGAAGCTCGGGCACGAGCCCGTGCACGTAGTTCAGGACCAGCGACGCGACGGTGTAGGTACCCAGCACCCTCAGCGCGAACGTCCGGTCCCTCCCGTCGAGCACGAGCGTGGCGATCAGGGCCAGAGCCATCAGACCGTCGACCACGAACGGGTACAGCGTCGCGGCCGTGTCGTCCGCACCGACGGCGCCGGCGATGTCCCGCAGCGCGTTCCACGACACCCGGAACGCCATGCCGACCACGACGACCAGCGCCAGCACAAGCGCGGCACGGCCCTTGCGGTGAAGGCTCATGCCGCACCGCCGTCCCGCCCGGCCGGGACGTTGAGCTGGTCGCGGTGAGCGGCCAGGACCCGACGGCGGGCGCGGCGGGTGCGCAGCTCGTCCAGCTCGGCGGGGGCACGGTCAAGGGTGATGATCTGTGCGTCGAGCAGGTCCATCTCCGCGAGGATGACGGGCATCTCGCGCTCGATGGCGTCCAGCTCCGCGTCCGTGGGCTCCATGAAGTCCGCGAACGCGGTAACAGCATCCTGAACAGTGACAATATGGTCCATGGGTCGTGGTCTCCCTTGCAGTGGATACGGCCCGAACAGCGCCCCCGGAGTGCCAGCTCCGGGGGCGCCCGCCGTAGGGGTTGTTGAAGCGAGAAGCGCTGAGCCGTACAGGTGCAGGTGCCGGGTTCCGGCTCCCCGCGCTCCCACCCGTTCGCGCGCCCACCGTGTGGACCGTGCGTACGGGCGGGAAAGCCGACCCACCGCGGCGTACGCGGCGGAACCGGAGGCGGACCGGGGTGTGTGCGGCGCCGCCGGCCGGTCCGTACCGGCGGCGCCCTCGTAGTCGTCGGTACACGCCAGCCTCCCGCAGATCGCAGGGACACGGCTTCGCCGGCGCCCCGTTGCCACAGAGCGCCGGCCCCGAGCCGGTGGAGTCGGGCGCGTCATCGTCACTGCTCTGACGCCAGCAGGGCAGCGCGCGCCAGGTGGCACCTATGGGGCTTACCTCCCGAAAGAGAGGGATGATCCCCATGGGCGTTCTCCAGAGCTGACGCGCAGGGCGGGACGTGTTCACCCGCCGCAAAGTGGCTGCCGGCGGCCGTCACCCGGGCCGTCGCGGGGACGGGGTACAGCCCCGTCTCGGTTGTCTCTGTTCAGTTCTCAAGAGTGCGAGCGGTCACGGAGGCCCGTTAGGCGCGCGGCGCAGCGCCTTCCTCGGCCGCCTCCGGCCACGGATTTCCCCAGCTCAAGACACCTGGGAGGCATCCGCCGGTAATCATTGACCGTACAATGGGTACAGTCAGGATGTTGACATGATCGAAGTCCGGGAGTCAAGACCTTTGGCTGGATTGCCTAGACAATGGCGTCCATGCAGCGGTTTCATGGAGGCATGGCTGTGACGACGCGACGCGGACGGACACCGAAGTACCAAGAGATCGCTGACGCCCTGCGGCAGCAGATCGACAGCGGCGAGCTGGCGCCAGACGACAAGCTCCCCACCGAAAAGCAGCTAGAGGAGGCTCACGACGCCTCCCGCGAGACGGTGCGCAAGGCGCTCGCCCTCCTCGTCAACGAAGGGCTGGTCATCTCGGCGCGGCCTACAGGCCACTTCGTACGACGCCGTGAGCCGATGGCCCACCGCCCACAGGAAGAGTTCCAGAAGCGGCCCCGCATGCCGGAGATGGACGCCTTCATGACGGAGTTCTCGGGCGAAGGCCGCGAGCCGGAGCAGGTCATAGAGGTCCACATCGTGGAGCCGCCGGCAGAGGTGACCAAGCGCCTCCACCTGGAGCCCGGTGACCTCGCGGTCGTACGCAAGCGGGTCCGCTCACTGGATGGGGAGCCGTTCAACACCAACGACAGCTACTACCGCCACGACTTGGTACAGGGCTCTGAGATCATGCGCCCAGAGAACATCGGGCGCGGCGCGAACGAGGTGCTGGCAGAGCTGGGCCACCGGCAAGTGCGCGCGTTGGACGAGATCCACGTGCGGATGCCGAAGCCCGACGAGGTCCACCGCCTGAAACTGGTCCCCGGCACCCCGCTCGCCGTGCTCATCACGACCGGCTACACCGAGGACGGAACCCCGGTGCGCGTCGTCATCAACGCCCTACCGGGAGACCGGAACGTCATCACGTACGAGCGACGACGCGAGACGCCGGCAGAAGAGTCATGAGCGATCTGGAGATCCGCGCTGCCCGCCCGGACGAAGTCGACGTTATCGAGGGCCTGCTGGTCGAGGTCTCCGAGTGGCTCGCCTCGCGCGACATCGACCAGTGGCAGTACCCCCCGCACCGGGATCGCATCCTCCACGCTCTCGCACGCGGACAGGTCTACCTCGCCATCCTCGACGGCAAGCCGGTCGGCACACTCCAGCTCGACGACTACGCCGACCCGGAGTTCTGGACGTCTGACGACCGACCGGAGACGGCGCTCTACATCCACCGCATGGCGGTCAGCCGCTCCGCAGCCGGACAGGGCATCGGCAGCGTGATGCTCGACTGGGCAGCGCGCCGCGCCGCCGACTCAGGCAAACCACGGCTTCGCCTCGACGCCTGGAAAACGAACCCCGGACTTCACCGCTACTACCGCGGAGAAGGGTTCCAACTCGTACGGCTGGTGAACCTGCCCCATCGTCGCTCCGGAGCACTCTTTGAGCGCTGGATCTCACAGCGCGGCAAATGATCGAATTAACCGTTTTGCCCCGACGGCTGGCGTTGCCGACCAGGTAGTTCACTCCCTGGAGGATCATCCTTCTCGGTCGAGCAGCCAACCGTTCTGGCTGCAGACGCGCCGTCTCGGTCACTCGCAGGGGCGCCTATCGGGACCCGCCTCGACAGGTCACGCCGCAGAAGGCCAACCGTCGCTTACCGCACTCTGGGATCAACACCCGCTCCCTGAAATGCTGTTGAACCAGCTTGGCGAGGCCATCCCTTGTGGCACGATCAGCGCATGGCTGGGGGAGGAACGAGCTACGCGCCGTACTTGATCACGGCAACCGCAACGCTTACTGGCGTGCTGATCACGGCAGTATTCGCCGAGTACCGCGAACGTCGACGGTCGCGCGAAGAGGAACAACGCGAGCGGGATAGGACTGTTGAAGGGCGCTGGAAGTGGCTTCGGCAGGAGCGACGCCAGAGCTACGCGGCGCTCGTTCACCTGGGCTTTCAGGCTGCCTCCCTTCTCTTGGAAGCGGCCTCACGCCTCTACGACCGCAACGATCCGAAGGGTGCGCGTGAGCTGTGGCAACGTCTCGATGAACTACGGGACGCAATCCACGCTCAGGTGGCGGATGTGGCGCTTGTCGGTAGCGAGGACGCGATCAAGGCGGCACACTACTTGCGCCGGTCGATGCGACGCACGCCGAGCCTGCTGACTCAGGGCATTGAGGCCGTCGAATCCGGTGCCGCAGTGAGTGATGAGCGTCGGGAAGACCTGTCCCGCAGAGTCCGCACCCTGTACGACGCAACGAACGGCCTGGTAGAAGCAGCAACAGCAGATCTGCATGTTGCGCTCGATGCCAGCGATGCAACTGATCACGCCGCCTGACTTCTTAGTCACTTACCGCTCTCTGAGAGGGCGGTTCGTGATCTGATGTCCGTTTCCTGGTGAGGTTGGGGCAGGGCTGGTGGTCGCGGGGCTTGGTCGGCTATTGCTTCCTGGCGAAGCTGCCCGTGTCGATCTCGGTGATGATGCCGAGCTTGACCAGGCGTTTCAGCTTGGCGCGGGTGCCCTCGATGTTCTTCGGCAGCAGTTCGTGATCGAGGGCTTCGCAGACATCCCGGGCCCGTAGCGGTCCGGTCGCACCGTTGAAGACGGCGAGGATGCGGGGGTAGTCCGGGTGCTCGGGCAGGTCTGGTGGGACGGCCGGGAGCCGGTCGGCGATGGCGGTGAC
>NZ_AXVU01000030.1:0-90228 GCF_000482585.1 Streptomyces sp. CNQ329 | reverse complement strand
ACGGGGCAGCCGGCGGTGCTGATGACCGGGACTTACTGTCAGAGCAGGCGCATACCCTTGGGCGGGCGTGAGGGGACGTGCGGTTCGAGGCGAACGATGGAACCCCCGGCACCGGCACCGGCACCGCCCCCGGGCGCTGGCGGCTCCCCGTGCCACCGTCTGCCTCGTCGCGTACCCCGCGTGCACCGGTCCGGTTGGCGGGCTGCCGTCCGCCCGGCGTGTGTCCCGGCCCGGCGTCGCGCACCCGACGGGCCAGCCGCCGGCGCCGTGACTGGCCGGGGCATCGGCGGGTTCTCGGGCACTGGCTTCGACGCGGGGTCGGGGTATCGGCGGGTTCTCGGGGATCTGTTGTCGACGGAGCCGGGGTGTCTGCGGTTCTCGGGGACCCGGCCACGTCACGGACCGTGGCATCGGCGATTTCTCTGGTACCCGGCCACGACACGGACCGCGGCACCGGCGCCCCCGGAACCCGCCCCACCCCCGGACGTCCGTACCCCAGCACCCACCGCGGATCCGGCCAACGTCGGCGCCGGCCCCGCCCCAGCCCCTCCCGATCCGCCACCCCCTACGCGCCACCCACCCGGCGCCCGCCCTGTCTGCCTGCCCTGCCCTGTCTGCCTGCCCTGTCCTGTCCGCTGGCCCTGTCCTGTCCGCTGGCCGGCCCTGTCCGCCGCCCTGTCCTGTCCGCCGGCCCGCCTTCGTCGAAAACCCGGCGACACGCCCCGGCGCCCCGCGCTACCGTCCGGGCCATGTCGCCTGGTCTCGAACGTCCTCCCCTCCTCGCCGACGAACGCACCGCGCTCACCGGCTGGCTCGCACTCCAGCGGAAAATCCTCCGATGGAAATGCGAGGGCCTGAGCGAGGAAGACGCCCACCGCTCCGTCGTCCCCACCTCGCCGCTCATGACCATGGCCGGGCTCATCGCCCATATGCGCTGGGTCGAGCACTCCTGGCTCGAGGTCCTGTTCCTCGGCGGAGACAGCACGTCGAACCCGTCCTTCGACGAGGCCGCACCCGAGGACGCCGACTGGTTCACCGACGGCCGCACCCTCGCGCAAGTGATCGCGGACTACGACGCCCAATGCGTCCGCAGCGACGACATCATCGCCGCCGCCTCCCTGGACGACGTCGCCCGCCAGACCGACTTCCCGCGGAACCGCGCCAACCTGCGCTGGATCCTCATCCACCTCATCGAGGAGACCGGGCGCCACGCGGGGCACGCGGACATCGTGCGGGAACTGCTCGACGGGACCAAGGGGTATTACTAGGGCCGCAGCAAGACCGCGCCGTCTGCCCCGACCATGGTCCTCCCGTGGCAACGGGGCCGCCGACCCGCCCCCCACCCCCCCAACGTCCGAAGTCAGCCCGGCTCCAGACCTGAGGCCGGCACCGGCCCTGACTCCAAACCTGATGCAGGCCCTGACTCCGGGACCCGATGCCGTCCCCGGCCCTCACTCCCGACCCGATGCCGTCCCCGTCCCCGTCCCCGGCCCGGGCATGGCACCGGCCCCGGCTCCACTCCCTGCGCCGGTCTTCACGCCCTCCCCCTGTCAGTCCTGATCGCTAGGCTCCCGCCGCATGACCATGATCTTCGACGTCTTCACCGAAGCGACCCGCGGCACCACCCTCTCCGGCACCGTGCAGTACCGCGATCCCGACAATTACGGGTTCGACCAGGGCCCCGCCTTCGGACTGCAACTCATCATGGACGCCTGGAGTCAGGGTGGCGACTTCGGTGCCGGGCCCGTATCGGCCGCGACGCAGGCCGAGTTCGAGGAGCTCTTCGAGCTGTACTCCGGCTCGAAGGCGCGGATCAACAAGAAGGGCTATCTGCTGAAGGACGGCTCCACCGAGGTGCGGATACCCCGTGTGAAGGCGGAGGAGTTCTACAAGGGCCGCCTCGACCCCTACGGCGGGCGGGGTTTCTCCGACGGAGTGCACTACCTCTCACTCATCCCGGAGCCGGGCGGTTTCGCCCGCCGTACCGAAGAGATCATCGTCTCCTGGGAGATCGTCGAGGACGACGCCGGTGATCTCGACGGGGACAGGGGGACGTCCGCCTCCTTCACCCTCGAAGTGAGCGATCCCCGTTACCTGGAGCATTTCGCCAAGAACGCGTTCTTCCAGACCGCCTTCACGGGTCACCTGCCCGCCTCGTAGACCCGATCGGTTCGGCGCAGGACAGGGCACCGACGCGGACGGCCCCGCCCCGCCCGGCACCCCTGCGCCGACTCGTCGCTCCCGCGCCCTCGTCCCCGACCGACCCGGGGACGAGGGCGCGGTGTCCGCAAGGGGTGGCCTCGCTGGTCGCGGTGCTGACCTGGATTGCCGTCTTTCCCCCGACTTCTTCTGTCGGCCCGGCGACAGCGTTCTGCCGGTTCCGGCTCCCCCGTAGATACTTCCGCCGTTCTCGTGCTCCCAGCATCGGTCACACGCCTTGTGCCGTACTGGAGAGCGAATAGGTGCCGACTAGGGATTCCCCTCTGCGGCGACCGGCGCATATAACCCGCTTTGAACCTGCCCGCCGCCAAGTCGGCGCCAAGTGGATTCACAGTCCGCCCACGTACGCTCCGAAATCTTCTCGGAGAGCCGTGCGGGAGGGGGATTCCCGCTCGGCGTGGACGCTCTCGGCGGAATGGCCAACCGGATTCGTTCAAGAACCACGTTGACGCCTGCGGACGAATGCTCCAAACTCGGTTGATACCCTGAGATCACGGACTATCGGCAGGAAATCGTCCAGGCGTCTGATCCCCTGACCGAGTCGATCCGGGAACCGAGCGGCGGCGCGTGCCGCCGCTCCTGCTTGCTCCCCCGCCGCCCTGGTATGCCCGTGGGCGGCGGGGTGTTCACGTTCTGCCCCCAACGAGGAGAGAGATGACCAAGAAGCTGTACGCAGCCGTCGTCACCGCCGCCGCGGCCGCCGCCGCGCTGCTGGCCGCCCCGGGTGCGTCCGCGCAGGCGGTGGCCGACGGCTACGACCGCTGTCCGGCCGACCACTACTGTCTGTTCTCCGGCCTGGACGGCACCGGGGACATGGTCGCCCTCACGGACGACACCCCCGACCTGGCCGCGGTCGGCATGGACGACCGCGCCAAGTCGGACTGGAACCGCACCGGTTCCTGGATCAACCTGTGGTCCGACGCCGACTACACCGGCTGCATGGCCGTGACCAGCCCCGGTGGCCAGGGCAACTTCTTCTCGTCCTTCCAGGACTACTTCAGCTCGGTCGCGATCGACGAGCCCAACGGCATGTCCTGCTGACGTCGCCCGCGGGGGGCGGGCTCGTGCGGGCCCGCCCCCGCCCCCGGAAGCCGCCCCGGCCCGGGGCCCCCGGGACCCGTCCCCGGGCCGGCCCTCTAGCGTTCCCGCATGGCGTTCTGGCGGCGTAGCAGGAGACGGAAGACCCCGAGCAGCGGCGGCACCGGGCACCTCTCGGTCAACGTGCTCGACCCCCGCAAGCCGGGGCCTGCCGACCGGCCCGGGCTGCTGCTCGGCGAGCGGCGGCTGCCGCGGATCACGGTGTCCAGCTTCACCGACCGGCTCGCCGACCACGCCCGGTCGCTCCATCCGCCCGGCACCGGTCCGGTGGCCGTCATCATGCAGCACCGCACGTTCGCCGAGGACGACAATGTGATCTTCATGGGCTTCGCCGGTCGGCCCGGGATCGTCGTCCGGATGACGCCTCGGCTGCGCGCCGACCTGTACGACCTGGGCGAGGCGATCGTCGGCGACGGCGCGGAGCTGTACGTCGACGCGCACGAGGGGTTCCTGCGCGCGACGCTCGTGCTGCCCGCCACGACGGTCGAACTGGACACCGGGTTGCTGGTCCGGGAGGGCAACGTCCAGGAGTTCCTCGCGGCCGCGTACGCGACCGAGACCGTTGAGCTGCACATCCAGCACAGCACCCACGACCGGCTGTTGAACTACACGTGCGCGGCCCCCGGCATCCGGGCGGCGCTCGACGAGGGCTTCGACCTCTATACCCAGCCCCCGCCCGCCGATCTGCGGTCGAGCCTGCTGGCGGTCAACGACAGCCTGAACCCGGCCGTGCGCGTCCCGCTCCGGGTCACGGGGAACGCCGACCTCGCCCTTGAGTACGAGGTGGAGGTCTGACCCCGCCCCTGCCCGCCCCGGCCCTCCGGCCGGGCATCCGGCGCCGCCCCCGGCTCACCCCGGCCCGTAGCGCAGGACGCGGGTGGGCAGGACGCTGCACCGCGGGGGAGTGGAGGCGGCGGGGCCGCCGTTGATGCGGTCGATGAGGAGGCGCGCGGCCTGCCGGCCCATGTCGTCGGCGTCGTACGACACGATGGTCAGCGGCATCCCGAGGACGTCGGCGAGGTCGAAGTCGTCGAACCCGGCCAGCGCGACGGGCAGGTCGAGGGCGCGGACGGCGCGAATGGCGCCCTGAGTGAGGCGGTTGTTGGTGCAGAAGACGGCGGTGGGGGCGGTCTCGGGCCGCGGGGAGCCCTCCCGCGCGAGCAGGCTCCGCGCCGCGCGCTCCGCCTTCGCCACGTCCGTCAGCCCGCGCCGTACCAGCCGCTCGTCGGGCTCGACGCCGGCTTCCTCGTGGGCGGCGCGGTAGCCGCGGTAGCGCTCGGCGCCGGTGTGGATCGACGGCGGGTTGCCGAGGAAGCCGATCCGGCGGTGCCCGGCGGCGAGGAGGCGGGCGGTGGCGTCCCGGGCACCGCCGAAGTCGTCGACGAGGACGCAGTCCGCCGCCATGCCCGAGGGCGGCCGGGAGGCCAGCACCACCGGCATGTCGCGCAGCGCCGCGGGCGTGAGGTGGCTGTGGCTGCCGCCCGCCGGAACCACGATCATGCCCGCGACCTGACGCGACGCCAGGTCCTCCACCAGTCCGCGCTCGCGGTCCAGTTGCTCGCCGGTGTTGCTGAGCAGCATGCTCAGCCCGTGCTGCGCGGCGACCTCCTGAACGCCGAGGGCGAGCCGCGAGTAGAAGGGGTTGGCGAGGTTGGTGACGATCAGCCCGATCATGCCGCTGCCGCCGAGCCGCAGGCTGCGCGCGGTCGCGTTGAGCCGGTAGCCGAGGTCGTCGACGGCGGCCAGGACCCGCTTGCGGGTGGTCGCGGCGACCCGGGCGTCGTCCTTCAGCACCCGGGAGACCGTCATGGTGCTGACTCCGGCGCGGTTGGCGACGTCACGCATCGTCGGCGCGCCGGTGTCGCCCGGTCGCTGCTGGGCCATGCCCGTTCCCCTCCACCCGCTCCGCCCCCGGTGTCCGTGGTCCTCCGGGGGCCCGAACCCGCCAATTCTAGGGACGTGCCGCCCGCGGGCCCGCAGGGCTGGTGGTGGGGCGGATGACGGCGCGCGCGATAGTGGCGGGGTGATCCGCCTCCGCATCCGCCGGCCCGGCGCCTTCCTCGCCGGCGCCGCCGCCGTCGTGGCCGCCGCCCTGCTCGCCGCCCTCCTCGTCGCCCTCCGCGGCGACGGTGACGGCGGCGCGGCGCGCAAGCCCGCGCTGCCTCCGCCGGGTGCCGGGGTCGATTACCAGATCGGCGGCGCGTACGAACCGCCCCCGGGTGCCGGCGTCGTCGTCCGCGACCGCCGCGACGCCCCCGCCCCCGGCGCGTACAACGTCTGTTACGTCAACGCTTTCCAGGTCCAGCCGGGCGCCGAGGACGAGTGGGATCCCGACCTGCTGCTGCGGGACGCCGCGGGCGACGTCGTCTACGACGAGGACTGGGGCGAGGCCGTGCTCGACCTGCGCACCGCGGGCAAGCGCGAGCGCATCGCGGCGAAGGTCGGCCGCTGGATCGACGGCTGCGCCGAGCGCGGATTCCAGGCCGTCGAGCCCGACAACCTGGACACGTACACCCGCTTCCCGCGCCTGCTCACCGCCGACCACGCCCGGTCGTACGCCGCGCTTCTCGCCGACCGCGCGCATGGCCGCGGGCTGGCCGTCGCGCAGAAGAACACCGCGGAGTTGGCCCCCGACCGGGCGCGTACCGGGCTGGACTTCGCGGTCGCGGAGGAGTGCGGGGAGTACGCCGAGTGCGCCGCCTACGCCGAGGCGTTCGACGACCGGGTGCTGGTCGTCGAGTACACGCCCGGCGGCCTCGCCGCGGCGTGCCGCGAGTGGGCCGGCCGGCTGAGCATCGTCCGCCGCGACCGCGCGGTCTCGCCGAAGGGCGCCGCGGACCACGTCCGCGAGACCTGCTGACCGACGGCCGCTTCCGCCTGCGCGGCCCCCGCACCCGGCTCCGCCCCGGACCCGGGCTCGGACGCCGGTTCCCGTTCCCGCCCCCCACCGTCAGTGCCGTCGGGTACCCGTGCACCGTGACCGCCGTCGCGGAAGCGCCGTTGCGGTCGTGCCGCCCGCCGACTGCGAGGTGCGCGGCTGCGGGCTCGCGGCGAGGGTGGTGAGCAGCGCCGTGCCGGTGCGTCGCCCACCTGCATGGACGCGTGGTACGCCGCCGGGGCCGCGCCGCTCTCGTGCGGGCGCCGGGACGGCGCGACCCCCGCGGGTGAGCCGTCTCTGCTGTCGGCGTAGCGGTGCTGCGCCGGGCCGGGATCGGTGCTTGGGTGCGGAGATGGACATTCTCGTGCTGGGCGGTACGGCCTGGGTGGGCCGGGAGGTGGCGCGGCTGGCGCTCGGGCGGGGGCACCGGGTGACCTGTCTCGCGCGCGGCGAGAGCGGCGGGGTGGCGGACGGCGCGGACCTGGTCGTCGCCGACCGGCGGGAGCCCGGCGCGTACGACGCGCTGCCGGCCCGTACCGCGGACCGCCCCTGGGACGCCGTGTTCGAGGTGTCGTGGCAGCCCGGCTTCGTCCGCGGGGCCCTCGCCGCGCTCGCCGGCAGCGCCCGGCACTGGACCTACGTCTCCTCCGGCAACGTCTATGCCGCCCACCACAGCCCCGGCGCGGACGAGTCCGCGCCGCTGATGGAGCCCACCGACCGCGACGAGGTCGGCCGCGAGCTGTACGGCGAGGCCAAGTCGGCCTGCGAGCAGGCCACCCGGGAGGCGGTCGGCGACCGGCTCGTCATCGCCCGCGCCGGCCTCATCGGCGGCCCCGGCGACCACACGGACCGGACGGGCTACTGGGTCGCCCGCGCCGCCCGCGCTCCCCGGAGCCCCATGCTCGTTCCCACAGGCCCGCACCTGTCGACGCAGGTCGTGGACGTCCGCGACCTCACCTCCTGGCTGCTCGACCGCGCGGAGACCGGCGCGGTCGGCACGTACGACGCGGTCGGCCCGGTCCTCCCGCTCGCCGACTGGGTCGGGCTCTCCCGTGAGGTCGGCGGGCATACGGGGCCGGTGGTGGAGGCCCCGTCCGCGTGGCTGCGCAGGCAGGGGGTGGAGCAGTTCATGGGGGAGGAGTCGCTGGCGATGTGGCTGGACGAGCCGGGCTGGGAGGGTTTCACGTCCCGCAGCGGCGCCGCGGCGGTGGCGGCGGGGCTGACGCACAGGCCGCGCGCGGAGCTGCTGGCGGACACCCTGGCGTGGGAGCGGGAGCAGGGGCTGGACCGGCCGCGGCGGGCGGGGCTGAGCCCGGAGCGGGAGCGGGAACTGCTGGCGGCGCTGGCGGCGGCGGAGTGAGCGGCGGGGCCGCGGGGCCGGCCGGGGCCGCACGGCGGGGTGAATCCGCGCTCGGGGTGAACCCGCGCCGATGCCGGTCACGTCGTCCTGTGCGTACGGCTCGAAGGCCACCCAGTCGCCGTCGTCGGCGAAACCCGACCGTGGCACCGCCCTCCGCGCCGCCGTGGGGCGTTCGGGTCGTGCGTTCAGGGCGCTCGTTCACAGGACCCGGAGGACCGTGCCGCCGCGCAGTCTCGGGGTGAACGCGGCGTGGAAGATCGTGGAGGCGGCGCCCACCGCGGCGGCCTCGGGGCCGAGCACCGACCGCTCGACGTCGACGTGCCGCAGACGGCGCGCGGTGGGGAAGTCGTTGACCATCTGGCCGATGCGGGACAGGTACAGCGGTGCGGCGGCCTCGGTGAAGAACGGCCCGCCGAGGACGACGAGGTCGATGTCGAGCAGGTCCACCAGGCTCGTGACGCCCTGCCCGACGGCCCGCGCCAGGTCCCGTAGGGCGGCGGTGGCGGCCGGGTCGCCGGCCGCGGCGGCCTCGGTGACGGCGCGGTAGCCGGCGGTGGTGCCGGCCGCGGCGGCGTCGAGCGGGAAGCCGTGCCGGGCGGCGAGCCGGGAGAGCCCGAGGGGCGGGTTGCACTCGGGCAGCACCTCGGGCCGGCCGCCGGGTTCGGTGCGGCCGAGGGCGACGGCGCATAACTGCCCGAACTCGCCGGCGTTCGCGCTGGTGCCGCGGTGCAGGCCGCCGTTGAGGTACAGGCCGGAGCCCACGCCCGTGCCGAGGTAGACGTAGGCGAAGTCGCGGTCGCGCCGGTCGCGGCCGATCCACCGCTCGCCCGCCGCCGCGGCGGTCGCGTCCTTCTCCATGATCAGCGGGCACTGGAAGTGGTCCTTGAGGAGGTACAGCAGCGGCAGGTCCGTCCATGCCGACATCAGCGGCGGGTCGAGCACCGTGCCGGAGTCGGTGTCGACGGGCCCGGGGACGGCCACGCCGATGCCGAGGAACCCTCCGGGCCGTACCGCGCCGCGGGCGTCGGCCAGGACGCCGCGGCCGAGCCGGGCCACCTGCTTGACCAGCACGTCGGGGTCGGTGGTCGGCTGGACGGGCCGGGTGCGCTCGGCGACGATCGCGCCGTCCAGGTCGATGACGACGGCGGTGAAGACCTCCGGGTCGATGTGGACGCCGACGGCGTGCGCCGCCTCGCCGCGCAGCCGCACGGGGGTGCGCGGCTTGCCGGGGGTCGCCTGGCGGCGGTTTGCCTCGACGAGGATGCCGCGGGACAGCAGCGAGCGGGCGATCCGGGACACCGACTGCTGGGTCAGGCCGGTGCGGTGGGCGATCTCGCCGCGGGTGACGGTGCCGGCGAGGCGTACGGCCTCGATGACGACGCACTCGTTGAACGAGCCGAGGTCGATGTGGTTCGCGCCGCCGGCGGCCTCCCGCCGGGGGCCGCCGGCCGTGTCGTCGCGGCGGGTGCGGGGCCGGGGCGGGGCGGCGTGGCTGGCGATCGACTCGCGGAGCCACTGCAGCGGCTCGCTCGCGGGGCGCCGGGCGTACGCCTCGACGGCGCCGGCGAGGTCGCGGTAGACGCGGCGGGAGGATTCGGGGTGGCGGGAGCTGTCGAGGGCGACGAGGGCGCGGAGGTAGCTGCGCCAGGTGCAGGTGGCGGGGATGCGGTGAAGGGTGGCCGGGGGAGAGGCTTCGGGCCGGATCTCGGGGGGAGCGGCGGGGGTTCCGGCGGCGTCCGCGGCGGGCGGGGAGGCGTGCGGGTGGGCGTCGGCGGCGTCCGAGGTCCAGAGCGTGAGCGCGTACAGCTCGATACGGGGATGGCGCCTGCGGGCCCTGGCGAGGAACGCGGCGAGCGCGCGGTGCGGCGCCGGCGGCCGGCTTCCGGCGACGGCGCCGGGCAGGGCGGCGCAGGCGCGGTCGAGCCCGGCGAGCACGTCGGCGCCCACGGCGCTGCCCGCGGGCCGCGGCTGCGCGGCGGCGCCGGGCCGGGCGCCGGCGAGGAGCACGGCGCCGTGGGCGTCCGCGTACAGGCCGACGACCCAGACGTCGGAGCCGGGCAGCGGCGGGTCGGCGGGCGGGTGTTCCGACCAGCGGCGCCGGATGGCGGCGACGGTGGCGTGGGACAGGCCCAGTTCGCGGCCCACGGCCCGGGAGGCGGTGGAGCCGTCGGGGGCGAGGAGCGTACGGGCGAGGACCTCCGCCTCGTCGACGGTGGCCGGCCGCCCGGGGCGGGTGCGGTGCCGCAGCCCGGCGATGCCCTCGTCCGCCCACTTGTGCCGCCAGGTGCCGACGGTCTGCCGGGAGACGCCGAGCCGGCGGGCGATGTCGGTGTCGCGCATACCCTGCCCGGCCAGCAGCACGATCCGGGCGCGCAGTTCGAGCGCCCCGCCCTCGGCAGCCCACTGCCGCAGCAGACCGGTGTCCTCGGCGGAGGGGCGGGCGGAGGGAAGTGCGGCAGCGGTGACGGTCGCCTGCTCGTGGGGGTGCATGGCGGGTGCCTCCTGTGCGGCTCGTGTCGCACATGTAAAACCACGGGTGTTATGAAGTCAACGCCTCCAAAGGTCCTTTTGCTTGTCTGCCCGCAAAGGGTGCTGGTGAATTGTCAGGGGAATAAGAAGACGCCTTACGTCGTGCTGGAAAACAATCGCCTGACAACCGCCCGGAACCCGGGCCCGCGGCGCACGGCGCGTGGCCGGAGCCGCCCCTCGGCGTCGAGCCGGTCCTGCACGGCTTCCAGCGCCACATGGCCGCGCCGACGGGACACGCGGGCGTGGTGCGTGGGCAGGGGCGCCCGCCGGACCCGCCCGCGGGGGCGGTGCGGGCGGGTCCGGCGGGGCGCGTCAGAGCTGTGGCGGCGTGGGCCGGTCCGGGGTGAGGGCGAGTTCGCCCTTGAGCATCCGGCCGCCGTCGGCGGTCAGCCGCAGGTAGTAGTCCGAAGAGCACGAGGTGCCGTCCTCGTCGAGCGCGCGGATGCCGGAGCCGGACGGTACCTGGGCCGCGTTCTCGGCGGTCTTGGCGATCTGGTTGGCCTCGTTGTACTCGTCGAACATCGAGATGTAGAAGCCGGCGACACCCACCCGGCACTGGTTGTAGAACTGGCGCCACATCAGGTCACCGTGTGCGCGGTGGCCGCTTTGCAGGTCGCCGGGGATGACGCAGGGCTGGTAGTCGATGCCGTGCGCGTCGCAGTCGGCCTTGTCCGGGCCGTTGACGTTGGCGTAGAAGTGGTCGGCACCGCCGACGTCGGAGATCCGCCCGACCATCCACGGCGAGATCATGTGGAAGGCGTGGTAGACGTCGAGGAAGCCGGGGCGGGAGTCGGACTGGCCGGTGCGCCAGTGCGTGGGCACGCCGCCGATGACGTAACAGCCCTGGTTCTTGAACCAGTTGACGACGTCGAGGCAGGGTCCGGGCTCGAAGGGGCGGCCGTCGTCGTTGAAACCGAAGCCCCAGATGCACACGACCGGCTTGCCGTTCTGCACGGCGTACGCGCCGGACGACGTGTACGCGCTCATCTTCGTCGTCCAGTCCTCCTTGATCTGCGACTGCATCTGCGTCCAGGAGGTGACGTCGTACATGAGGTAGAACTTCCGGCCGTGCTTCTCGGCCGCCGCGCGCACCTTCCGGGCCATGCCGTCGCGGGTGGCGCCCTCGCCGCCGAAGGGGTTGAAGCGCTGGAGGGCGGCGGTGTCGCAGCCGTTCTCGGCCATCCAGCGGAAGTGCGTGTCGACCGTCTGGTCGTCCCAGGAGGAGAAGAGGGCGGCCTGGCCGCCGCCGTTCAGGTCCTGGTAGGCGGTCGGGTAGGAGTTCTCGTACTCCCGCATGTCCGGCCAGGACAGGATGGTCGTGTTGTCCGGGGACGGCGGCCGGCTCATGTCGCGGCTCCAGTGCCACCACCCGTTGATGGGCGCGCCGTCGCCGGGGCAGGCGAACCAGCCCTGGTAGCCGACGGTGACCTTGCCGACCACGTCGCCGACGGGGCTCGCGGCCGGCCGCGAGCCCGCCGCGGGCTCCTCGGCGGCGCCGGCGAGGCGGGTGGAGAGCACGCCGCCCGCGGCAGCCGTGGCGGAGGCGGCGGCACCGGAAATCATGAGCTTGCGTCTGGAGATCGTCACGAGGGGTTTCCTCACGTTCGGGTCTGCGGTGGGGGAATTCCCGGCGGCGGTGAAAGGCGCCGCGCCAAGGGACGCGAGCCGTAACGTAGTCGGGCGTCCGTCACGGAGCAAGAGATCCGACCAATGGAATTCGATTTCTCAACTCATGTATATGTCAGGCCATTTAATTGACGCATGAGGGCGCGCGGGGATTGCCCCGGAACGGCGCCCGCGGCCGGCCGGGCTCAGTCCACCACCTTGATCTTCTTCATGGTGGGTTGCGAGATGACCCGGGCCACCCCCGGGATGCCGATGATCCTGCCGGTCTGGAACTGCTCGTACGCCGCGTAGTCCGCGACCAGCACCCGCAGGAAGTAGTCCGGCGTGCCGAAGACCCGCCGGAACTCCACCACCTCCTCGTACGCGCTGATCGTCGCCTCCAGCCCCGCGAGGGTGTCGAGATCGCTCACCGACACCTCGATGGAGACGATCACTTCGAGGCCCCGCCCGGCCGCCTCCTCGTTGACCCGCGCCCGGTAGCCGGTGATGATCCCGGCCTCCTCCAGCCGCTTCACCCGCCGCAGGCAGGGTGGCGGCGTCAGGCCGACGCGGCGGGCCAGCTCGACGTTCGTCAGCCGCCCGTCCTCCCGGAGCTGACGCAGAATTTCACGATCGAGCTCATCCAGTTTCACTTCATTGCTCATGTCGACAGTTTAGGGTCACGATTCGCAACCATATGAGCCGCGGATCTTTCTAGAATCGCACCCATGGTGACGGGGCACGCGGGCGACCGGCTGCGCTCCGACCTGTCCCGGGCGCTCGCCGACTCGGGACCGGTCGGGCTCGGCGCCTTTCCCATGGGCGTGGCGTTCGGCGTCCTCGTCGTCCACTCAGGGCTGGACTGGTGGTGGGCGAGCGTCTTCTCGGGCCTGATCTACGCCGGTTCGCTGGAGTTCCTCCTCCTCGGCCTGGTGCTGGCCGCGGCGCCGCTCGGGCAGATCGCGCTGACGGCGTTCACCGTCAACTTCCGGCACGTCTTCTACGCCCTGTCCTTCCCGCTGCACCGCGTCCGGGGCCGCGCGGCCAGGGCGTACAGCACCTTCGCGCTCTCCGACGAGGCGTACGCCGTCACCGCGCACCCCGCGGCGCAGTCGTACCCCGGGCGGCGCCTGCTGTGGCTCCAGGTCTTCATCCACCTGTACTGGGCCGGCGGCGCGACGGCCGGCGCGCTGCTGGGCGCCGCCGTCCCCGCCGGCGTCGAGGGCCTGGACTTCGCCGTCACCGCCCTCTTCACCGTGCTGGCCCTCGACGCGCTCCGCGACCGGCCCGGAGCCGCCGTGCCCGCGCTGGCGCTGGGCTGCGCACTTGCCGCGCGGCTCGCGGTGCCGGGCGGGCAACTCTTCGCCGCCTTCGCGCTGTTCGCCGCGGCGCTCCTGGCCCGCTACGCCGTCGTACGCAGAAGGGAGGCGGGCGCACGTGCCTGACACCCCCGCGGCCGGCTACCTGCTCGCCGCCGTCGCGGTCGCCGTCGCCGTGACCTGGGCGCTGCGCGCGCTGCCGTTCGCCGCGCTGGCGCCGCTGCGGTCCAGCCCGCTCGTGGCGTACCTCGGCGCGGCGATGCCGGCGGGCGTGATGGTGATCCTCGCCGCCTACACCCTGCGCCACCTCACACCGCGCGACGCGGGGGCGGCGTGGCCGACGCTGCTTGCGCTGGCCGCCACCGTGGCGGTCCACCTGTGGCGGCGCAACGTCCTGCTGTCGATAGTCGGCGGCACGGCGGTGCATGTGGCGCTCGCCAGCGCGGTGTTCTGAAGCCCTCCGACGTCTGCGCCCGTATTGCTCCACTCACCTGTGATGTGCACGAGAAGAAGTGGGATTCTTCTGAATCGCGTGGAGAGAAAGGCGGGACTCGAAAGCCGGGGAAGAGGCTCGCGGCCATGTCCGGGCGGCAGCTCCGGAAGGCACGGGCCGGGCGTCTGTGCCGGGCGTCCGGGCCGGGCCCCGGCGGCGGGCGCGAGGCGCGCGCCGCCGGGCCCCTGGCTCAGCCGCAGGTGACCTTCGCGTCGGCCCAGTCCGCGTGGTCGTAACTGGTGCCGTCGCCTCCGTCCGCCACCTCCAGGGTGAGGAGGTCCACGCCGGTCACGTCCGCCGTCACCGGCTGCGCGGCGTCCGTGCCGCTCAGAGTGCCGGTCGTCGCCAGCTCCGTGTCGTCGCCGAGGACCCGGAAGCTCACCGAGCCGCGATCCCCGACCTCGTCGTCGACGCCCACCTGCGCGGCGAACGAGGTGCACGCGCCGCCGAGGTAGACCGTCACGCGGGACGGCGCGTGGGCGCCGATTCCCTTGTCGTACGCCGTGCCGCCGATGGTCAGCGGCGCGCCGTCGCCCGCGCCGTCGTCGCCGACGCTGGTGTCGACCTCGACCGGGCCCCAGCCGTTCGTCGCCGTGAGCAGGTGCAGGTCACCCACGTGCGCTTCGCCCTGCGGCACCGGCGGCGCGACCAGCACCCGTACGGCCTGCTCGACGTGCACCCGGGGCTCGGCGGGCCCGGCGTCCGGCGCGCGGTACTCCGCGACGACGGGCACGTCCACGTACCCCGGCTCCGCCGACTCCGGCACCGTCACCGTCCACTCCGCCGACAGCGCCTGCCCCGGCCGCAGCGCCGGCGATGCCACGTCCTCGCCCGCCGCCGTCCAGCCGGCCCGCGGCCGGGCGCCGAGGGTGACCTGCCGCAGCGTCGCGGACTCCCCGCCGGAGGCGGCGAAGCGGCCGGTGACCTCGATCTCGTCGCCGGGCTTCGCGGTCGCCGTCTCCGGGGTGATCGCGAGCGCGGTCGCCGGCGTCGTACGCACCGGCTCGTCGCACGTCGTACGGCCGCGCTCGGCGGCGCACACCAGCGCCACGAACCCGCCGTTCTCCGCCACCGGCACCGTCAGCCGCGCGTCGCCGCCGACCGTGCGGGTCTCGCGGGCCAGCCCGTCGGCGCCGTCCGTGACCAGCTCCACGAGCAGCCGGTCGCCGTCGTCGGCACCGAGCCGGCCGAGGTCCACCTCGGCGGTGCCGGCCGCGCCCGCGTGGATGCCGCCGACGAACCACCGGTCGCCGGCGCGCCGCGCCAGCACCGCGTCGTCGCCGGGCCGCCCGCCGAGGTAGCGGGTCTCGT
The DNA here is from genome assembly GCF_000482585.1 of Streptomyces sp. CNQ329. Lineage (NCBI taxonomy): Bacteria > Bacillati > Actinomycetota > Actinomycetes > Kitasatosporales > Streptomycetaceae > Streptomyces > Streptomyces sp. CNQ329. Next base: position 75,415 of record NZ_AXVU01000030.1, on the reverse strand, counting down.
CCCACACCGTGGGCAGTTGGTCGAGCACGCGCGCGGCCTCGGGCAGCTCCGCGTACGTCTCCGGGCTGTCCGCGGGGTGCTGCAGACCGGACTCGTACACGACGGGCAGCGCCAGCTCGTGGGCGTCGCTGTGCGTCCGGTTGGTCATGGAGAAGGTGCCCGGCGTGACGTCGGCGGAGCCGACGACGTTCCGGGTGAACGGCAGCATCGTGTTGTACGTGGGCGTGAGCGGCTGGTCGAAGGAGTAGTACTCGTGCCCGCGCACCGCCTCGTAGGTCATCAGGTGCGGCCAGGTGCGCTGGAGGCCCTTCGGCAGCGTCGCGCCGTGGAAGTTGACGAGCAGCTTGTGCTCGGCGGTGGCCGCGAGCACGTCCTCGTACCAGGCGTGCCTGCCGACGCCCTCCGGCTCGCCGTCACCGGTGTTCATGAAGTCGACCTTGACGCCCTTGACGCCCCAGTCGTTCAGCTCGCCGAAGACGGTGGCCATCTTCTGCGGCGTGTCCACCTCCCACCAGCGGAACCACAGCAGGATGTCGACGCCCTTGGTGCGCGCGTACCGCACCAGCTCCGGCACCCACTCGCGGCTCCAGCCCTCGTCGACGAGCGTGTACTCCCAGCCGTGGGCGGCGGCGTAGTCGACGTAGTCCTTCTGCCGCTCGAAGTCCCGCGGGCTGTCGTGCTCGACGAGCCACGACCAGGAGACGGTGCCGGGGCGGATCCAGGAGGTGTCGTCGAACTCGGCGTCCGGCGCGAGGTCGCTGACCAGCGTCGACTCGGTGACGGTCGCCAGGTCCCCGACGATCGCGGTACGCCACGGAGTGGCCAGGTCGCCGGGCGAGACCACCTCCGCCTCGGCGAGCGCGACGTCGTACGCGCCGCTGCCCTCGGCGTGCGCGAGCTTGCTGCCGGGATACGCGGAGTCCATGCCGGACTCGGTGAGGAGCACGTAGTCGTCGGCGGCGACCTCGAAGAGCGCGGGGTAGCCGTAGTCGTCGGCGGGCGCGCCGCCGGCGGTGGTCTCGCTGCGTACCTCCTCGTACCAGGAGGTGTGCGGCAGCAGCCAGGCGGGCGCATCTGCGGGCAGGCGGTAGCCGCTGGCCTCGCCGGTGACGACCGTGCCCTGGGAGTCCGGCAGTTCGTAGCGGAACGCGACGCCGTCGCGGGCGGCGCGGACGACGAGGTCCATGCGGATGCCGCCCTCGCCGCGCAGCGCGAAGCGGGACTCCGTCATCGGGGAGTCGATGCGGCGCTGCTTGCCGGTGGTCATCTCGTAGCGCTCGTGGACGCGGCTGTCGTCGCGTCCGAGGAGTTCGAGCCCGCGGGTCAGGTCGGCGTCCCGGGTGCGCAGGCCGAGCGGGGAGTCGGGCAGGACCTCGGCCGCGCCGCGGCGGACGGTCAGGGTCAGGGCGCCGGTGGAGTCGTCACGTACGACGTCGGCGGCGAGTTGATCCTTGTTGTTCTGTGGTGCCGCCACGGTCCAGACATCGGAGGTGATGGCATCGTCGGTGGTCGAGCCGGTGACGGGCGTCGCCGCGGCGGGCGACAGCCAGGCGGTGGCCAGGACGGTGAACGCGGTCAGCATGGTGCCGGCCGGCCGCCGTCCCAGCGGGCCGAGGAGGGGCACAGGGGCTCCTTACACATCGGATGAGCAGGAGGAACCGGATGAACTGACGTGTTGCACTCTGTTGGTTCGCGTCTGGTTGAGTTAATTCTTGTGACGGAGGGCTGTCAAGAGTCCTCGCCGGGAGCGCGCGCCGGCTCCGTCCCTTCGGCCCCACCCGGCCGGTTCTCCTCGACCAGATGGCGGCTGACCTCCGCCGACGTCAGCCCCAGCCCGCCGAGCGTGATCTCGTCCCATGCCTGCAGCGTGCGCGTACTCCGGTCGAGATAGAGCACGGACGCGCTCACCTTCTCCGGCGCGTCGTTCTCCACCGCGCGCAGTCCGCCGCCGCCCGCGGAGCCCTCGACCATCAGCCGCGTGCCCTCCGGCAGATGGTGCTGCTTGCGATGGTGGCGGTGGCCGGCGAGCGCCAGCGGTACGAGGCCGTCGACCTGTTCCAGCACCACGGGGTTGTGGGCGATGGCCAGATCCGCCGGCCGGCCCCGGTCCCGCAGCCCGGTGAGCGCCGCGGCCAGCCGCTCGCCGGCCGCTTCCTCCGCGGGGTCCCCGGCGGCGGCGACGGAGCGGTCCGGGGTGAACTGCGGATCGCCGATGCCCGCGATCCGTACGCCCGCCACGACCACCGACTCGCCGTCGTCGACGACCCGCGCGTTCTTCTGGCGCTCGACGGCGGCCTGGGTGGCGAGCGAGTCGTGGTTGCCGCGGACCCACACGTACGGGACGCCGAGGGTGGCGATCGGGTCGAGGTAGACGTTCTCGGCCTCCGAGCCGTGGTCCATCGTGTCCCCGGTGTCGATGACCGCATCCAGCTCGTACTGCTCGACGAGGGAGCGGATGATGCCCCAGGCGGCGGGGTTGAGATGCATGTCGGAGACGTGCAGGAAGCGGACCGTGGAGGGGTCGGGCCGGTACGCGGGCAGCGTGGAGGCGGCGTCGTACAGCTTGCTGACGTTGGTGACCAGACGGGCCAGCTCCTGCTGGTACACGTCGAACTCGGTGACGATGCTGCGCGCGTCGCCGATGACGCTGGGCGCGCTGGTCAGCAGCCCGGAGAACTTCGGCTCCAGCACGGACTTGGGGTTCCACGTCGCGAACGCGGCGGCGCCGGAGGCGGCGAGCAGCGCGAGCGCCAGCCCGCCGGCGGCCAGCGCGCGGCGCGGCGTGCGGTAGACGGCGAGCCCCAGCGCCGTGGCGCCGACGAGGGCGGCGACCCCGGAGCGTACGCCCAGATCGAAGGTGCTCCGGCGGATGTCGGCGGTCACCCTGTCCTCCAGCCCCGAGAACTCCTCGGGGTGCGCGAAGAGCGCGCGGGAGCGGTCGGGGTCGAGGCGCTCCACCTCGACGTCGAGGCGCAGAGGCGCGTCGTGGCTGTCCATGTCGATGGCGCCGAGAGGGGAGACGCCGATCCGGGTGTCGCCGGTGACGGACGGCGTGAGCGCCATCCGGGTGTCCATGGGCCCGACGGAGGTCTCGACCCCGCCGACGACGAGCAGCCCGAGCGCGGCACCGACGACGGTGACGGCGGACAGGCCGAGGGCGCGGAGGTAGGGGTGCGGGCGGCGGCCGAGTTCCGGCGCGGCGGGTGCACGACGCGTCCCGCGTCCGCGCGCTCCCCGCGCCCGCTGGGCCAGTCGGCGGACAGCGGTGGGGAAGCGGCGGACACGGGCGGGAGCGCGGCGCAGGCGCTCGAACATGGCGCGGACGGGGGAGACCGCAAAAGGCACTTCGCGGGCCATTCGCAACGTATGCCCGGAGTGGCCCGCCGGTATTCGGCGCCCTGCCGCAGAATGGGCCATGTGCTGGACATGTCGAACGAGGAGTTCGAGGAACTGGTGGCGCAGGCCCTCGACCGCATCCCGGCGGAGCTGACCCGCCTGATGGACAACGTCGCGGTCTTCGTCGAACCCGAGCCGCCGCCGGACGACCCGGGTCTGCTCGGCCTCTACGAGGGCACGCCCCTGACGGAGCGCGGCGAGTGGTACGCGGGCGTGCTCCCCGACCGGATCACCATCTACCGAGGTCCGACGCTGCGGATGTGCGAGTCGCGGGAGGACGTGGTGGCGGAGACGGAGATCACCGTGGTCCACGAGATCGCCCACCACTTCGGCATCGACGACGAGCGGCTGCACGCGCTGGGATACGGCTGAGAGACCCGGGGCGCCCGGCGCGTGAGAGGCGATGGGAACTCGCGGTGCGGGGCGGCCAGGTGACAGTGGCTCACGGGGAGCGCGGGGGCGGATGCGCGTACGCCCCGCGCGTATGACGGGGCCCGCCGGGGCGCCGGGTCACGGGCCGGTCCGATGCCGGAGAACGGAGCGGGGGAGGACGGCGGAGGGACCGCCGGGGAGCGCTGCGGCTCCCGGACGCCGGGTCAGTGGCGGTCAGGTGAAGGGGAGTCGGCGGTCCGCGTAGGGGAGGTGGGGGGAGTAGCCCTCGGCGGCGCTGCCGCCTTCGGCCGTGCCGCCGTCCGTGGTGGTCGGCGTCGGGGTGGGGGTGGGGGTCGGTGCCGGACCGGGAACCGTGGGGGTCGGTGCCGGGGTCGTCGGCCGGGGGCGGGGGTCCGGGGTGGTGGACGGCCGCGGGTCCGGGGTGTCGTCGGTGCCGCCGGTGCCGCCCGCGTCCGTGGGTGTCGCCGAGCCGGGGGCCGGCGTCGCCGGGTCGCCCGCGCCGCCGCCCGGCTGGCCCGTGGCGGAGGGGGCCGTCCCGTCGCCGTCCCGCCTGCCGGTGGCGCCCCCGGCGCCGCCTGCCTCACCGGTGCCGCTGTCGCCGGCCGCGGCGGACGGCAGGTCGTTGACCCGCACACCGCCGTCGGGCTCGGTGCCGCTGCGGCCGGAGCCCGGATCGGGGTCGCCGGGCTGGCTCGTACCGGAGACGGTCATGCACCCGCCGAGCGCCAGCACCGCCATCGTGGCGGCTGAGATCCGCAGGGCGGCACGGGCTGTCGGCTCAGGCATGGGAAGCCCCTTTCAGGACGCGTCGTACGGCTCAACTCCCCGGCGCCCGCGGAGGACACGGGAGGCGTCGCGCGGCGCGCCGACCGGCGCGTACCCGGTGCCCGCGCCCTCCGATACCACCCCCCGCGAGCCGTGCCCGCGAAACTGATTTGCCAGCCGGCCCACCTGGTGCGTACTCTGGTAGATCGTTTGATCCCATTTGCCCGGCGCCCCACCGAAGCGCGCCGTGTGTGGCGCGTTCCCTTCCCTGCCGTGGCAGACCGCAAGAGGCGGTCCTTGTACATCCGCCGCGGAGTCGTGGCGCGTGCCGACGACTGCGGAAGGCTTGAGCTCGTTCATGTCTGATATCCCTGTGCTCGCCCCTGCCCTCGACGAGGCGGAGACGCCCGAGGCGACCGACACCACCGAGGCGACCGACACCACCGAGGTGACCGACGTCACCGAGCCCGCGGAGACCGCCGCGGCCCCGGAGACCGCCGAGACCTCGGAGGCCGCCGCGCCGACGTTCGGGGACCTCGGCCTGCCCCGCGCGGTCGTGGCCAAGCTCGCGGACTACGGCGTCACCACCCCGTTCCCGATCCAGGCCGCCACCATCCCCGACGCCCTCGCCGGCCGCGACGTCCTCGGCCGCGGCCGTACCGGCTCCGGCAAGACCCTCTCCTTCGGCCTGCCGCTGCTCGCGACCCTCGCCGGCGGCCACACCGACCCCAAGCGCCCCCGCGGCCTCATCCTCACCCCGACGCGCGAGCTGGCCATGCAGGTCGCCGACGCGCTCCAGCCGTACGGCGACGTCCTGCGGCTGTCGATGAAGGTCGTCTGCGGCGGTACGTCCATGGGCCGCCAGATCGGTGCGCTGGAGCGCGGCGTCGACGTGCTCGTCGCCACCCCCGGCCGGCTGCGCGACGTCATCGACCGCGGTGCCTGCTCCCTGGACCGGGTGCAGATCGCCGTGCTCGACGAGGCCGACCAGATGGCCGACCTGGGCTTCCTGCCCGAGGTCACCGAGCTGCTCGACCAGGTGCCGCCGGGCGGCCAGCGGATGCTGTTCTCCGCCACGCTGGACAAGGGCGTCGGCACGCTCGTCGAGCGCTACCTCGTCGACCCCGTCAGCCACGAGGTGGACCCGTCGGCGGGCGCGGTGACGACGATGACGCACCACGTCTTCGTCGTGAAGCCGCGCGACAAGGCGCCCGTCACCGCCGCCATCGCGGCGCGCAAGGGCCGCACCATCGTCTTCGTCCGCACCCAGCTCGGCGCCGACCGCGTCGCCGACCAGCTCCGCGAGACCGGCGTGCGCGCCGCCGCGCTGCACGGCGGCATGACGCAGGGCGCGCGGACGCACACACTGGCGGACTTCAAGGACGGCCGGGTGCACGCGCTGGTGGCGACGGACGTCGCCGCGCGCGGCATCCACGTCGACGGCATCGACCTGGTGCTGAACGTCGACCCGGCCGGCGACCACAAGGACTACCTGCACCGCGCGGGCCGTACGGCGCGCGCGGGGGAGTCCGGCACCGTGGTCTCCCTCGCCCTGCCCCACCAGCGCCGCACGGTCTTCCGCCTGCTGGAGGACGCGGCGGTGGACGCCTCGCGGCACATCATCAGCGGGCGCGGCGCGTTCGACCCCGACGTGGCGCGGATCACGGGCGCCCGGTCCATCGACGAGGTGCAGGCCGAATCGGCGGCCCAGGCGGCGACGGCGGCGGAGCGGGACGTGACGCAGATGGAGGCCCAACTGGAGCGGGCCCGCAAGCACGCGGCGGAGCTGCGCGCGGAGGCGACGCGGCTGGCGACGCGCGCGGGCGTGACGCCGGAACCGGCGGAGCCGGCGGTTCAGGCCGACGCGGCGACGGAGCCCCGGCGGGAGGACGGCCCGTACGCGCCCCGCACGGACCGCGGCGACCGGGCATACGGCGGCGACCGCGGGGACCGCTCGTACGGCGACCGCTCGTACGGCGACCGCTCGTACGGCGACCGGGGCGACCGCTCGTACGGCGGCGACCGCGGCGACCGTTCCGACCGCCCGTACAACCGCACCGCGGCCCGGCACGACCGCCGGGAGCAGCGCTTCCGTACCTTCGACAGGTCGGGCGACACCCGCCGCAACGACCGCAACGACCGCGACCACAGGGACAACCGCGAGACCCGGGACTACCGGACCGACCGGCGGGACGACCGCCGCGACGACCGTTCGTACGACCGCCGCGACGACCGTGCTTACGACCGCCGGGAGGATCGCCGCGACGAGCGCTCGTACGGCAGCCGTGAGCCCCGCTCGTACGACCGCCGCGACACCCGCCGCGACGACCGCGGCTCCCGCCCGTACGACCGCGGCACCCGCTCCTACCCCCGGCGCGACGACCGCGGCGCCGCCCGCCCCTACGACCGCGACAACCGCCGCCCCTACGAGCGCCGCGACTCCGACCGCTCCCGCTTCGGCGGCGACCGCCCGGCCGGCCGCGACCGCCGCGACACCCGCCCGTCGTACGGCCACGACCGCCGCACCTCGGACGACCGCCGCGCGGACAAGCCCCGCTGGAAGCGCCAGGACCGCAACAACCGCAAGGGCTGACCCCCGCACCACCACCCGGGCCCCCTCCCACCCCAGGGAGGGGGCCCGCCCGCGTCCGGGCACCACCGGCGACGACAAGGGGTGGGCGTGATGTCACAGCGGGTCGTTAGCCTGTTCGAGGGCAATGCCTAGAGGGCCCCAAACCCTCCGCCAGGAGAAATCCCGTCGGTTCTCACCCAGGAGGGAAACCTTGGCCCTTTATGCTCTCGTCCGTTCTGCCTTAGCCGCCGCGGCGCTGTCCGCCGCACTTGTGGCGACGCCGCTCACGCCGGCGGCAGCCGCCACCACCGCCCCCGACCGCCCGGCCACCGCCGACCTCAGCACGTCGTACAGACCCTGCGTCGCGGGGCCCGACCGCCCTTACCTCAACAGCGCGCCCGCGCTCCGCGCGGTCCTGTCCGACCCGGACGGCGACGCGGTTGCGGCGCAGTTCGAGCTGAGCTGGCAGGACGCGTCCGGCGGCCCGCAGACGCACGAGCTGACCACGACCGCGAAAGCGAGCGGTTCCGGGTTCTCCTGGCATCTGGAGCGGCAGGACATCCCGGAGGACACGCCCGTGCAGTGGCATGTGCGGGGCTGGGACGGCACCGCGTGGGGGCCGTGGAGCTCCGAAGGGGGCGCCGGTCCCTGCGAGTTCGTCTATGACCCGACCGTGCCCGTGCCGCCCGTGATCTCCTCGCCCGACTACCCGGAGGACCCCGAGGGCTGGACCGACGGCGTCGGCGTCCCGGGCCGCTTCACCTTCGACGCACCGGCAGAGGAGGCGGTCACGTACCGCTGGTCCGTCAACGGCTCGCCGCCGCATCCGGTCGACGCCCCCGCCCCCGGCGAGCCCGTGACCGTCACGTGGACGCCCGAGCAGTCGGGCGTGTACGTCGTGGAGGCCCAGTCCGTGAGCAGGGCGGGCAGCACCTCCGAGCCCACCCGGTACACCATCCGTGTCAGTGCCGGCCGTGCGCCGGTGGCGAGTTGGGCGCTCGGTGACCCCGAAGGGGCGGCTGAGGCGGCCCCCGCCGGCACCACACCGGCCAGGGCGGGCGCGGGCGTCACCTTCGGCGCCGCGGGCCCGGAGGGCATCGCGTACGAGACGGGCGCCGCCCTCGACGGCACGCCCGACGCCTACCTCACCGCGCAGACCGCGGCGGCGGACCCGTCAGGATCCTTCGCCGTCGCCGCGTCAGCGCGGCCGGAGACGACGGCCGGGGACGGCATGACCGTACTCAGCCAGGACGGCGGCGCCGTCCCGGCGTCGTTCGCGCTCGGCGTCCACGACGGCCGCTGGTCCCTGGCGCTCGCGGACGGGACCGCAGACCCGGTCCGCGCGACGGGTGGCGCGGCAGCGACCGGCGAGTGGGCCCACCTCACCGCGGTGTACGACGCCCCGACCGCACGGCCCGCCTCTACGTCGACGGCAGCCTCGCCGCCGACCTCCCCCTCCCCGACTCCGCCACCTGTCCCGCCACCACCGGCCTCCAGATCGGCCGCGCCCGCACCGCCACCGGCTGGACCGACCCCATGACCGCCGCGGTCGACGAAGTCCGCACCTACACCGGAGCGCTCTCCAACGAGCACCTGGCCATGATCAGCACCCCCTGGACGGACCTGGACCTCTGACCCGACCCCCACCCGCGGCCCTCCCCCGCAGGCAGGGGCCGCGTCCCACCCGCCGGGTCGATATCCCCTCGGGGGCACGCCGAGGTCCGGGCTATGCTGGCCGGGCGGGCCGCTAGCTCAATTGGCAGAGCACCGGACTTTTAATCCGTTGGTTGTGGGTTCGAGTCCCACGCGGCCTACTTGATCGGCAGCGCCCCCGGGGGCGTTGACCAGCAGAGAAGCGCCCTGCGCGGCCTACGCCGAGCGGGGCGCTTCGTCGTGTGCTCTCAGTGCAGGGGGAAGTCACGCTGCGTGACAGCCCCGCCGTAAACGGGGAGGTCCTACGACGAGGGCTCCAGTGTCGCGGGGATCGGGCTGAGGCGTGGAGTCCCGGTTGCTGCGACGACTGGGACTCCACGCCTCAGCCCGGGCGCGTCAGAGGGAGAGCATCGCCTGCTCCCAGTCATGAGCACGCGTCGATGCGGTATTGACGGACATGTCGAGCGCCTGCACACGCTCAGTCGATGTCGGTATGCAGATATCGCCTCCCGATTCTGGCTGGACGGCTGCCTGTGCCGGTTGTGCACTACCTGTCTGAATTGCGACAGTAAAGGCTGCGGTGGCGATACCGAGAGTTGCGAGGGGCATCAGATATACACGCACGAGGTGGTGTTGCCTTTCATGGTCTAGCAGTTGCTGAGACCCTATCGTGGCGACGCCCTAGAACGCCAATTCGGCGAGGGGCTGGACTGGCCCCTTTGGGTGCAATGTAGAATCTACAGTGAACGTCTAAAGCTGTGGTCCGCTCAGTGTCGCGTAAGTTCCCTCAGCCTCTGACTCATTCTGTCCGCTTCGCGCGGGTCGAGGTGACGCATGAGCTCGATGGCGCGTTCGAGCGCCAGGCGGACCTCGTCGCCCTCCCCCTCCGCGGCGCAGACGTCGGCGAGCGCCGCGAGGGCCCGTGCCTCTTCCCCGCGGTCATCGGTGCGCCGCGCGGTGGTGACGGCCTCCTGTAGGTGGTCACCGGCGTCGTTCAGGCGGCCCGCGGCGAGTTCAGTGAGTGCCAGGCCGCGGAGCGCGTGCACCTCTTCGTGGGTGGCGCCGATGCCGCGGGCTAGTGCTAAAGCGCTGCGGTGCTGGTGTGCCGCCTCCTCGCTGAATCCGGCCCTTCGGTGTGCGTCTCCAAGCCCGTTGAGAGCATTTGCCAGCGACTTGCGGTCACCAAGCGATCCGAAATCTTGCACAGCCTGTGCGTGCATGGCCAGAGATTGATCATCATTACCTGTCTCGCTGAGAATGTCAGCTAAATTGGTGAGCACCGTGGCGCGTACATATGTATTCCCGCCGGACTCTGCCAGGGAAAGCGATTTCTCCAGGGTTCTCCTGGCTGATTCGATCTCACCGATACGCTTATGCAAATCACCGAGATTGTTCAGGGATCGCACAATCCCCCAGGTGTCTCCCGCCGCCTTGAATCCGGCCATCGCCTGCTGGAAGTGATCTCGAGCGCTGTCTATCTCCCCCAGGGATAGTTGCGCAATGGCGATATTGTTCTGGCATCGTGCCTTGTACCACACATTGCCCGATTTGTCTGCTATGCGTAATGCGGCGGTATTGAGGGCGATGGCTGTGTGGTGCTCACCCTGGTGCCACTGCAGGACCCCCAGCGCCCGCAGGGCTTCTACCTCTCGCATCGGGTCGCCTTCGGCGCGCGCGACGTTCAGGGCCTCTTCACCGGCTTCCATGGCCTCGGGATACGCACCCGTGCTCGCGTTGGTTTCGGTGAGGGACAGCAGCGCCTGGCAGAGCGCCAGGCGGTCGCCGGTGGTTCTCAGGTACGCGACCGCGTTGCGATGCACGATCTCGGCGTCGGCCCAATGGCACCCTTCGGTCAGGAAGCTGCTGAGGGCGTCAGCCAGGAGGGCGGCCTGGTCCGGGGCCCCGTGGGTACGGGCGTACTCCTCGACGGCGAGCAGGTTCCCCCGCTCGGCGGTGAACCAGGCTGTGGCGTCGTCGCCGGGCAGAGCAGTCCACTGCTCCCGCGGGTCCGCCTGGCCGGGTGCGGGCAGGCGTAGTCGTCGCGGGTGGGCGATTTCGTCCGCGTGGCGGGCCTGGGCGACAGTGAAGGAGATCAGGCGCCGCAGTGCCTGGTCACACGTTTGTTGATCGTCCTCGGAGCGCGTCAGCGTCCGAGCGTACTCGCGGAGAAGATCGTGGTACGCGAAACGCCCGGGAGCCGGCTCTCTGAGCAGATGACATCCGATCAGCGCATCGATGAGGTGCTCGGCGTCGTCGGCCGGCAGCCCCAGCAGGGCCGCGCCGGCGTCCACCGTGAAGTCCGGACCCGGGTGGAGACCCAGATGCCGGAAGGCGCGTCGCTGAGCGGCCGTGAGCGTCTGATAGGAGAAGTCAAATGCCCGTGCGATCTCCTGGTATCCGTCGCGGATCTCGCGGAGTCGGCTGGTGCCGCGTGCGAGTCGCTCGCTCAGCGTGGCCGGTGTCCAGGAAGGGCGGGTGGCAAGGCGGTTGGCCACGAGTTCGATGGCGAGTGGGAGATATCCGCAGTACCGGACGATACGGGCGACGACCTCGATGTCACGGGTACGGTCCGCACCCGCGAACTCACGGAAGAGCCCGACCGCGTCGTCCGGCGGCAGCACGTCGAGCAGTATGTGGCGGGCGTGTGGCAGGCCGGTCAGGTGGCGGCGACTGGTGACGATGACCAGTGACGGGGTTCCCCCCGGCAGGAGCGGCCTGACCTGGTCGGGGTCAGAGACGTCGTCCAGAACGATGAGAACCCGGCGCTTCGTGAGCATCGTCCGCCACAGGGCGATTCGCTCGTCGAGGCTGACGGGTACGTGTGCGGCGGCTATGCCCAGGAGCCGCAGGAGTGTGGCGAGTGCCGACTCCGTGCTCAGCGGCTCCGCAGATCCGGAGTGTGCCCGCAGATCGAGGTAGAGCTGCCCATCCGGAAAGTGTTCGGCGAGCCGGTGGCCGGCATGGAGGGCTAGCGCCGTTTTTCCCACGCCGGCCATTCCGGATATCGCTTCGAGGGCCACGACGGATCCGTCCTCAGCGGCGACGGCGATCGCCGCGCGCAAGGCTCTCATCTCCTCGGCACGGCCGACGAGCGGGGTCTGCCGGGGCAGGTTCCTGGGCGGCGTCGGTCCCGCCAGCTGGACGGATCCCCGCTTGTGGTCGGTTCCGGGGAGCTCCCGTCCGCCAGGGGCACCGTGGAGTATCTCGCCGATCGGTATCCGGCCGAGGATGTTCTGGTGAAGGCGGTTCAGCTCGGCTCCAGGACTCGATCCGAACTCGTCCCGTAGCAGCCCACGTATCCTCTGGTAGGCACGGAGTGCGTCCGGGTATCTACCGCTGCCGTAACAGGCGAGCATGAGCTGTCCGGCCAGCGTCTCGTCAGCCGGATGCCGGTCTACCAACTCGTGCAGTTCGCCGACCAGATCCGCGTATCGGCCGAGGCGGAGTTCGGCTGTGATGCGGGAACCGGTGGCGGCCAGCCCTTTCTCCGTCAGGGCGCTTCGCGCTGCCGCCGCCCACGCGCCCGGGAGCCCCGCCAGCGGCTCGCCCTTCCATAACGCCGCCGCACGGGTGAGGAGCAAGGCTGATCGGGCGTCGTCCCCACGGTCGGATGCCTTACCGGCCTCCGCCGTCAGAGACTTGAACCGGTGCCAGTCGACGAGTTCCGGGTCGACCTCAAGAGCATAGGTGTGGGCTCGGCGCGTGATCTGCGGCGGAGGGTCGGTATCGTCCAGGCGAAGGTGGCGGCGGATCCGGGAGATATAGGTATGCGTGTTCTTCCGGGCCTGCACCGGAGGATCGCCGTCCCAGATCCGGCCGGCGAGGGTCTCGAGGGAGAGTGGCCGGCCCACGTCCAGCGCCAGGGCTGCGAGCAGGCAGCGTTCTTTGTCGGATCCGAGCTCGACACGTCGTTCGCCGACCAGAAGTTCCACTGGGCCCAAGATATGGAATTCCACCAGCATCCTCCCGCTGGGGACACGTGTACGAGTCAGCGTGGCACGGAGCCTGTGAGGTGGCCAGGGAGCGTAAAGTCCTGGCTGGAAATAACCACCAGGGCTGTGACCAGGCGTTCTTTGCGACAGCCTCGGGTAGGGAGCCAGCAGCACGCGCACAGTGACTGGCCTCGATACGGGGAGGGTTATGCAGGCGGTCATGGTTGCTGAACTGCTGGCTGCGCTGCTGCGCGCGAGTACGCACCAGCACACCTCCGACGACGCCTGGCGGTCATGGATCGCGCTCACGGACGTGGAATCCGCCGAGGGAAGTGCTGCTGTTCAGTCGTGGCAGCATGGCCGAGAGCGGCACGACGATCCTGCTGCGCTGCTGTCATTGGCCGAGGGACTGGTCGAAGAGAGCCGCGCACGGCCGGACATGGAGGCGCGATTGTGGCGTTGGATGGAGAGCCACCGGGCCGCGCCCTCCCGGACCGGCCAGGTGAACGCCATTGGGGGCGAGGCTCGGATTTACGGCCCCACGGTCCAGGCGCGCGCCATCCAAGGTGGTCTCCACGTGCACTATCCAGGTGCCCAGCCTGAGCCTCCGCCACGGCAGTTGTTGCCCGTACCCGCTCATTTCACCGGGCGGGAAGACGACTTGGCCGCGTTGCGCCGCCTCCTCGATACGGGCACTGGTAGCCGGCAGTCACTCATCGTCGTCAGCGGGCCGGGAGGGGTCGGTAAGTCGGCCCTGGTGACCAAGTGGTTGCGGGAACTGGGGGAGGACTTCCCGGATGGTCATTTCTACGCGGACCTGCGTGCGCACACCGTGGGCGGCCCGGCATCGCCGAGAGAAGTGCTGGGGCAGTTCCTGCGTGCCTTCGGCACCAGATCAGTGCCTGTCGAACTGGCCGAGGTGGCTTCCCTTTGGAGGTCCGTCACCGCGGACCGACAGGTGATGGTCATGCTCGACAACGCGCACAGCGCGGCACAGGTACGCCCGTTGCTGCCGGGAGGAACGGGCGGGCTCGTCGTCGTGACCAGCCGCCACATGCTCACCCACCTCGGCGGCGACGGTGCGAGGTTCTACAGCCTCGGGGGCCTCGACGCGGACGAGGGCCTCGAACTGCTCGCCCGCGGAATCGGCGGCGAGCGAGTCGCCCGCGAACCTCAGGCGGCACGTGACCTGGCCGCTTTATGCGCGGGGCTCCCGCTGGCGGTGTGTCTGGCATCGGCACGACTCGCGTCGCGGCCCCGGCAACCCGTGCACGTGATGGCCGAAGCTCTCGCTCGCAAGCCGGGCGACCTCATCACCTTGGAGGTCGGGGGAGAGGCGGTCGTGGAGACCGCCCTGAACGCTTCGTACGCAGAGCTGACCGAGGAAGGCGCAGCGGTGTACCGGCGCCTCGGCCTCCTGCCGGTGCGTACCTACGACGCCCGGATCGTCGCAGCCTGTTGCGGGGAGTCCCTGGACCGGGCCGACCGTCCGCTCGATGAGTTGATCGAGGCCAGCCTTCTTGAGGAGGTGGGTCCGGGGATCTGCCGTTTCCACGATCTCGTGGGACTGCACGCGCGTGAACGGGCGCTGCAGGACGAGCCGGAGGACGCACGGGGAGAGGTGCTGCGCCGGGTGTGCGACTGGTATCTGGCCACAGCCACCGCAGCCGAGGAGCTGCTCACGCCGGCGCAGTTCACCTTGCCCAGGGACTACGCCTTTCCCTCCGCGCTCCCGCTCCCCTTCGCCGACAAGGCCGGGGCGCTCACCTGGCTGGACACCCGGCGCATGGACCTGATGGCCATGCTGCGTGCCGCGGTGGAGAACGGGTGGGACGAGACGGCATGGCAACTCGTTGATGCGTCGTGGCCCCTGTACCTGCATCTGCGTCACTACGATCTCTGGATCGAATCGCACGAGATCGGCCTCGCCGCCGCACGGCGTAGTGGAAACGCCGAGGCGGAGCGCCAGATGCTCAACTCCGGGGCCATCGGACTTGCAGCTGCGGAGCGTACCGATGAGGCCGTCAGATGGTATGCAGCTTCCGCTGAGGCGGCTCGGGCGGCGGGTGATGTGCGGGACGAAGGGCAGGCATTCCTTGGCCTCGGTGGCTGCCATCATCAGGCCGGCAGGCGGGACGAGGCCGTACGGCATCTGAACCGGGCGATCGAACTGTGGGAGGGCTGCGGATACTTGCGCGGCACTGCCCTGGCGCGGATCGTTCTCGGCGAGATCGCACTCGCCGAGGGACGCGCGAGGACCGCGGTCGAGTGCTTCCGCGAGGCGTACGAGGTGATGGTGTCCGTCGAGGACACACACGACACGGCACGAGCCCTTGCTTTTCTCGGGCGCGCTCACGCCCGTGCGGGCGCCGGTGACAAGGGGGTGGAAGAACTCACGGAGGCCCTCGCGGTTTTCACCGAGTCCGGGTCGGCCCATTGGCAGGCCAGGACACTGGAGATGCTCGGCGAGGGCGCTCGTGAGCGCGGCGATGTCATCGCCGCAGGTGAGTTCTACGCCCGCGCATACGCGCTGCACAAGGTGCGCAGCCCGCAGGAGGCGAGGCGTGTCAGGGCGTGCCTGGACGATCTGCACGCGTCCGGTGCATCGACGGAGCCGGGCTCCACCGCTGAGTGACGTCGACGGAAGGGAGTTCGCGCAGTGAGTGGCCGGCTGTCAGCCAACCGTGCAGACACGACGGCAGGAGAGACCGGTCTGCGCGAACCGGGTCAGGGCGACCCGCAGGCAGCTTCAGCACGACCCGGTAGTGGTCCGGGCCCGTGGCAACCGCCCAGCCTCCGGAGTCAACCGGGACCGCGGCGAGTTGACAGCCCGGGTACTGCGTCGCCACGGACTCGAGACTCTCCAGTGCCACATCGAGCGGCAGCGGCCGTATTCCGTACAACACATCCGCGCACTCGCGCCAGCGACGGTCCTTGCACGCGTCGACGTCGACCGCGAAGTGCTCGTCCCCTTTGCCATACCCCGGCGATGGTCGCCACGCGCCGGTGCAGGCCCACACCAACTGTCGGCCCAGGACGACGCCCAGCAGCTTCGGCGCCGTCTCTTCGGGAACCGATCGCGAGGCTTCCAGGAGATCCTTTGTGCTGCACGGGTTCACCTGTGGTAATTCGTCGAGATCGACGACCTGAACCTGCACGAAGGACCTCATGCGGATTGCTCCCGTCCACCCGTTGTCCACGAATCCAGCGGAGGCGGCGGGGGGAGAACCGGCGTTACGGGCGCGTGAGCCGGCTGGCCCAGGTTGAGTAACTCGTACATCACCCTACGCATGTTCCGGTTGAACCGGCCGGGTTCCGACGTGATGCGGGCCGCGATGGCGGCGTACTCGTCGCGACGGTATTCCGCGGCCGCGTAGGCGAGTTGGTCCATGAGCGAATGTGTGGGCGCGAGGGCGGGAGCCGTCGTCGCGAGTCGCGCCGCGGGCGACGCCGGGTTGATCTCCTGCTCGGGTGAGCTCGCGAGCAGGATCGGCGCCCCGGTGAGGGTGCCGTACAGGCTCACAGACCCGTGGTCCCCGATGATCCAGTCGGCGCAGATCAGGACGGACCGCCAGTCGGCGACCGGCGGGACGAGCCCGATGCCCTCCCGGCAGCATCGCGCCAGCCAGGTGTGCACCTGCCACACGCCATGTCCTGACCACACGTTGGGGTGCACCAGCATCGCAGACCGGTACTGATCGGCCGGCAGTTCCCCGATCAGCCGCGGCAGCAGCGTCTCCAGCCGGCCGAAAGACGATCGGGGGCCCCACGTCGAGGTGACGACGACCAGCTTCTGCGACTCCGTGAGCCCGAGCGCCCGGCGGTACTCCTCTCGCCGCGGCAGGCTCGCCAGGATCCGATCGTGCGCCGGGTCTCCGACGACGCGGGCCACGTCCAGGGCTTCTGGACACGAGTCGGCCAGATCGTCGAGATCCTCCTGGTGCGGTACGACGACGGCGGCCGGCAGGGGCGCCCCGTCGGGCATGAGGTCCGCTTTGCGCAGGCCGGCCACGTTGGGGCCGGCCACACCCAAGATCCTCTTGAGGTAATTGGCCCCGTGCGGGACGGTGACGAGCGGAGCCCGTATCTCGCCCACGCGCTGGGGTCCGGCCGCCAAGGCCAGATCGAACGTCATCCGCGTCACCTCCTCCCACGACAGCGCCACGATTCCCCGCTGTTCCAGAAAGCGCGGCACCTCATCGCCGAAAGCGTGCGGTGGTGCGGTGAAGATGACCTGGATCCGGAAGTCGGCCTCGAACAGCGCCAGTATGTCGAGTAGCCGCTTCCCGTAGGCGACAGTGTGGACTATCACCAGTATTCTCTTGCGTCCCACCAGGGTGAGCCACTGGCGGGCTCTGGTTTCCGGTAGGTCTGTCTGTTTGCTGAACGCCGACACGGCGGAACCCCCCGTAAGTGTTCTGGTCGATTGCTTCTACAGCAGGGTCCCCGGGGCTGTTTGACGGAAGTCTGGCTCGCCGTATGCAAGAAGCTTGCAGTTTTCCTGCCGTTCCGGGGGGCCCTGTCGTTTGTGGCGAGCCCCTGAGGCCATGAGCCTGCGCTGCATCCTGGAGCCCGGCCAGGCTGACCTGCGCGGCCGTCAGCGGAACCGTGCGCGCACCATCATCGTCTTCAACTGCAGTGGCTCAGTGCGACGTTGTCGACCGGGTGGCGTGAAGGGGGAGGGTCCGGTGGGGAACCGTCCGACGGACTGGCACGTGCTCGATCTGGATGACGATCCGACGCCGGGGGATCCGGAGCGGGTCAAGCAGTTGGCGCGTGAGCTGCATGATTTCGCCGATGATGTGGCGGACGCGCTGCGCCAGATCAAGGGGATGGCCGGTGAGGACGCGCTGCTGCGGTGGGCGGGGAAGACGGCGAAGGCGTTCCAGGACGAGTTCGAGGAAGTTCCCAAGAATCTGAAGAAGCTTCAGCGTTCGTATGACCTTGCGGGGGAAGCGCTGGCGGCGTACTGGCCGAAGCTGGAGCGCGCCCAGTCCTTGGCGGACAAGGCGCTGGCGAAGGGGCGGGAGGCGCGGAGTGATCTGACCGCGGCCAACGGGCGGCGCGACTCCGCCGATTCCTGGGTGGAGCGGGCGACGAAGAAGACGGAGGAGTACGACGAGAAGGAGGGCAAGGACAAGCCCGACGAGGCTGAGGTCCGCGCTGCCACCCGTAACGCCACCGACGCCAAGTCCGCTCAGTCCAGTGCCCAGCGGGCCGTCGACAACGCCGAGTCCGGTCTTGAGGCGGCCAAGAAGATGGCCGCGGACGCCAAGAAGATGCGTGAGGATGCCGCGTCCGAGGCGAAGGACAAGCTGGAGGAGGCGTCGGACGCCGGTATTCAGAACCGGAAGTGGTGGGAGAAGGCGGTCGACTGGGTCAAGGACAACTGGGACACCATCGTCAACGTCTGCAAGGTCATCGTCGCGGTGCTGGGGATCGTCGTCCTGATCATCGGCGGACCGCTGGCCTGGGTCGTGCTGGCCGCCGCCCTGGTGGTGCTGGCCGACACCCTGATGAAGTACATGAACGGCGAAGCCTCCCTCTGGGACGTGGCCTTCGCCGCGCTCGACTGCATCCCCGGCATGAAGGGCCTGACCACCCTCGGCGGGCTCGCCAAGGGCCTCAAGGGCGGGCTGAAGGCGATGAAGAGCCTGAAGGGCATGAAGGCCGCTGTTCTCGGTCTCGCCAAGAGCGGCCGGGGCATGCTCGACGACGCCGCCCAGGGGGCGTTGAACCGGCTCAAGAGTGTGGTCTCGAAGTTCACCGACCCCGTGGACCTGGCCACCGGGCAGATGTATCTGCCGCAGACCGACATCGAACTGCCGGGGATCTTGCCTCTGGTCTTCTCCCGGCGGCTGGGGTCGGCCTACCGGGCGGGCTGGTGGTTCGGCCCCACCTGGGCCTCGACCGTCGACCAGCGGCTGGAGACCGACGAGCGGGGGGTGGTCTTCGTCACCGAGGACGGTCGCGTCATCGCCTATCCCCACCCCGTCGGTCCCGGCGCCGGGGTGCTGCCCGAGCATGGGCCGCGCTGGCCCATGACCCGTCTGGAATCCGGCGGATACACCGTCGCCGATCCGCTCACCGGCCACACCCGCCGGTTTAGCGCACCGGACCGGGACGGCCTGTGTCTGATCGAGTGCATCTCGGACCGTAACGGCCACACCATCGACTTCGCGTACGACGACGACGGTGCCCCCACCGACATCCGCCACTCAGGCGGCTACCACCTCAAACTCACCACCGACGCCGAACTCGGCCGCATCACCGGTCTCGCCCTCGCGAGCGCCGCCGATGACGGCACCGACACCGTCGTCAAACGGTTCGCCTACGACCCCGACGGCAACCTGGCGGAGGACATCAACTCCTCCGGCCTGCCGCTGGTCTTCACCTACGACCACCGGCTGCGCGTGACCTCCTGGACCGACCGCAACGGCCACCGCTACGACTACACCTACGACACCCGGGACCGGTGCATCGCCGAAGGCGGTGAAGCCGGGCACCTCGTCTTCACGATCGACTACGACGGCACCGACCCCGCCTGGTCCGACGCCACCGTCACCACCCTCACCGCCGCCGACGGGGCCGTCTCCCGCTTCGTCGTCAACGACAACTGCCAGATCACGGCCGAGATCGATGCCCTCGGCCACACCACCCGCACCGAATACGACGAACACCACCACGTGATCTCGGTGACCGACGCCCTCGGCCACACCACCCGGTTCGCCAACGACGACGCCGGGCGCCCGGTCGCGGTCACCTACCCGGACCACGCCGTCTCCCGCTTCTCCTACGGTGAAACAGGGCTGCCCGAGACCTTCGTCTTCCCCGACGGCAGCGGATGGTCCCGGGAGTACGACGCCCGCGGCAACTGCGTCGCGGCCACCGACGCCGCCGGTGTCACCACCCGCTACACCCATGACGGCGACGGCAGGCTCACCTCCATCACCGACCCGCTCGGCGCCACCACCCGGATCCGCTGCAACGCCGCTGGGCTGGTCGAGGAACTGATCGATCCGCTGGGCAACCGGCACGCCCGGAGCTACGACGCCTTCGGCCGGGTCGTCGAGGTCACCGATCCCGAGGCGGCCACGACGCGGATGCGCTGGACCACCGAGGGGCGGATCGCGCACGTGTGTCGTCCTGACGGCACGGAGCAGAGCTGGACGTACGACGGGGAGGGCAACTGCATCCGGCAGGTCGACGGCGGCGGGCGGGTCACCGAGAGCAGTTACGGGCCCTTCGATCTGCTGGCGGCCCGCCGCGGACCGGACGGAGTGCGCCACGAATTCGTGCACGACCCGTCGTTGAGGCTTGTCGGTGTCGTCGATCCGAGGGGCCTCACCTGGGACTACACGTACGACGTGGCCGGGCGGCTGATCGCCGAGAGCGATTTCGACGGCCGCCGCGTCACCTACGAGCACGACGCGGTCGGCCGCGTCCTGGCGCGGGAGAACCCGCTCGGCCAGCGGGTGACCTACGCGTACGACGCGCTGGGGCGCCTCGTCGCCAAGAACGCCGACGGTGAGGTGACCTCGTACGAGTGGGACGCGCTCGGGCGGATGACCCGCGCCGAGAGCCCGGAGTACGACCTCCGCTGGCAGTGGGATGACGTGGGCAGGGTGGTCACGGAGGCCGTCGACGGCCACACCATGTACTACGGGTACGACCTCGCCGGGCGGCGGGTGAAACGGTCCACCCCCGCGGGGGTCGTCACCGCCTATGAGTGGGACGCGGCCGGCCGCCCGGCGGCCGTACGCACCGCCGGGCACACGGTGACGTACTCCCATGACGCAGTGGGCCGGGAGACCTCACGCGGCCTGCGCGGTGCGGCCTCCCTGGAACAGCGGTGGGACACCTCCGGCCGTCTCGTCGAGCAGCACATCGCCGCCGCGGACGGCACCGTGCAGAGCAGCCGGTCCTACGCCTACGGTGCCGACAACCAACTGACGGGCATGACCGATCCGCTGCTCGGCGAGGTCGGCTACGAACTCGACACCGCCGGTCGCGTGACGGCCGTGCGCGCGCAGGACTGGTCCGAGACGTACGCCTACGACGACGCGGGCAACCAGGCGCGGGCATCCTGGCCCGCGTTCGGGCCGGAGGATGCGGCGCAGGGCGAGCGCACCTACGCGGGCAATACTCTCGTGGGTGCGGGCGGTGGCCACTACGAGTACGACGCGGCCGGCCGTGTCGTGCTGCGACGCCGCAGCCGCCTCTCGCGCAAGGCCGACATCTGGCGGTACGAGTGGGACGCCGAAGACCGGCTGACCTCTGTGACCACTCCGGACGGCACGAGGTGGGGATACCGCTACGACCCGTTCGGCCGCCGGATCGCGAAGCTGCGCTACGCCGCCGACGGCACCACCGTGCTGGAGGAGATCCGGTTCACCTGGGACGGGTTCAACCTCGCCGAGCAGACGACCACCACCGCCGGAATGTCCGCCGCGGTCACGCTGAGCTGGGAGCACGACGGTGTACGTCCGGTCTCCCAGACGGAGTTGCTGACGGACGAGGCCACGCACGAGGTGATCGACGCCCGCTTCTATTCCATCGTGACCGGGCTGATCGGCGCCCCGACCGAACTGGTCGACGAGGAGGGGAACGTCGCGTGGCGCGCCCGCAGGACGCTGTGGGGTCTCACGAGCTGGCAGGTCGGCGGCGACGCCTACACACCCCTGCGCTTTCCCGGGCAGTACCACGATCACGAGACGGGCCTGCACTACAACGTGCACCGCTACTACGACCCGGAGACCGCCCGATATCTCTCCGTGGACCCGCTCGGGCTCCTGCCGGGACCCAACCCCTCCGCATACGTGGCGAACCCCGAGCAGCGCTGCGACCCGCTGGGCCTGGCGCCCTGCCGCCCCGACGTCATGAACATCTTCCGCGGCCCTTCCCAAGGGCTCCCGGGCGGGCAGCTCGGACCGCCGGTGAGCATCAATCAGGTGCGGATGGCGCTCGGTCGGCGGGGCATGTCCGTCAGCGACTACGACATCGTCCACATACCGGAGATCAACGGCCCGCTGGGCCCGGCCTTCGGCAACAGCCCGCACACGGCGGACGGATTCCCGATGCTCGGCCCGAACGGCCGACCATTGATCGAAATATCCGACATAGGCCTTCGGAGCATGGACGAAGCGGTGAGTACAATCTTCCACGAGATTCACCACCACCGCCTCTTCGAGACGCGGCGAGGCACCGGATACATCGCGACGCCCGGAGACGAGGACGCGGCGGAAGCCTTCGGCAGGCAGATGCTCGACCAGTTCCACCGTCGGGGTCGGCAGTGAGGTAACGATGCGACCTTTCGATCACCAACAGGAGCGGGAACTGCTGCAGGGCCCCAACTTCCTCGAGGACCAGTCGGAGCGGCGCTGTCCCGCGTGCGGGAATGTCGCGGTTCGCACCTACGCCTATCGGAGTTTTCAGCGGGCCACGCCCTCGTTCATCAGCTACATGTGGTGCGCCTCCTGCCGGCGTTACAAGGGCTGGACGGGGCCCGACCTTGGTCGCTTCGAGGTCTCGGAACCGCTTTCCGCGGTAGACCGCGAGGCGCTTCGCGGCGGGGGAATGGACGCGCTCTTCACGAGGCTCGACGAGTTGTGGGACGCGGGAGTTCTGCCGCAGGAAGTCACACGGAACCGCTGAACGGTTGCCGCCACGCCGGAACCGCCGCGGCGGCTCCGACGGGTACGGGGGCCGGGGGGGCGTTGCTACTCCGGGGTGATCACCACCGTTACCGTGCGGTTGCGGGCGGGTTCCTCGTACGGGGCGTTCCGCTGGTCCGCGCTCGATGTGGTGAACGCCGTCAGCGGTCTGCCGCTGGCCGTGCTCAGTTCGCGGGCCGCGATCAGGGCGCGCCACAGGGCGACCACCGAGCCGCCGCTGCGGGGGGCGTCGGGGACCGTGGCGGCGTGGCCGTGGATGTCGAGGCGGGCCTGGGTTCCGCGGAGGTCCCGGCCCAGGGCTGCCAGGCGGGCGGCGCCTTCTTCGGTCAGCTCCGCGCCCTCGGAGAAGACGCCCTCCGTGAAGGCCACCTCCACCGAAGCGCCCCGTACCTGTGGGCGGATGCCCGGGGAGCGGAGTGATTCGGCCAGGGCGCGGGCCGTCTCCTCGCGGCGCGTCGCCTCCCTCGTGCGGTCTGTCTCCTGTGCTTGTGCCAGTTCCCTGCGTACGCGGTCCTCGATCTGTTTCTCCGTCGGCGCCGCCGTCTCCGTCCGGGTACGGTCCGCGTCCCCGTCCCCGGTCAGTGCCACCGCCCCCGTTGCGGCCACCGCGAGGGCGCACGCCGCCGCCACCACCGCGGTACGGGTCCGGTGGCGGGCCAGGGACGCCCGGGGGCCGTCTGCGGTGAGGCGGGTGATGCGGGCGAGGCCGGCGGTGGCGGCGGGGTCGTCGGGGTGGTGGGTCTGGAGGCGGCGCCAGTAGGTGGCCGCCGCGTCCAGTTCGCCGCGCTGGGCGTGGACGCGGGCGAACAGGTCCAGGACGTCCCGGTGTTCGACCACTTCGCGGGTGTCGCCGGCTTCCGCTTCGCGCAGGAGGCGCAGCGCTTCGTCCAGGTCGCCGGCTCGTACCGCGGTGCGGACCCGTGCCACCAGCAGGGACGCCCGCAGGGTGCGGGTCGCCGCCGCCGCGGAGTGCGGGCCGGGGGGTTCGGTGGCCGTACGGTCCGGTGCCGTGTCCGTGCTCACCTGACTCCGCCCTCCTTCTTCCCGATGCCGTTGCCGATCTCCGGCGGCAGCAGCCGCCGCAGCCGCTGGTTCACGCCCGCGAGCGCGTCGCGGTCGCCGGCGGCCATCGCGTTCCTGCCGTCGCGGATGGCCGCGTCCGCCTGGCTGCGCGGATGCATCATGTCGCGCATCTCCACGAGGGCGTTGAAGACCACGAAGTCCCATTCGTTCGTCCGCCGCAGCAGCTCGACCTGGAACTCCTCCGCCCGCTTCACCAGCTTCCGCAGGTCCGCCGGGGTCCCGTCCCCGCCCAGCGCGCTGGCGCGCAGGCGCAGGTTCTCCAGCTCCCGCCGGTCGGACGGGGTGCCGCTGACCTGCGTGATGATGTCCTCGCAGGCGCCGAGTACGTCCCACAGCCGGCGTTCGAGGCCGGGGATCTCGATGGCGGCCTCGATGTCGTCCAGCTCGGCCTCCAGGTCGCGCATCCGGCGGTCGCTGGTCACCGCTGCGCCGGTGTCGACGCCCGCGGCGTCCACTTCCCGGGCGAGCTGGGCCAGGGGCCGGTGTTCTTCCAGCTTCTCCAGCCGGGCTCTGGCCTGTTCGGCGTGCTGGGACTCCGCGTCGTCCTTCAGGCTGCGGACGCGCTGCTCCAGGCGGCGCAGCCGGCCGGCCAGTTCCTCCCGGTCGGGGGCGACGAGTTCGGTGCGGTTGATCGTGGCTTCGAACTGCTGCTGGACCAGCGGGATATGGGCGGTCACCAGGGCCTCCCTGCTGCTCGCCTCGATCTCGAAGGTCACCTCGACCTCGCTGTCCGCCGGCAGGTCGATACGCACGTCGCGCGGGCGGATCTCCAGCAGCCCCACCCGGGTGTTGCGTTCGGCGCGCGGGCGTTCGCCCTCCAGCAGCGGGATACGGATCACCGCGTTCGGCTCCGAGCGGTGCAGCGGGATGGTGGTGCGGTAGATCTTCGTCACCTCGGCCGGCAGTGTCGTGCCCTTGCGGAGCAGGGGGTCGAACGAGCCGTCGGCGCGGCCGATGCCGAGGGTGCCCGTCAGCACGGCCTCGCCGGGGACGACCTTGGCGTGGGTGATCGACAGGGTGTCGCCGGCGAGCTTCTGCCGCGTGCCGGAGGTGTCGGTCAGCTCGACGGTGAAGCGGGAGGTGACGCCGGCCGTGAGGGTGACCTCGGTGTAGAAGGTGCCGTCGGGGGTGAGTGCGGTGTGCGGTCCGCGGAACGGGGGCCGTCCGTCCGGGTTGTCGAGCACGACGGCGTACCGGGTGAAGTCCACGGCGCTGCCGCTGGTCACCTTGCCGGACACCGGGATGCCGGTGGTGTCGACGGTCTGGGTGGGGTGGTTCAGCTCGACGGCGAACTCGCCCGGGGCGGCGGCCCGCGCCTTCCGCGGGCGCCGTACGGTACGGGCGAATGCCGCGGCGCCGCGCGCCACCACGGTGGTGGGGTCCTGGCTGTGGTCCACGGCGATGCCGAGTCCGGTGTCGGGGTCGGCGAGCAGCGCGCGCAGCCCGGGGCTGAGCGTCGAGCCGCCGGCGAGCAGCAGCCGGTCGATGTGGTCGGGGCGCAGGGCGCTCTCGGCCAGCGCGTCCCGGCAGAGCGTGATCGCGCGGGTGTAGAAGGGCAGCGCGAGGTCGTCGAGCGCGTCCCGGGTCAGCGTGTACTCGAAGGGCTGCCTGTCACCGCCGGCGTCCAGCAGGTCGAAGTTGAGCTCGGCCTTCTGCGCGCGGGACAGTGCGATCTTCGCGTTCTCGGCCTCCAGCTTGAGCTTGGCGAAGTTGTGCGCCCAGGTGGGGTTGCTGCGGGTGAAGTCGGCCAGCCCCATGTCGCGCCGGACCGCGGGCGCGAGCAGGTCGTCGACGATCGCCCAGTCGATGAGCTTCCCGCCCAGGTACGGGTCGCCCGCATGCTGGATCAGTTGCAGCTCGCCGTCGCGCTTGCTCATCACCGCGGCGTCGAAGGTGCCGCCGCCGAGGTCGAACACCATCCAGTGGGCGGAGTCCGAGGTGTCCTGCACGCCGTACGCGATGGCCGCGGCGGTCGGCTCCTGCACCAGCGGGCAGTGCTCGCTGAGCCCGGCCAGGGCGGCGGCCTCCGAGGTGGCGTTGTTCTGGTTGAGGGCGAAGGCCGCGGGCACGGTGATCACCGCGGCCTCCGGCTGGAACCCGGAGTCGTGCGCGGCGTCCTGCCGCAGCGACTTCAGCACCTCGGCGGACAACTGCTCCGGGGTGAGCGACAGCCCGGCGCGCTCGAACCGGCGCGACGCCCCCGCCACCCCCATCTCCAGCTTGAACTCGGCGTGCGCGTCGGCCGGGTCGGATTCCGCGCGCTCCCTGGCGCGCCTGCCCACGTGGACGAGATCCCTCCGGGGGATCCACACCGCCGACGGGGTGGTGTCCCAGCCGTCGTTGTTCTTCACGATGCGCACGCCGCCGTCCTCCGCCACCGCGATCGCGCTGTTGGTGGTGCCGAGGTCGATGCCGTAGTCGATGGTCTCGCTCACTCCGGGGTCTCCTTGGTCGTCTCTGCACCGGGGTCCTGCGGGGGCCGGCCGACGATGACCTGGCCCATCTGGATGCGCCGTCCGCGGAAGTAGACGGAGGGCCGTACGGTCTCCAGCACGACCTCGCGGGTCAGATCGGGCCGGTCCTGGAAGACCAGCGCCTCCAGGGAGAGGCCGGAGTCGAACGGTTCGCCGTCGTGGTCCTGGATCTCCAGGCCGTCGTCGAGGAGCGCCTGGCGGCCGGCACGGACCTGGAGCCGGATCTGCCGCAGGTCGGCCGCCGACAGCGAGCCGGCGCCCTGGTCGAGCTTGCGCAGCGCGCGCCAGATGCCGGTGGCCGCGCCCACCAGGGCGCCGGAACCGGCGCCGGCGGCCCCGGCTTCGCCGGGGCCCGCGGCATCGGCCGGTGCCGTTCGAGCGGCGGCCGCCGCGGACGCCCCGGCCGCGTCGATCTCCGCCAGCACATCCGCGATCCACGCCGTCTGTCCGGGGTCGAGCAGCGGCGGCGGAACACGGAACTCGGGCGGCTGGCGCCACTGTCCGAGCGCGGCGCCGAGCCGTCTCCCGGCCCGGCCCGCCCGGTGGCGGGCGTGTGAGGTCATCGGAGCCCTTTCCTGGGTGGCGTACGACGTCATGAGGTGAGCATTCCGACGAGGACGAAGCCGCCGATGATGATGCCGGTCGCCCAGGCGGCTCCGGCCGTCAGACCGGCGACGATCCCGCCGGCGATCGTCAGCAGCAGGAAGACGCACCCCGCGCATTCGCTGGGCTTGAGCTGCTCGGCCGCCTGCGCCCCCGTCCCCGCGCGGCCCTGCCGTACGGCCGTCAGGTTCTGGTCGATCTGCACCTGGTCGCGCTGCGGGGCGATCCTGCTCGCGGCCTCCATCGTCTCGATCAGCCTGGTCCGGAACGGCCTGTGCAGGCCCGCCTCGCAGATCCCCAGCGCGACGTTGTTGAGCGCCACGGTGACCGTGTGCGCCATCTCCTCCGACCGCGACTCCGGGACGAACCGCTTCAGCGACTCGAACTCCCCGTACGCGGGCAGCACCCGCTCCTCCAGCGTCGCGAGGGCGTCCGCGTGCTGGCCCGCCTCGTGCCGCTCACCGGCGGTCCGCAGCGCGTCCTTGAGCCGGTCGACGGACTCCTCGACCGCGTCCTCGAAGACCTCGGGGAGCGGCGTGGCGAAGACCGGGTACTCCGCCCAGCGGGCGCAGACCTCCGCCAGCCGCGGGCGTGCGGCCCGGTCGCCGGCGAGTTCGGCGAACGGGGAGAGGAGCAGCCCGGGGAGTCCGGCCAGGAAGTCGTCCGGCGCGTGGTCGTCGAGCCGCGGGTCGGCCAGGGCGGTCATGCGGTGGGCGATGTGCCCGCGCAGGTCGGGGGAGTCCAGCAGCTCGGCCCAGCCGTCGGCGGCGTTCTTCCAGTACCGGGTGCGCCCCGCCGTCGGTACGTCGAGGTGGCCGGTCTCCGCCTCGATCGCCGTGAGGTGCGCGCGGACCGCCTCGTCGTGCCGCTCGTGCGTCGCGGGGGCGCAGCCGCAGCCGAGGCCGGCGTCCCGCCAGTACCACGTCAGCTCGTCCACGAGCCGGCGCCTGGGGTCCTGGAACTCCTCGAACGCGAGCCGGACCTCGTCCCTGCGGTAGCCCTCCCGTACCGGCGAGTGGGCGTCGCCCGCCCAGGTCTCCTCGAACGCCAGCCGGGCGTCGAGGCGCTGTCTGTGCCGCCGCACCGCGGGGCCCCGGGCGTCGACGGACAGCCCGGTGACGGCGAAGCTGTTCCTGCGGTACAGCCGCAGACCCGCCAGGTCCTCGAAGCGGGCCGGGGACTCCTTCACTGGATCACTCCTCTACGCCAGGTCGAAAGCCGGGTCAGATGCCGCTTCCGCAGTCCGGGGTCGCGGGTGAGGGCTTCTTCGAGACGGTCGGCCGCGTCGGCCAGGCGGCCGGGGACGCGGGAGAGCGCGAGGGCCGTGCGTACCAGCTCCTCGGGGGCCGGTGCCGGGGGCGGCTGCGCGTGCGGGTCCGTGCGCGGCGGATCCGCGGGGGCTGCCGCCGGCCGGCCCGGGGCCCGGGCGCGTTCGGCCACCTCGCGCATCGCCGGCCGCTCCGCCGGGTCGACCCGCAGCATCTCCGTGACCAGCCAGTCCAGCCCGGCGCCGGTGTCGTCGTTGAAGTCGCCCGGCGGACGCAGGGGGCGCTCGAACCGCTGCGGTGAGTACGCCCGCGCCGGGTCGTCCGCGTCGTACGGGAAGTGGTTCGTGAGCAGGTAGTACACGATCGTGCCCAGGGCCCACACGTCCCCCGCGGACGCGTAGCCGTGCCCGCGGATGAGGACCTCCGGAGGCATGTACGCGACCGTCCCCTGCGCGCTCGCCGCCCGCGTCACCGGGTCGGTCTCCCGTGCCAGCCCGAAGTCGCTCACCTTGACCAGCAGCCCCGACTCGTCGTACGTGACGAGCACGTTGGCCAGTGTCAGGTCGCGGTGCACGACCGGCTGCCGCCGCCCGTGGGCGACGGCCAGGCCGTCGGCCGCCTGCCGCAGCACGGCGGTGACGTCGGGGACGGGGACGATGCCGCCGTGGCTCCTGACCAGCCCCTCCAGGCTGCCCCCGGCCACGTACTCCATGGTGAAGTAGCCGCGTACGCCCTCCGCCGTGTCCACCGTGCCGGCGTCGAACACCCGGATGATGCTGGGGTGGCCGAGGGTGGAGAGGATGCGCGCCTCGTCGAGCCTGCTGAAGTTGGCGCCGAGGGAGGCGCCGTGCTTGAAGAGCTTGAGCGCCTGCCAGCCGAGCACGTGGTGGCGTACGCGGTACACCTCGGCGAACGCCCCCTCGCCCAGCCTGCGGTCCACCACCAGGCCGTCGTGGATCCGCTGCCCGGGGGGTAGCAGCGGGTCCCGCGCGCCGGTCGCGCCGTCCGTCGTCCGGTATGCCGCCATCGGCGCGCTCCCCCTCCCGGTGCCTGCGGCCGCGGGCCCGGTGGAGGTGTGGCCTCGCGGCGGGCCGTCGGGACCGTTCTACCGCCGGGGTCCCGGGACCCCTCCCGCGGCCGGGGCGGGGGCGACGGGTGAGGCGGAGGGGGCGGCGGTGGTGGACGTGCGCTGGGCGTGCGGTGGACCCGCGGTGGAACGGGAGTTGGCGGCGGCTTGGCGGTGATCCCGCTTCGGGGGGATCTGGCCGCTTGCTGCGCGCACGTGTGCAGCTTCATGACAGCTTCGCGCCTGCCCGGAGCCGATATACGCGGGTAGCGTCGCGGGCGTCCTTCCCCCCTCGACGTACGGGACACAGGTGGCTGGCATGACGATCCGGATCTCGCTCCCGCCCCCGCCGGCACCGCGCGGTCACGGCTCCGCCGACCCCCGGGGGCGCCGGTGAGCGCGGTGCGGTTCCAACTGCTCGGGCCGCTGAGCATCACCGACGGCGGCGAGACCGTCGTCCTGCACCCCTCCAAGCCGGCCAACCTGCTCGCCGCCCTGCTGCTCAACGCGGGCGCCATCGTGTCCGTCGACTACCTCCAGCGCATGGTCTGGGGTGACGAGCAGCCGGCCACCGCGCGGGCCGCGCTGCAGACGTGCGTGCTGCGGCTGCGGCGGCTCTTCGCCAAGCACGACGTGGTCGACACCCCCATCGAGGCGGTGCCCGGCGGATACCGGATCACCGCGGACGCGCGCTCCCTCGACCTCGTCGAGTTCCGTGAGCGGGTACGCCGCACGCAGGATCCGGGGCTGTCGGCGGAGGCGGCGATGGGGGCGCTGCAGGGGGCGCTGGCGCTCTGGCAGACGGGGGTGCTGGCCAACGTGCGGTCGGAGGCGATCCACCGCGACGAGGTGCCGCGGCTGCTGGAGGAGCGGCTGCGGGTCGTGGAGCGGCTCTGCGACCTGCGGCTGGAGCTGGGGCAGTGCGGGCAGGCGCTGGTGGACCTGTGGAGCGTCACCCGTGCGCACCCCGACCACGGCCGGTTCCGGGAGCAGTTGATCGAGGCGCTGTACCGCACCGGGCGGCAGACGGAGGCGCTGGCGGAGTACCGCGGGTTCAAGGCGTACCTCGCCGACGGTCTCGGCGTCGGTCCCTCGGCCGCGCTGCAGCGGCTGGAGATGTCGATCCTGCGCGGCGAGGACCTGGGCCCGGCGACGGAGCCGCCCGTGCGCGCGGAGCTGACGGCCGCGGCACCGGCCGCGCCCGCGCCGGTCCCGGACCCGCCGGGGCTGCCGCCGGTGCCGTGGTTCACCGGGCGGGCGGAGGCGGTCGCGACGCTGCGGCGACGGCTGACCGCGGAGCCCGACGGCGCGGGGACACCGGTGGCCGAACTCGTCTGCGGCGGGCCCGGGATCGGGAAGACCGCCCTCGCCCAGCAGGTGGCGCACCTCGTGCGCGACCACTTCCCCGGCGGGCAGACGCTGGTGCCCATGGCGGCACCGGGCGGCTCGCCGCGGAGCGCCGAGGAGGTCGTCGACGACGTCGCCGGGCGGCTCGGGACGCCCGGGGACGGTGCGGGCGAGCGGGCGCTGCTCATCCTGGACGACGTGGTCGACGCGGCCCAGGCACGCGAGGTGCTGGCCGCGGTCCCCGGACACGGCGTGCTGGTCACCAGCCGGCTGGGACTCGCCGGGCTGGTCGCCACCCACGGCGTACGGGTCCACCGCCTCGGCCCGCTCCCCGGCGCGGAGGCACGGGAGTTACTGACGGCGGTGCTGGGCGCGGAGCGGGTGGCCGACGAGCCGGGCGGGGCGGAGGAACTGGCCGAGGTGTGCGGCCACCACCCGCTGGCGCTGGTCATCGCCGCGGCCCGGCTGGGCACCCGCCCGGCGCTGCGGCTCGGCGACTGCGCCCGCTGGCTGGCCGCCGACCCGCTGGGCCGGCTGTCGCTCACCGGCCCCCCGCGGATGTCGGTGGTGGACCTGTTCGACGCGGCCCTGGAGCGGCTCGGCCCCGACCTCGCGTCGGCGTACGTCGCGCTCGGCGCCCTCGACGAGTCCGGCTGGGACGCGGCGGACGCCGCGACGGTGCTGGGGGTGACGGTCGCGGAGTGCGAGGCGGTGCTCGAACGGCTGGCGGACGCGGGGCTGCTGGAGGACGGACCGCCGGGCCCGTACCACCCGCATCTGCTGCTGCGGCTGCACGCGCGGCTGGTGGCGGAGCGGGAGGGCGGGCCGGTCCGGCCGGACCCGCCGGGCCCTTCCGGTCCGGGCGGCCGTGCCCGTTCCACCAGTCCTGCGGGCCCCTCCGGCCCTGCCGGTTCTTCCGGTTCTTCCGCTCCGGCCGCCCAGGCCGGTGCGTCGGGTCCCGCCGCCCGGTCCGGCCGGCCCGATCCGCCCGGTCCGCCCGGTCAGCCCAGTCGGCCGACCCAGTCGAACCGGACCAGTCAGCCGAGACAGAAGGTGTGAGAGGGATGCCACGAGCGTTCGACGACCTCGCCGGGATGCGGCCCAGGCTGCGCCGGGACGTACTGTTCACCCGGACCCCCCAGGGCGTGCTGTTCCACAACGCGGACGGCGGCTTCCACCTCGCCGGCCGCACGGCGTACCGCTTCGCCTCCCTGATCGTGCCGCACCTCGACGGCAGCCGCCCGCTCACCGACATCTGCGCCGGACTCGGCGAGGCGCAGCGGGTGATGGTCGCGGAGCTGGTCGGCTCCCTGGTGGAGCGGGACTTCGCCCGCGACGCCGCCCCGGCCGTGGAGCCGGGTCCGCCGGCGGCGGTGGCGGAGCAGTTCGCCGCGCAGATCGCCTACATCGACCACTACGTGGACGAGCCCGAGTCCCGCTTCGCGCGCTTCCGCGACACCCGGGTGGCCGTCCTCGGCACGGGCGAGGCGGCACGCTGGTGCGTCCTGGGCCTGCTGCGCAACGGCCTCGCCGAAGTCGCCGCCGAAGAGCGGCCGGAGGCCGCACTCGCGGAGGCCGACAAGCTGACCGCCGGCGGCTCCCCGGCCGCGCTCAGCGCCGTGGACACCGGCACGCTCGCCTCGTACCAGGTGCTCGTCGTGACCGGCGCCGACGCCCCGGCCCGCACCCACGCCCTGCTGCGTGCCGGCCTCGCCGAGGGCCAGCTCCTCATCCCCGCCTGGACGTTCGGCGACCGCGTCGTCGTCGGCCCCCGCTCCGGCGGGCCGGCCGCCGGCTGCCTCGGCTGCGCCCTGCTGCGCCTCGGCGACACCACCGACCCGGCGGGCGCGGCGGCGCTGCTCGCCGAGCTGGCGGGCGTGGCGGAACCGGCCGCCGTCCCGGCGGGCGGGGCACTGGCCGGACCCGTCGCGGCGATGGTCGGCAACCTGCTCGCGTACGAGATCTTCCGCACCGTCACCGGCGCGCTGCCCGCCGAGACCGAGGGCCAGGTGCTCATCCAGGACCTGGACTCCCTCGACGTCGTCGCCGAGCCGCTGCGCCCGCACCCGCGCTGCCCGCGGTGTGCCGCCCCGGCCCTGTCGCCCGGGTCGGACGGGTCCGGCCTGCGGCCCGAGGAGCTGACGGTCGCGCCGACGGTGACGGTGGAGACGGCGCGCGACGCGGAGGAACTCGTCGCGGGGCTCAACCGCCTCGGCGACGCGCTCATCCGCCCGCACGTCGGCGTCTTCACCCGCTACCGCGACGAGGAGCTGACCCAGACCCCGCTGAAGGTCAGCCGGATCGAGGTGCCGCTGGGCGCGGCGGGCCGTCGGCTGGTCTCGGCGTTCGACGTGCACCATCTGGCGGGCGCCCGCGGGCGCGGGCTGCGCGCGGCGGCGACGCTGTACGCCGAGCACGCCGTGCCCGTCCGGCCGCTGCCGGAACTCCCGGCGCGGATGCGGCGGCTGGGCCCGGAGGCACTGGTCGCCTCCGGCGGCTCGGGGGTCACGGCGGACGAGGTGACGGCGTGGGCGCGGGTCACGTCGCTGCTGACGAAGGACGAAGCCGCCGTGCCCGCGGCGGCGTTGTGCCCCTCGGGGGCGGCCAACCGCGACGGTCTCGTGCTCCGCGGGGCGTGGGGCACGGGCGCGGGGGAGACCACCGGCGAGGCGGTGGGGCACGCCCTGCTGTCGGCGCTGGCGCATGAGGCGTTGCTGCGCGCGGCTCGGGGTGGTCACGGGGCTACCCCGCTCCGCGCGCAGCAGACGTCCGAGGACGCGGAGTGGGTCTTCCTGGCGCGCTCGGCGGAGACGCTGGGGGTGTCGGTGGAGCTGCTGGACCTCGGCGAACGGGAACGCAGCGGGGTGTCGGTGGCGCTGGCCCGGGAGCCGGGTGCGTCCGCGCGCTGGGCGGTGGGGGCGTCCCTGACCGCGACGGGGGCGGCGGTGGCGGCGCTGCGGGATCTGCTGGGGCAGGTGCAGCTCGCCGCGGAGACGGGTGAGGTGCCGGATACGGGGGACGCACTGCTGCCGGAACTGGCCCCCGGGGCGATACAGCCGTCCGGCTCGGAGGGCGGGGACCGCCCGGAGGGCGCTGACGGCGCAGCGGTGACGTTCCCGGCGGTCCTGGAGCGGCTGCGCGCCGCGGACCGGGACGTGTTGTGGTGCGACACGACACCGGCCGACCTGCGGTCGGCGGGCCTGTACACGGCACGGGTGCTGCTCACCAAGGAGGGCGTCGGTGCCGACCACTGACCCGTGGACCACCGGGTGCGAGGCGCTGGCGGAGGAGTTGAGCGCGCACCTGGCGACGCTGCTGGCCGCACCGCCCCGGGTGGAGGTGGCCCCGCTGGGCCTGACGAACGCCTTCGCCGAACCGGCCCGCGACACCGACGGCGGTGGGCGGCCGGGTGGTATGGCCGACGCGGTCGTCTCCGGTGCCCGGCCGGGTGCTGCCGCCGACGCCGTCGGCGAGCAGGGGGCCGGGGCGGCGGGCGCCGTCGCGCCTGCGGCGCGTACGGCCGCCGAGCCGGCGGAGCCGTCCGGTGTGGGCGGTGCGCTCCGCGAGCGCTCCGGTCCGCCGGAGGCGGCAGCCGCGCCTGCGGCGCGAACGGCCGTCGTCGCGGCGGAGCCGGGTGGTGCGGGCGGGGAGCGTTCCGGGTCGCCGGAGGCGGTTGCTGCGGGGGTGGTTCCCGTTCGGCTCTACGGGCGGCACGCCGTCGTCGGGCCTCTTCCCGGCGCCGGGCGGCGGGGGTGCGTGCGGTGTCTGGAGCGGCGGTGGCAGGCTGCACGGTCGCGGCAACTGCGGGAGGCCGTCGAGCTGGGGGGTGACACCGGCGCCGCCGGGATGCCGCCGCAATGGGGGCCCTTCGCCGCCGAGGCGCTCGCCGGTGTCGTGGCCGGAGCCGTCTCCGCCGGCCGACGTGAGACCGGCGGTCCAGGTGAGTCCGGCATCGTTCGTGAGTCCGCCGGGGCTCGTGGCACCCACGGCAACGCCGACACCCCCGCCGCCTTTCCCGATGTCCTTCAGCTCGACCTCGGCGACCTCACCGTCCGCCGCTACCCCCTCGTCCCCGACCCGGAATGCCCCCTCTGCGGCCCGCGGGAGCGGGACTCCGCCGACGCCGCCGTCCTCGCGCTCGACCCGTCTCCCAAGTACCGTCCCGGCGCCTTCCGGACCCGGTCGCTGGCGGACTACGACCTGCCCACCGAGGCGTTCGCCAACCCCGTCTGCGGCGCCCTCGGGCCCACCGTCGTGCTGGACGTCTCCTCCACCTCCACCTCCGCCACCATCGGCTGCTTCTCCCTCCGTTCCGGCGACTACCTCCGCGAGACCTTCTGGGGCGGCCACGCCGACACCTTCCGCGACAGCCTGCGCATCGGGGTCCTGGAGGGTCTGGAGCGGTACGCCGGCATGCGCCCCCGCTCCCGCGCCACCACCGTGCGCGCCAGCCTGGACCAGCTCGCCGCCGAGGGCCGTCCGGCCCTCGATCCCCGCCGGTGCGGCCTGTACGGGCCGGAGTTCCACGCGGCGACGGGCATCGCCCCGTTCACCCCCGAGCGCGAGATCTCGTGGGTCTGGGGGCACTCCCTCACCGGCCGCGAGCCCCTGCTCGTGCCCGAGGTGCTGACGTACTACCACACCCCCGGTCTCGCCGACCGATTCGTGCAGGAGAGCTCCAACGGCTGCGCCACCGGCGGTTCCGCCGCCGAGGCCGTCTACTACGGCCTCATGGAGGTCGTCGAGCGCGATGCCTTCCTCCTCGCCTGGTACGGGCAGCAGCCCCTGACCGAACTGGACCCCGCCTCGGCCACCCGTCCCGAGACCCGGCAGATGGTGGCGCGGCTGGAGATGTACGGCTACCGCGCCCGGTTCTTCGACGCCGCGCTGACCTTCCCGGTCCCCGTCGTCACCGGCGTCGCCGAGCGCCACGACGGCGGGCCCGGCCGGATGTGCTTCGGCGCGGGTGCCGGGCTCGACCCCGAGGCGGCGCTCGCCTCCGCGCTGGACGAGATCGCCACCGACGCCGTCAACCTCGCCGGCCGTACGGAGCGCGAGGAGGCCCGGCTGCGGGCGATGGCGGCGGACTTCGGCAAGGTCGCCGCCCTCCACGACCACCCGCTCGTCTACGGGCTTCCGGAGATGGCCCGCCACGCCGACTTCCTCCTCAAGCCGGCGCGGCACCCCGTCCCGCTGCACGAGCGGTACGGCGCCGGGCGCACCCTGCCCGTCTCCGACGACCTCGCCGAGGACGCCGCGGCGTGCGTGGCGGCGGTCGCCGAGGCCGGGTTCGAGGTGATCGTCGTCGACCAGACCCTGCCCGAGCAGCGGGAGCGGGGGCTGTGGACGGTCAGTGTGCTCGTCCCGGGGCTGCTGCCCATCGACTTCGGCTGGTCCCGGCAGCGCGCGCTGCGGATGCCCCGGCTGCGTACCGGGCTGCGCGAGGCCGGCCTGCGCGACCACGATCTCACCGACGCCGAGCTGAACCCCGCACCGCACCCGTTCCCCTGACCGACCCGACGACCCCGCCGAAGAGCCACCCCCGGAGAAGGAGCAGACGATGGGATACGCCCACGGATACGCGACCGCGATCATGCATCGCGGCCGGGTGCCGATGGAGCCGGTGGACTTCGTGCCCGACTGGGCGGACGGTCCCCGCAAGACCAAGCACTACCCCGGTACGGACCGGCTGCCGCTGCCGGCCGGTCCCGCCTATCCGGCGTACGCCACCGTCGAGCGGGGGCTGCTGGACCCGGTGGGCGGCGGCGGGCCCGCGTTCGGCCTCGGGCTGCTCGGCGGGCTGCTGCGGGACTCGTACGGGCTGGTGGGCCGGCGCCTGGGGGTGCAGGCCAACACCGACCTGAACGCCCTGCCCTTCTACCCCCTCGCCAACTGGTCCCGCGGCACCGCCTCCGGCGGCGGCCTCTACCCCGTCTCCGTCTACTGGATCAGCGGGCCCTCCGCCCCCGTACCGCCGGGCGTGCACTACTACTCGGCCCGCCACCACGCGCTGCGCCGGCTGCTGACCGGCGATGTCACGGGCGTCGTACGGGAGGCGCTGGGGGAGGGGGCGCCGGGGCCGGAGACGGACCAGTACCTGGTGCTGGGCGTGAAGTACTGGCAGAACGCCTTCAAGTACAACAGCTTCTCCTTCCACGCCGTGAGCATGGACGTGGGCGCGCTGCTGGGCACGTGGCGGATGTGGGCGGGCGCGCGGGGGACGGCGCTGGAGCCGGCGCTGTGGTTCGACGAGGAGCGGCTGGCGCGGCTGCTGGGGGTGACCGGCGAGGAGGAGGGCCTCTTCGCGGTCGTACCGCTGCCGTGGGCGGCGGACGAGACGGGTTCGCGGCCCGGGTACGGGGCAGGGTCCGGGCACGGCGCCGCCGCCACGCCCGCCGCGCCGCCCGAGGTCTCCGTCCGCCACCGCGACGTCGAACGCTCCCGCACCGTCCTCACCTTCGACGCCCTCACCTCCATGCACCGCGCGACCGCCGCCGGCGCCACCGCCCGTCCCGCCCCCGGCGCGCTCGCCGGCGCCGCCGCCCTCGCGCCCGCCCCGGAGCGGCCCGCGACGGCGCTGCCGGAACGGGCACCGCTGGCCCGGGACGTCCGGGCGGCGCTGCGCGCGCGGCGCAGCAGCTTCGGCCGGTTCGCGGCCGAACGGCCGCTGGACGGCGCCCATCTGACGGCATGCCTGGCCGCCGCCGCGGGCGGCTCCCGGCTCGGCGGAGACGCGACGGTGGCGGGCGCGGACGCTCTCGTCAAGCTGTACGCGCTGGTCAACCACGTGGACGGGGTAGCGCCCGGCACGTACGAGTACGTACCGGAGAGCGGTCCCGGCGCCCTGCGCCGCGTCTCGGACGAGCCGCCCGGCGCGTTCCTCCAGGAGAACTACTTCCTCGCCAACTACAACCTGGAGCAGGCCGGCGCGGTCCTCGTCCCCACCGTCCGCACGCACAGCGTGCTGGACGCGGTCGGCGACCGCGGCTACCGCCTGGTCAACGCGCTGATCGGCGGCGTCGCCCAGGCCACGTACACGGCGGCGGCGGCGCTGGACGTCGGCTGCGGGGTGGCGCTGGGCTTCGACAACATCGCGTACCGCGAGCGGTTCGAGCTGCTGGAGACGGACGAGATGCCGCTGCTGATCATGATGCTGGGGCACGAGCGCCCCGGCGCCAGCGACTTCCGCTTCGAGATCGCCTGAGGGGGCGGGAATGACGACGGAGACGGCACCGGCCGGCGCGGACGCGGCGCGGTCCGCGGGCGCACCCGGCCTCGGGCCGCGGTTCCTCGCCCGGATCGCCGGCCTGCCCGCCGAGACGGTACGGGCCCTGCGCTCGCCCGCCGTACGCGACTGGGCCGACGGCGTGCTCGCCGCCGAGGCGCGGCTGGCCAAGAGCGCCGGGCCCCTGGGCGACCGGCTGTACGAGCTCGTCACCGGGCGCGACGACGAGGGGACACGGCGCGACCTGCTGCGGCTGCGCCGGGAGGTCTTCAACGGACGCCGCCCCGCCGACCCCGGGGCCGCGGTGGCGCTCGTCACCGGGCTCGCGCCGCAGGTCGCGGAGCCGCTGCGCGGCTGGCTGGAGCTGCGGACCCGGCTCGACGACGAGCTGGCGGCGGGCGAGGAGCTGCTCAGCGGCGAACTGCTGCGTACCCGGGAGGCGCTGCGCGCGGTCCTGGACGAGGACCGGCTGCGCGGCGGCGTGCTGCTGGCCTCGCCCGTCCTCGACGCGCAGCTCGACGCCTTCGCCGCCTCGGACCCGGCGCGCGCGGACAAGCGGACGCGGAAGGTGGAGCGTTCGCTGCTCGCCTACCTGTACCGCACGGCGTGCAAGACGAGCCCGTTCGCCGCCTTCACCTCGGTCGCCCTGGGCCGCCTCACGGACACCGCCGCTCCGGCGGACGGCACCCCCGCCTCCCTCCGCCTCACCGGCCCCTACACCCCCCGAAGCCATCCCCGCCTCAACGTCCTCGCCGTCGGCCGGCTCGCCGACGCCGTGCTCGCCGACCCCCGCCGCCGCGCCGACCTCCCGGTCGCGCCCGCGCCCGGCTGGGGCCGCGACGAGGACCGCGTGCGCTACGTGCGCCGCTTCGTGACCGCCGGGGACGACGACACCGCCGTCACCTTCGACACCGTCAAGGACCAGCTCTTCTTCCTGCGCCGCAGCGGCGTGCTGGAGCGCATGCTCGGGCTGCTGGAGAAGCGGGAGACCGTCCGCTACGGGGAGCTGGCCGACTGGCTCGGCGCCGATCTGGACGCGGACCGCGACGCCGTCGACACGTATCTGGCCGCCCTGCTCGACGTCGGCATGGTCCGCGTGCCCTGCCTCGACCTCCGCGCCCACGACACCGACCCGCTGGGCGCCTTCCAGCGCGCCCTGCGCGCGCTCGACCGGCCCTGGGCCGACGACGTCGCCGCCGCGCTGGACGGCCCGGCGGAGCTGCTGGCCCGGTACCCGGCCGCCGCGCCCGCCGAGCGGCGCGAGCTGCTGGGCGAGTTGCGGCGGCGGCTGGCCGGGGTGCAGCGGGAGCTGGGCGTGGCGGAGCCCCGGGTGCCGCGCACGGTGCTGTACGAGGACACGACGGCGCCGGAGGTGACGGCCCCCGGCGCCGGACGGGCCGGCGGCACGGGGCCCGCGGCCGGGGGCGCCGGTGCCGCCGCCCCCGGGCTCGTGGACGCGCTGGCCGGGCCGCTGGCGGCGGTGGAGCGGGTGCTGCCCGCGTTCGACCTGACGCTGCCGCAGCGGCTGACGCTGCGCGGGTTCTTCCTCGCCCGCTACGGTGCCGGCGGGCGCTGCACCGACCTGCTGAAGCTGATCCACGACTTCCACGAGGACTTCTTCGACCAGTACCTGTCGTTCACCTCGCGCCGCACACCCTTCGATGAGAAGGGGGAGTACGTACCGGAGGAGAACTGGCTCGGGCTGCCGCAGCTCCGGGCGCTGGACGCCGCGCGGCGCGCGTTCCACGCCGGGGTACGGGCCCGCTGGGAGGACCACGCGGGCACGGACGGCGGCGCCGAACTCGTCCTCGGCACCGACCTCTTCGACGCCGTCGCCGCGGAGCTGGCCGCGCTCCCCGCGGAGCCGGCCCTGCACAGCCACCACGTCCAGCTCGCCGGGTCCGAGCCGCTGGTCGTGCTCAACCGCTCGTACGGCGGGCTGCACTTCCCGTTCAGCCGCTTCACCCACTGCTTCGGGGACGGCGCCGGCCCGCACGGCGGCCTCTCCGCCGAACTGCGCACGCGGGCCCGCGAACTCCAGCCGTCCGGCGCCGTCTTCGCCGAGGTCACCGGCGGCCCCGTGACCAGCAACCTCAATCTGCACGGCCGCCTGACCGACTACGAGATCGTCTGCCCCGGCGAGACCAGCTCCGTACCCGAGCCGCAGCGCATCGCGCTGGACGACCTCAGCCTGGAGCACGACCCCGCGACCGACCGGCTGGTGCTGCGCTCGGCGCGGCTGGGCCGCGAGGTGATCCCGGTCTACCTCGGCTACCTCGTGCCGCTGGCGCTCCCCGAGATCCCGCGCACCCTGCTCCTGCTCTCGCCGACCTCGATGTCCCCGGTCGACGTCTGGGCCGGCGTCCCCGAGGGCGAGCCCGACGACGGCGTCACCCACCGGCCGCGCGTACGCCACGGCCGCCTGGTCCTCGCCCGCCGCTCCTGGCGCGCCCCCGCGACCGCGCTCCCGCCGCGCGCCGCCGGCACCGGCGACGCCGGGTGGCTGCTGGCGTGGCACCGCTGGCGCCGCCGCCACGGCCTGCCCGCCCGGGTGTACGCCATGGTCAAGGACGACGCGGCGCGCGGCGCGACCGGCGCAAAGCCGCAGTACGTCGACTTCGACAGCCCGCTGTCGCTGCTGGCCTTCGAGGGACTGCTGCGCAGCGACGCCGCCCGGGTGACGTTCCGCGAGGCGCTGCCCGACGAGGACGGCCCGTACCTGACGACGGAACACGGCGGCCACGTGGTGGAACTGGCCGTGGAGACGGCGCCCGCGCCGTCCGGCACCGCAGAAGGGGAGACCCCGTGACCGACCAGCCCGCGCCCCGCCCGGCGACGTCCCCCGGCGACTGGCAGGCCCTGCACGTCTACTACGCCGCCAACCCGGTCCCGCTGCTGCTCCAGTGCGTCCGCCCGCTCGTCCGCGAGCTGCACGACGACGGCCTCCTCGACGGCTGGTTCTTCATCAACTACTGGCTGGAGGGGCCTCACGTCCGCCTCCGCCTCCGCCCCTCCTCTCCCGGGTGCGAGGCGGAGGTACGGGCCCGTGCCGAGCGCGCCGTCGACGCCTTCCTCGCCGAGCGCCCCGCGCTCTACCAGGTCGACTCCGGCTTCCTCAACGAGTTCTACAACCAGCTCTTCGACATCGAGTTCCGCCCCGAGGACCGTGCGGGCTACACCGACGCCGAGGGCCGCATGAACCTGCGCCCCAACAACTCCCGCGCCTGGCTGCCGTACGAGCCCGAGTACGGCAAGTACGGCGGCCCGGCCGGCGTCGCGCTCGCCGAGTGGCACTTCGCCCGCTCCAGCGAGCTGGTGTGCGACGCGCTGCGCGGCAAGAACCTGCACCTGCGCACCGTGCTGCTCGGCACCTCCGCGCAGCTCATGCTGATCATGTCCACCGCGTTCCTGCCCGAGGACGACCGC
Source organism: Streptomyces sp. CNQ329 (assembly GCF_000482585.1). Lineage (NCBI taxonomy): Bacteria > Bacillati > Actinomycetota > Actinomycetes > Kitasatosporales > Streptomycetaceae > Streptomyces > Streptomyces sp. CNQ329. The sequence goes on along the minus strand of NZ_AXVU01000030.1, from coordinate 34,538 downwards.
CTCGCGGACTTCCTCGACCGCTACTACACCTTCTGGCACCGCGCGTTCCCCGACACCGGATTCATCGGCAGCGCCGAGTACGAGCGCAAGGCCGACGAGGTCGCCCCCGGGCTGCTCACCTGGCACGCCCGCATCCGCGCCGCCGCCGCGGGCGAGGGCACGCTGCCCGCGCTGCTGGGCCGCTGGGCGGAGCACTGCCGCGAGCTGCGGGACCGGGTGACGGAGCTGGCCGGGCGGGGCGAGCTGGTCTTCCGGTCCTGGGACGGCACGCGGGACGAGCCGGTCGACGACCCGGACGAGGCGCTGGAACGGCTGCTCTCCCCGTACATGCACATGACCAACAACCGGCTGCACGTGACCATCCAGGACGAGGCGTACCTCTCCCACGTCCTGGCGCGGGCGCTGCACGCACGGGCCGCCGAGCCGGCCGCCGGGAGCGCGCGGTGAGCGGCGCCGGCACGTCGCAGGCGCTCGCCGCCCACCGGCCCCGGCTGCGCCCCGAGGTGCTGGTCAGCGAGGAGCTGCTGCACGGGCCCCGGACGGTGCATCTCGTCAAGGACACCGCCACCGGGCAGTCCTTCGAGGTGGGGCCGCGCGAGCGGTTCCTGATGGTACGGATGGACGGCTCCCGTACGGTCGAGGAGCTGGGCGGCGCGTACGCGGCGGCCTTCGGCAAGCGGCTCGGCGACGCCCACTGGAGCCGGCTCTTCCAGCTCCTCGGCGGACGCGGCCTGCTCGACGGGGCGCCGCGCCCTGAGCGTCCGGCCGAGCCCGACCGGCCGCCCGCCCGTCACCTGCTGGCCGGCAGCGTACGGCTCGTCGCCGACGCCCACGCCACCGCCGGCCGCCTCCACCGCGCCACCGGCTTCCTCCTGGGCCGCGTCTGGGGAACCGTGCTGCTCGCGGCGCTCGGCGCGATGCTGCTGGTGCTCGCCCTGCACCCGCGCGAACTGGTCGACGGCGCCGCCGCCGTGTTCACCCGGCCCGTGCTGCTCGTGGCCGTCGCCACCGCGCTGTGGCTCTCCACCGCCCTGCACGAACTCGCGCACGGGGTCGCCGCGCGGCACTACGGCGGCCGGGTCGGGGAGATCGGCCTGCGCTGGCGGCTGCCCGTGGTGATCATGTACTGCCGGGTCGACGACTTCCTGTACCTGCCCGGCCGCCGCTCCCGCATCGTCGTCGCGGGCGCCGGAGCCGTGGCCAACCTGCTCTTCCTGCTGCCCTTCTTCTGCTGGTGGCTGCTCGCCCCCGAAGGACCCACCCGCGACGGCCTCGCGGGACTGCTCTTCCTCGGCGTGCTCCAGGCGGCGGCGATGCTGGTGCCGCTCCCGCCGCTCGACGGCTACACCATCGCCGGCCACCTCCTCGGCGGCCTGCGGCTCGCCGAGTCCAGCCGTACGTACCTCTCCCTGGCGGTGCGCCGCTCCCCGGACGCCGCCGCCTACCCGCGCCGCGCCCGCGCCGTCTACCTCGGCTACGCCGCCGGCACGGTGCTGACGGTCGGGGCGCTGGCGACCGTGCTGGTGCTGCTGGTGCGCGCCGTGGTGCAGGCGGCGTAGACCGATGACCCCCGAACCCCGCGCGGTACCCGCAGCCGCGGAACCCCCGAAGGAGAACGCCGTGACGACCGACACCGACGACCCCGCCGGCCTGCCCCCGGCCGTCCGCCTGGAGGCGGTGCGCAAGAGCTACGGCGACCTGCGGGCGGTGGACGAGGTGTCGTTCACGGTGCGCCGCGGCGAGTTCTTCGGCATCCTCGGGCCCAACGGCGCCGGCAAGACCACGCTCGTCGAGATCATGGAGGGCCTGCGGGAGGCCGACGGCGGTGTGGTCGAGGTGCTGGGCCGGGCGCCGTGGCCCCGGGACACCGCGCTGCTGCCGCAACTGGGCGTGCAGACGCAGATGTCGGCGTTCTTCGTCCGGCTCACCGCGTACGAGCACCTGAAGACGATGGCCGCGCTCTACGGGGCGGAACGCGCCGCCGCCGACCGGACCCTGGCCCTCGTCGGCCTCACCGGGCAGGCGGACGTGCGGGTGGAGAACCTCTCCGGCGGGCAGCGCCAGCGTCTCGCGATCGCCTCCGCGCTGGTGCACGGACCCGAGCTGATCTTCCTGGACGAGCCGACCGCCGCGCTCGACCCGCAGGCCCGCCGCGCCCTGTGGGAGGTGCTGCGCGACCTCAAGCGGGCCGGCCGCACCATCGTCTACACCACCCACCACCTGGACGAGGCCGAGGCGCTGTGCGACCGCGTCGCCATCATCAACCGCGGCCAAGTCACCGCCTTGGACACCCCGGGCCGGCTCGTCGCCCGCGGCGGCACGTCGGTGTGGCTGCTGGTGCCCGCCGAGCGGCTGAGCGAGGAGGACGCGCGGGTGCTGCCCGGCGTCACCGAGGTCACCCGCGAGTCCGACGCCCTGGTGCTGCGCACCGAGGACGCCGGGCCGGTGCTCGCCGCCGTGGAGAAGGCCGCGGGGCTGCAGGGGGTACGGACCCGCACCGCCAGTCTGGAGGACGTCTACCTCCAGCTCACCGGCCAGGACTGACAGGTGACCGCCGCCACGGCCCTTCGCTTTCGAAGCCCTCGGAGCCATCGGAGAGAGATGCCATGAGTGCCTATACCGCGCTGGCGGAGGCCGGCTACCGGGCGTACACCCGGGACAAGACCACGCTCTTCTTCACCTTCGCCTTCCCGCTGCTCTTCCTCGTCGTCTTCGGGCTGATCTTCCACGGCCAGGAGGTGGAGGAGAGCGGCCGGCCCTACATCGCGTACATCGCGCCCGGGGTGCTGTCCTGGGGCGTGGGCAACGCGGCCGTCTTCGGCGTCGGGTTCGTGCTGATGCAGTGGCGCCGGGACGACATCCTGCGGGTGATCCGGATGACGCCGACGCCGCTGGCCTCGGTGCTCGGGTCGCGCTACGTGCTGGCCGTGGGCATCGGCCTGGTGCAGGCGGTGCTGTTCGTGGCCGTGGCGCTGCTGCCGGTGCTGGGCCTCGAACTCGCCGCGGGCTGGCCGCTGGCGATACCGGTGCTGGTGCTGGGGATCACCGCGTTCCTGGCGCTGGGCGCGATCGTCGGCTCCTACGCCCGTACCCCGGAGGCCGTCGCGGCGGTCGCGAACTTCCTGATGGTGCCGATGGCGTTCCTGTCCGGCTCGTTCTACCCCCTCGACGCCATGCCGTCGTGGATGCAGGCGATGAGCTGGGTGCTGCCGCTGCGCCACCTCAACGACGGGGTGTCGGCGGCGCTGACCGACGCGGGCGGCGGCGCGGACATCGCGGTGGCGTGCGGCGGGCTGGCGGCGTTCGCGGTGGTGTTCGGGGCCGTGGCGTTCCGGGTCTTCCGCTGGAGCGACCGCACATGACGGCGCCGGCGGCGGAGCGGCCGCAGTCCGTACGGGACGGGGCGCAGGCCCCGTTCGAGGCGGCCAGGACCTGGCTGGCGGAGGCGTTGCGGAGCCGCTGGGCGGCCGGCGACGGCGACGGCGGCGCCGGCGGCTCGGACGGCGACGGCACGGGCGACGGCACAGGCGCCCTGGAGGGCGCACACGGTGCCGCGGGCGCGGGCGGCTTCCGCGCCGCCCACGGTCCCCGCCTCGCACTCCCCCTCGTCGTGCCCCTCGGCGCAGCCGACACCCTGCACCCCGGCCGCGACCCGTGGCCGGATGAGCGTCCCGTGGCCACCGTGCACCTCAGTTCGCGTGCGGTGCTCGTCGGCCCCTGGGGCGCCGGCCGGAATCCGGCCGCAGGCGGACCGCCCGCACCGCGGCCCGCCTGCGGCCGGTGCCTGGCCATGCGCTGGCAGCGGCTGCGCACGCGCTCCGAACGGGAGGCGCTGGAGGGCGGGTTCGTGCCCGAAGGCGGCACGGCGTGGCCGGTGCTGACCGACCACGTCGCCGACGCCGTGTGGGCCGTGTGCCGCGCGGTCGCCGGCCGCCGCTCGCCCGACGGGCTCGCCCGCGTCACCCGCGTCGACCTCGGCACCCTCGCGCTGGCCACCTTCCCGCTGCTCCCCGAGCCGCTCTGCCCCGTCTGCGTCACGCCCGCCGACGACGCGCCCGAGCACGGCCGGATGGACCTCGCACCCACCCCGAAGCCGGCCCCCGACGTCTACCGCTCCACCCCGCTCGCCGCGCTCGACCTGCCCGAGGCGGCCCTGGCGAACCCCGTCTGCGGCGCCCTGGGCTCCACCACCCACCTCAACCCCGCCTCCACCACCACCGCGCCGATCTCCGGCAGTGCGTTCGTCCGCGGCTACGCGGGACTCAACGACGTCACCTTCTCCGGCCAGGCCGACGCGTACGCCACCAGCCGCACCCTCGCCTACCTGGAGGGCCTGGAGCGCTACGCCGGCACCCACGCCCGCCGCGGCCTGCGGCCCGTCACCGCCTCCCTGGACGAACTCGCCGCCGAGTGGGGCGAGGACACCGTCGTCGACCCCCGCGGCACCGGCCTGTACGCCCCGGAGACGTACCGCGACGATCCCATGGTCGACCCCTTCGACCCGGCCCGTCCCATCCCCTGGATCTGGGGCCACCGCCTGCGCGACGACAGCCCCGTGCTCGTCCCCGCCCGGCTGGTGCACTACAGCGCCGGGCTGCCGTCCGACAACTTCGTCTTCGAGTGCTCCAACGGCTGCGCCACCGGCGGCACCCTCGCCGAGGCCGCGCTCTACGGGCTGCTGGAGCTGATCGAGCGCGACGCCTTCCTCCTCGCCTGGTACGCGCGCGCCCCCTTCACCCGCGTCGACCCCCGCGCGACCGGAGACCCGCGGGTGCGCGGCATGCTCGACCGCGCGGCGCTCCTCGGCTACGAGGTACGGGCCTTCGACACCCGCAGCGATCTGGGCATCCCGGTGATCACCGCGGTGGCCGTGCGCCAGGACGGCGGCCCCGGGCTGCTGTCCTTCGGCGCCGCCGCCGGCCTGGATCCGGCGGGTGCGCTGACCGGCGCGCTCAGCGAGGTGCTGACGTACATCCCGCACCTGCCGTACCAGGTGGCCGAGCGCCGCGCGGAACTGGAGGCGATGGCCGAGGACTTCGGGCGCGTGCGGCAACTGAAGGACCACGCCCAGCTCTACGGGCTGCCGCGGATGGCCGCGCACGCCGGGGACTTCCTGACCGGCGACCCCGCACTGGAGCCGGCCGCCGTCTACGCCGACTGGGCGCGGACCCGCCCGGCGACGCTGGATCTCCGGGACGACCTGAGGTTGCTGGTGGAGGCGCTGGCGGCGCACGGGCACGATGCCGTGGCCGTGGACCAGACGACGCCCGAGCAGCGGGCGGTGGGCCTGCGGACCGTCGCGACGCTGGCACCGGGGCTGCTGCCGCTGGACTTCGGCTGGCACCGGCAGCGGGCGCTGCGGATGCCGCGGATGCTGGCGGCGGCCGGGAGGGACGGGCTGCGGACGGTGCCGCACCCGTTCCCGTAGCGGATGCCGGGACCGCGGCGCACCGCAGCCCTCGCGGGAGGATCGTCTCCGTCCCGCGAGGGCTGCCTGGGGTGCGGCGTTACCGACGTGACGTCAGGCGCTGCACGAGGTGGTGCTGGTGGTGCTGGAGCAGGTCGAGGTGGACGAGCAGGAGGTCGAGCCGGCGAGGACGACCTCGGCCTGGTCCGAGTAGTCCGAGATCTCGAAGGTCTCCGACTCCAGCTCCAGGATCTCGTCGGCGAGGGTGGAGAGCGCCTTGTCAGCCATGGGTACTCCTTCTTCCGTGTCCGGAGGCCGGGCCCGCCGCCCGAGAGCGGCGGATCCGGTTGTTGTCACAGTCATTCAAACGACGGCCGCTGGCACCGGCGCGTGCGTTTCACTGTCACTTCGCTGACACCCGGCGACAGGGGGCTGAGTCCGCGTTGATCACGGCGTGGGGCAGGCTGGAGCCGCCCGGATGAGGAGCGTGGCGCGCATGGCCGTACCCGCGGACGTCCTGCGGTCCGCCGTCGAGTGCTGTCTCGACGTCCATCTCCGCCCCGAGTTGTCCGGCGCCGAGGAGCGCACCGCCGGAGTGCTCGCCGGTCTGCTCGCCGAGGACGGCTACGCCGTCACCCGCGGCGTCGGCGGCCACGGCGTCGTCGGCCTGCTGCGCCGAGGCGAGGGCCCGACGGTGCTGCTGCGCGCGGAACTCGACGCGCTGCCCGTGACGGAGGACAGCGGACTGTCCTACGCCAGCACCGTCCCCGGCGTCGCCCACGCCTGCGGCCACGACGTCCACCTCGCCGCGCTCGCCGGCACCGCCCGGCTGCTCGCACGCGACACGCAGGGCTGGCGCGGCACGGTGGCGATCGTCGGGCAGCCGGCCGAGGAGACGCTCGACGGCGCGCTGGCGATGCTGCGCGCCGGGCTCTACGACCTCACCGGGCCGCCCGACGCGGTTCTCGCCCAGCACACCGCGCCGCTGCCCGCCGGCGTCGTCGCGCACACCGACGGCGCCCCGCTGCTGGCCGGCACGGTCGCCGTCGACGCGGTGCTGCACGGCACCGGCGGCCACGCCGGGGCGCCGCACCTGACGGTGGACCCGGTGGTCTCGGCGGCGGCGGCCGTGCTGCGCCTCCAGGCACTCGTCGCCCGCGAACGGGCCCCGGCCGAGCAGGCGGTGCTGACCGTGGGCCGGCTGGCGGCGGGCACGGAGGCGAACGTCATCCCCGACCGCGCCGAACTCGGCATCAGCCTGCGGGCGTTCGACGAGGGCACCCTCGACCGGCTACTGGCCGGCGTACGCCGGGTGCTGGCCGGCGAGGCGGAGGCGGCGGGGGCGCCGCGGGCGCCGGAGGTGACCGTACGGGCCCGCTCGCGGACCCTGCTGCCCGACGCGGGGCTGACGGCGGAGCTGCGGGCGGCCCACGTCGCGGCGCTGTCCGCGGGCCGGGTGCTGCGCTGGCAACCGGCCACCGCGGCGGAGGACTTCGCCTGGTACGGCCCCGCGGGCGCGGAGGTGCACGGAGCCGCCGGCGTCCGGCTCGGCTACTGGATGCTGGGCACCGTCCCGGCGTCGGCCCGCCGCGAAGCGGCGCGCACGGGGCGGCCGGTGCCGGGGAACCACTCACCCCGGTTCGCGCCGGACCTGCGGACGTCGCTGGAGACGGGAATCGCGGCGCTGACGGCGGCGGCGCGGCGGGCGCTGGGAACGCCGGGGGCGCCGGAGCCGCCCGAGCCCCCCGAGTCGACGGGGGCGCCGGTGCCGCGGCCGGCGGGGGCGGTCGGGGCGGCCCGGACGGCCGGGACAGCCCGGGCGGCCCGGGCGGCCGGGGACCGTGGCGGCCCGGACGGCGCGGACACGGCACCCGTCGGACCGGACGAGGCGGGCCGATGAGCGGCGGCGGGTCGGTCGAAGTGGCGTTCGTACGCGAGGGCTTCGACGCCCCGCCGGCCGAGACGACGGCGGTCCGGCTGCTGTGGCTGCTGCGGGCCCACCTGCCGCACGGGCTGCGGGTGGAGTCGGAGCGGATCAGGCTGCGGCTGGCGGTGCCGGAGGCGGGGGCGACGACGGTGGCGGGCGAGGTCCTGACGCATCCGGCGTGCACGGGCTGGTCGGTGGAGCGCTGACCGCGGTCACACCCAGCCGCGCTCACGGGCGAGAAGAGCGGCCTGCGCCCGCGTGGAGGCCCCCAGGACGCGCAGCACGTCGGCGATGTGCCTGCGGTACGTACGCACGGAGACACCCAGATCCCGGGCCCCGGTCTCGTCCTTGCCCACCTCGCACATGGTCCGCAGCACCCTCAGCTCCGCCTCCGACAGGCCGGGCTCGGGGTCCGCGGGCTCGCGCAGCTCGACGGAGACGTCCTCCGCCTGCTCCCACACCTTCTCGAAGAGTCCGGACAGCGTGCTGACCAGCCCTCGCCCCCGTACCATCAACGCGCCCTGGTCGACGTTCTTCGGGTCCTTCGGCATGAGGGCCACCTGCCCGTCGTAGACGACGAGCTGGTCCGAGATCTCCTCGACCACCCGTACCTCGCCGCCCCGGCCCAGCAGCTCGCGCACGTACCCGGAGACCCGCGGATGCCGCAACGATCCCGCGCGCAGCACCAGCCGCCGCCGCACCCCGCGCTTCAGCGCCCGCCACTCCACCGCGCGGCGCTTCAGTATCTCGTCGGTGATCAGGTGGAAGTCGGGCTCGACGGAGGCGATCTCCTCCCGGGCGAAGAAGACCAGCTCCTCGACCCGGTTGATCAGGTCCTCGCGCTCGACGATCTCCTCCACCCCGTGCTCCCCGCCGTAGGCGCCGCCCGCGGGGCTGCCGTCGGCCGACGCCGCGGTCTCCGCGCGCAGCGTCGTCAGCACGTGCCGGCTCTGGGTGAGCCGCTGGATCTCCTGGTACATCTCGCGCAGCCGCATCTCGGTGAGCCGCGCCACAACCTGCTCCGGATCGACGGGAACAAACCATCCCGGCCGATCCCCGGGTCTGAGCAGCCGCAGCCGGACCAGGCGGGTCATGGCCTGTTCCATTTCGTGCAGAGGGATGCCGAGCTTCACGTGGACGTCTTCGGATGGGGAATCGGGGTGCCGGAGGAAATGCCGGTAGAGGTGCTCCTCCGCGGGGGAGACCCCGAAAACTCCCATTTCATTGCTGTGCACGGCGAGCCTCCTGCTTTGAGCGTTGTGCGACGAGCGCGTCGGTCGTCGGCCCCATGTTTCCGCGCCGTCGCCACGGCAGGGTGAACTTCGGCGTAACGACAATTTGTCACGTCGGAGCGCGCTTTGGCATGCATACCCGAGGCAGACCATGAAATGCGAGTGGCGGGCGATGCCAGAGTTCATGATCTTCCGAATTCGCGGGCGCCCTCGGTGAATTCATCGGGTGCGGAATAGCGGAACCCGTGCCACCGCGGGCCCCGCCCCCGGCGGTGCGGAGGGAGAGGGCCGGGATCGCCGTGCACGCCTCGCGGGCCGCGGCACTCTTATCCGGTCGCCCTCTTCCCCGCGGTTTGCGACGATCGCCCGATGACCTCCGACCCCGCCTCCGATTCCGGCTTCGACCGCCTCCTCGACGAGGCCGCCGCAACCCCGACCGACGGCTGGGACTTCTCCTGGTTCGACGGCCGTGCCACCGAGGCACGACCCTCCTGGGGATACCAGCGGGCCATGGGCGCGCGCATGGCCGACGCGCGAGCGTCGCTGGACATCCAGACCGGCGGCGGCGAGGTCCTCGCCGGGGTGCCGGTGCGCCCGGCGCTCTCCGTGGCCACCGAGGCGTGGCCGCCGAACGTCGCGAAGGCCACGGCCCTGCTGCACCCCCTCGGCACCGTCGTCGTCGCCGCTCCGCAGGAGCCGCCGCTGCCGTTCGCGGACGGTGCGTTCGACCTGGTGGTCAGCCGGCACCCCGTGAGGCCGTACTTCGATGAGATCGCCCGGGTCCTGCGGCCCGGCGGGACGTACTTCGCGCAACACGTCGGTCCCGCCAGCGTCTTCGAGCTGGTCGAGTACTTCCTGGGTCCGCAGCCGGAGGAGGCGCGGCAGAGCCGCGACCCGGTGCGCGAGCGCGCGGCGGCCCAGGCGGCCGGGCTTCAGGTCGCTCAGGTGCGGACGGAGCGGCTGCGGATGGAGTTCCACGACGTGGGAGCGGTGGCGTACTTCCTGCGCAAGGTGATCTGGATCGTGCCGGGCTTCACGGTGGAGGCGTACCGGCCGCGGCTGCGGGAGATGCACGAACTGATCGCGGCCCGGGGCCCGTTCGTCGCGCACAGCTCGCGGACGCTCTTCGAGGCCCGCAAGCCGGCCTGAGCGCCGGGGGGTACGGGACGCGCGGGGGCCGCGCGCCCCGTACCGGTGGGAATCAGATACCGAACGCCGCCGGCCAGCGGATCAGGCCGCCGGGCAGCGGGCGGGCCTCGTCGAGCGCAAGGGCCATCACCGCCTCGTCCGGCGCCTCGACGCTGAGCCGGATGCCGTACGCGGACGCCCGCGTGAAGCCGAACCGCGGGTAGTACTCCGGGTGCCCGACCAGGACGACGTACCGCTCGCCCCGCGCCGCCGCGGCGGCGAGCGCCGCCCGGACGGCCGCGGAACCCACCCCGTCACGCTGCCGCTCCGGCCGTACGGAGACGGGGCCGAGGCAGAGCGCGGGGGTGTCGCCGATGTGTCCGCGGGTGAGCAGGATGTGCCCGAGGACCGGGGTGCCGTCGGCCGCGGGGTCCGCGACGACGAGGGACAGGCCCTCGATCCACGCGGACTCGTCGGCGCGCAGCTTGTCGACGACGTCGGCCTCGTGCTCCCGGCCGAAGGCGGCGAGGGTGATCTCGCGGATGACGGGGATGTCCGCGCGCGTCTCGGCGCGCGTGATCCAGGTGTTGCCCATGAGGGAGGTGTATCCGTTTCCGTGGTCGTGTTCGTGTGGGTGCCCCGCGGGCTCACGCTCCCGGCGCGGGCGGAGACGGGGGAGAGGTCAGGCCACGGCCCGGGACGTGAGGGAGACCCGGACGCTGCGCACGGTGGCCCTGAGCGCGGTCATCAACCTCACCTCCCTGTCTTCTCCCGTACGAACACGGCGGACGCCACCCTACACGGCGGACTCGCCCCGGGCGCCGGGGGGTCAGCAGCGGCAACCCCGGTCGGACGGGCGCGGCGCAGGCGGGCGCGCAGGCCGTCGCGGGAAACGACGAGGCCGACGGCGGGCGCCCCCTTAAGCTGGGCGTATGCCCATATCACCGTCCGGGGCCGAGGACAGCGGCCCGTCCCAGCCGAGGGAAGGCGCGGGCCGCCGGCCTGCCGGCAGCACGCCCGGGACCTTCGAGCAGGAGCCGCACCGGGCCCGCGTCATGGCGGAGTCCTTCGGGACGGACCCGGCCCGCTACGACCGCACGCGCCCCCGCTACCCGGCCGGCCTGATCGCCCGTCTCGCGGGTGACGGCGGCCGTGAGGTCCTCGACGTGGGCACGGGCACCGGCATCGTCGCCCGCCAGCTCACGGAGGCCGGCTGCCGCGTGCTCGGACTCGACGTCGACGCGCGCATGGCCGCGTACGCGCGCGGAGCCGGACTGGACGTCGAAGTCGCCCCGTTCGAGGAGTGGGACCCGGCGGGCCGCCGGTTCGACACCGTCGTCGCGGGCCAGACCTGGCACTGGATCGACCCCGTCGCGGGCCCCGCCAAGGCGGCCGGGGTGCTGCGCCCCGGAGGCAGGCTCGCCGTGTTCTGGAACGTCTCCCGGCCCGCCCCCGAGGTGGCCCGGGTCCTTGAGTCCGCCTTCCGCGACGCCCTCCCGGACGCGCCCCTCAACCCCTGGAGCGGCGCCGCCCTCGGCGGCTACACGGCGATCGTCGACAAGACGGCGGACGGCATCCGGGCCGCGGGCGCCTTCGGCGAACCGGAGGAGTGGCGCTACGAGTGGGAGTGCACGTACACCCGCGACGCATGGCTGGACCAAGTCCCCACGGGCGGCGGCATGGCACTCCTGAACCCCGCCCAGCGGACCGCCTTGCTCGACGCCATGGCGGCGGCGGCCGACGACCTGGGAGGCAGCTTCGTGATGGGGTACACGGCGCTGGCGGTGACCGCCGTGGCGGGCGCCGCCACGGGAGGCCGAGCGGGATGATCGAGACCGAACGGCTCCTGCTCCGCCCGCTGACGACGGAGGACGTCGACGCGTTCGTGGCGCTGCACGCCGACGAGCGGGTGAACAGGTTCGTCGGCGCGTACTCGCCCGAACAGGCGCGGGAACGGCTGGTCTCGATCGAGCGGCAGTGGGCGGAACGGGGCCACGGGCTGTGCGCCGTCGAGCTGAAGTCCAGCGGGGAGTTCATCGGCCGGGTGGGGCTGAACTACTGGGCGGAACTGGACGAGGTGGAGCTCGGCTGGACCCTCGCGGCGCGGTCCTGGGGCCACGGCTACGCGACGGAAGCGGCCCGCGCCTGCCTGGACTGGGGGTTCGCGACGCTGAACGAGGACTACTTCGTCTCGCTGATCCGCCCGGCGAACACGCCGTCGGTGCGGGTGGCGGAGCGGCTGGGGTTCGAGCCGCGGCGGGAAGAAACCTTTATGGGGCACACAGTGACGGTCTACGCGCTGGACTCCCCGTAGGGCACGGGGGCGGTGCGGGCCGCGTGACTCACATCCGGGACTTCAGTACGTCGACCTCGCAGCCCGGCGCGAACGCGTCGAAGCCGTGCTCGACCAGCCAGCGGACCCCCAGCAGGCTTCGCAGCGACCACCACGCCCGGATCATGTCGACGTCGACGTCCGCGCCGTAACCGGCGAGGACGTCCCCGAGGTGTTCCTCGTGGCCGAGCGTGAAGGTGGCGAGGTCGAACAGGGCGTCGCCCCGGCCCGCTTCGGACCAGTCGAGGATGCCGGTGACCTCGTCGCCGTCGACGAAGACGTGCTCGATCTGCAGATCGCCGTGCGTGAACGCCGGCGTCCACGGCCGGATCGCCGCCTCGGCGATCTCGCGGTTGCGGGTGACCAGGTCGGCGGGCAGGATCCCGTTCGTCACGAGCAGCCGGCATTCGCCGTCGAGTTCCGCCGCCCACTCCCCGGGGTCCCGGCGGCGCCGGCCGGACCAGGGCGGCAACGGCGCCTCGTGCAGCTTCCGGAGGGCGGCACCCGCCGCGGCCCACGCCGACGGGGGCGCGGTCGACGGCTCACCGAGGCGGCCGAGCGCCGTCCCCGGGAGCGCGGCGAGGGCGAGCACCGGCGGCTTGCGCCACAGGACTTCCGGAGTCGGGACGGGCGCCAGCGCCATCGCCTCGACCTCGGCGTCGTTCCGCGCCTGATCGGTGTCCACCTTCAAGAACACGTCGCCGACGCGCAGAGTCGTGCGCTCGGAGTGGGCGACGACGACTTCGACCTCATCCATGGACGACCAGTATCCGGGGGCCGGCCGCCGGCGTCGCCGGGTTATCGCGGCGGACCGCCCGGCGGCCCGCCGGTACGGGCCCCCGGGCGCCCTCCGCGGCAGGCCGCCCTCGGTCCGGAGGCACTCCCGCCATGACGGTCCAGGCCGGGACCCGGGGAGGGGGCCGGCGCCGCGAGCCCGTCCGGAAGGGCGGGCGTGGACCCGGCGGCCACCGGTCGGACAGGCCGCGTCACCGGGCATCTCCCCCGTCCCGTACGGGACGTTGCGCGCCGCCGCCCGCGACCAGGAACGGCGTGAGCAGGTCCGGCACCGCCTCCTCCGCGAACCGCAGCCCCTGCGCCTCTCCCACGTCGTACGCCGCGTACGCCTGCGCGCCCGCCGCCGTCGTCGCCCGCAGCGTCATCAGCCCCGCCCGCCGCTGGAACAGCGACTGCCGCACCGTCCAGCCGACCACGCCGTCCCGCCGCAGCGCCACCGTGGAGCGCCGCAGGGTGCCGCTGCGCACGACCAGATACGGCCCCGCGAGCCCGTGCCCCAGGCTCCGGTACGCGTCCCGCGCGAGCAGCGCCGCCGCCGGCAGCAGCACCGCCGCCGTCACCGCCCCCGCGTACACCAGCCCCCGCACCGACAGCGCCGCCCCCAGCGCCGCCGGCACCGCCGCCGCCCCCAGCGCCGCGCCCAGCGCCCACCGCAGCCGGCGCGCCAGCGCGGCCCGCGGGTGCGGGGCCAGCTCCGGCCGGGTCAGGGCGACGGGCGTGCGCAGCACCCGGGCCGTCACGCCGTCCGCGACGGCGCGCGGAGCGGCGGGCAGCAGGGTGCTGAGGTCGCTCTCCTCGCTGTCCTTTCGGGACAGGCCGGTCGCGATCGCCTCCACCCGGGCCGCGCCCGACAGCCGCACCCCCAGCGGCTCGACGACGTCGACGCCGCGCAGCCGTGCCTCCTCCAGCGATATCGAGCGGGTCGTCAGCAGCCCGCGGCGGACGCGCAGCGTACCGTCCGGCTCGCGCTCCAGCCGGTGGCCCCACCACATCTCGGCCCACAGCCCGAGCGACCCCACGACGCCCGCCACCAGCGCGATGGTCCCCAGGGCCAGCACCGTCCACAGCGCCGGCAGCGGGCTGACCGTCTCCCGTACCCAGTCGACGACCGTCTCCTCGGCGCCGAACCACTGACTGACCTGCATCACCGCGCCCCAGCCGGTGAAGGCCAGGAGGGGGGTGAGGAAGGACAGAGGGGCGTAGCGGATCCAGCCGGGGGAGAGGACGGCGAGCCGGGGGTCGTCGTCGGCCGCTCCGGGGGTCGCGCCCCGGCGCAGAAGCGCGCGGCGCAGCGACTCGCCCTCCGCGCGCCGCACCGGCGTCAGTTGCAGCGCGGACTCGCCGCCGGCGGTCTGGTCGCCGGTGCCGATACGGATCTTGACCAGCCCGAGGAGGCGGAGAAGCGGATGCGCGGTGAGGTCGACGGTGCGGATCCGGTCGCGGGGCAGGGAGCGGCGGGTGGTGAACAGCACCCCGGTACGCAGCTCGACGCGGTCGGCGCCGACGCGGTAGCGGGTGTGGCGCAGCCGCAGCACGTCCGCGGCGAGCCCGCCGGCGACGAGCAGCGCGCTCCCGGCCAGCACCCAGGCCACCGCGGCACGGAGGCCGAGGTGCGCGGCGAGCCCGGCGCCGACGGGGACCCCGGCGCCGAAGGCGGCGCCGAGGAGGAGCTGGGCGGTGACGAGGAGGGAACGGCGGTCGAGGCGGCGCCAGCCGGCCGCGGGGTCCGGCGGGGCGGCGCCGGGGGACCGCGGGCGCGGAGCCGGGGGCGCCGGGTCCGGTGCTCCGGCGGGTGCCGCGGTGCGCTCCGCGGGCCCGCCCGCGCCCGTGCCGGTGCCCGCGTCCGTCACGTCGCGTCCCCCGGCGTCTTCTGCGTCGCCAGGGCCAACTGCTCCGCCAGCTCCGCCGCCTCCTCGTGGTCCAGCGCCTCGATCCGCAGCGCGCCCTTCGCCGACGCGGTCGTCACCGTCACCGCCGCCAGTCCGAACAGCCGCTGGAGCGGCCCGCGTTCGGTGTCCACCGTCTGGATCCGCGACATCGGCGCGATCCGGGAGTCGACCCAGAAGTAGCCGGTACGCACGTACACCGCGTCGTCGGTGACCTCCCAGCGGTGCACGCGGTAGTACCACGCCGGCAGCCCGAACCCCGCAGCCAGTCCCGCCGCGGCCACCCCGGCACCCGCCGCCAGCAGCCAGAACCGGGCCGGCCCGACCAGCGCGCCCAGCACCGCCGGCACCGCGACCGGCACGGCGGCCGCCAGCAGCAGTCGCGTACGCCACCAGGCGACGGCCCGGCGGTCCACCCGGTGCTGCGGTGGCCGCAGCCGCGGCTCCGCCGGATCCGGTATCCCGCCCTCTCGATCTACGCCCACGATCTGAACGGTACGTCCTGCCGCGCGGAGGTAACGCCGGGTACGTGGCGTTCCGGCCGCGGCGACGGGCCCGTACCGCCCCGGGAGGGGCCCGCCGGGGCCGGAAACGCGGCCACCGCCGCCGCCCTCCCCGCGCATGTGACCGCAGCCGCCCGCCCGACTGCCCCCCGACCGCCCGCCCGACCGAGGGGCCGCCCGCCCGACAGAGGGACCGCCCGACCGCCGCGACCGCCGGACCGCTTGACGCCCCGGCCGTAGGCCGCGCCCCACGGCCCGCCCTACGGCTCCAGGACGACCTTCCCCACCGTCCCCCGCGTCTCCAGAGCCCGGTGCGCCTCCGCCGCACGCGCCAGCGGGTAGCGCTGCACCAGCGGCGTCCACCGCCCCGTCGCCGCCTCCGTCAGCGCGGCCTCCTCCATCCGCCGCAGCGGGTTCTCGCCGCCGATGCGGCTGAGCCAGTCGGGGCCGAGGACGTTGACCGACGTGATCTCCCGTTCCGCGAGTTCCGCGTCGGTGAACTCCAGCGGCGTGCCCGACGACCAGCCCAGCACCAGGTGCCGCCCGCCGGGCGCGAGGAGGCCGGCCGCCGCACGGGCGGCGGTGCCGCCGACGGTGTCGAGGAGCACCGTGGGCCGGCGGTCGCCGAGGACCGCGCGTACGCGGCCGGGCCAGGCCGGGTCGGTGTAGTCGGCGGCGGCGTCCGCACCGAGGTCCCGTACACGCACGGTCTTCTCGGGGCCGCCGGCGAGGCCCACGACGTACGCGCCGAGATTGCGGACGTGCTGGACCAGCAGCGAGCCGACGCCGCCCGCGGCGGCCGTGACGATCACGACGTCGTCGGGCGTCACCGCGGCGAAGTGCAGGAACGCCATCGTCGTCCGCCCCGTGCCGATCATCGCGACGGCCTCCGCGGCGTCGAGGGAGTCCGGCAGCGCGTGCAGCCGCTCGGCCTCGGTGACGGTCAGCTCGGCGTAGCCGCCCGGAACGAGCCCGATATGGGCGACGACGCGCCGGCCCAGCCAGTCCGGATCGACGCCGTCGCCCACCGACTCGACGGTGCCGGCGACCTCGCGGCCGGGGATCGTGGGCAGGTCGGCGGGCGGCATGGGGCCGCCGGTCCGGCCCTCGCGGAGGAAGGTGTCGAGGAGATGCACCCCGGCGGCGGCGACGGCGATGCGGACCTGGCCGGGGCCGGGCACGGGGTCGTCGGTCTTCTCGTGGACGAGGTTCTCGGCGGGGCCGAAGGCGTGAAGTCGTATGGCATGCATGACAGCAGCAGACAACGTGAACAGAACTTCAGGTCAAGCGGGACGGGAGGCGCTGTCAGTGCCGTACGTCACGATGGGCCGCATGACGAGGCGGAAGACGATCAAGGCGCCGCGACGGCCGGAGGTGCGGCTCCCGGCGGCCCTCAGGCGGTACGGGGCGGTGGACGGGGGCGAGGCGGGCGGGTACCGGGTGGCGGACCTGGAGCCCGACGGGGACTACGACACGCTGGAGTTCTCCGGGCTCGACCTGACCGGCGCGGACGGCGCGGGGGCCCGCTTCATGGACTGCGCGCTGCGCCGCTGCGTGCTGGACGCGGCCCGGCTGCCGAACGCACGGCTGATCGACTCGGTTCTGGAGGAGGTGCGCGGCGCGGGCACGGACCTGGCGGGGGCGACCCTGCGGGACGTGGAGCTGACGGACACCCGGCTGGGCGGCGTGCAGGTGCACGGTGCGACGCTGGAGCGGGTGGTGGTGCGGGGCGGCAAGGCGGACTTCCTGAACCTGCGCGGGGCGCGTCTGACGGACGTCCTGTTCGAGGACTGCGTCCTGGTGGAACCGGACTTCGGCGACGCCCGCCTGGAGCGGGTGGCGTTCGAGGGCTGCACGATCCACCGCGCGGACCTCTCCGGCGCCCGCCTGACGGACGTCGACCTCCGCCGCGCGGCGGACCTCACCCTCGAACGCGGCGTGGACCGCCTGTCCGGCGCCGTCATCAGCCCGGAACAACTCCTCGCCCTGGCCCCGGCCTTCGCCGCCCAGGTGGGGGTGGAGGTCCGCCCCCCGGACGACCCGCGGAAGCGTCCCTGAACACCCGGCCGGGTGAAGGCGTCGCCGATGCGGTCCCCAGGGCGGGGAGTACACCCGGAGTGCGCAGGCGGCGCTCGGCAGGAAGATCACGCTGCCCAAGCCGTTCGACTTCGAGCGGGACACCGCCGAGTTCTGACCCCGTGCCCGAGGGCCCGGCGCGCGGGGGTGCGCGGCCGGGCCCTCGTCGTCTGTGCTGCTGCGCCGGTCCGGTTCAGACGTTGACGCCGAAGTCCTGGGCGATGCCCGACAGGCCGGAGGCGTAGCCCTGGCCCACCGCGCGGAACTTCCACTCCGCGCCGTTGCGGTACAGCTCCCCGAAGACCATCGCGGTCTCCGTCGCCGCGTCCTCGGTGAGGTCGTAGCGGGCGATCTCCGTGCCGCCGGCCTGGTTCACGACGCGGATGAACGCGTTGCGCACCTGGCCGAAGTTCTGGCCGCGGGTCTCGGCGTCGTAGATCGAGACCGGGAAGACGATCTTGTCGATCTCCGCCGGCAGGCCGGCGAGGTTGACGTTGATCTGCTCGTCGTCGCCCGCGCCCTCACCGGTGACGTTGTCACCGGTGTGCACGATCGTCTGATCCGGCGACTGCCTGTTGTTGAAGAAGATGAAGTGCTGGTCGGAGAAGACCTTGCCCTCCGCGTTCACCGCGATGGCGCTCGCGTCGAGGTCGAAGTCCACCCCCGTCGTGGTGCGGACGTCCCAGCCGAGTCCGACCGTGACGGCGGTCAGCCCGGGGGCTTCCTTGGTGAGCGATACGTTGCCGCCCTTGGACAGGCTTACGGGCATGGGGAGTCCCCTCCTGGTTCTGGCTCCACGTGCCGGAGCCTCGTCTACGGACCACAACGCCGGTGTGCCCTACCCGGTTCCACGCACCGTACGCCCCCCGCTTCCGGGTGATGTCCGGCGGACAAACGACGTGACAGGTCGAACGTCCGCGCGGGATCATGGGAGACATGTCCGGTCCCTACCGCATCCGCGGCTCGGTCGTCCTCCCGGAGGCCGAGCTGGTGTGGCGTTTCTCCCGTTCCTCGGGGCCGGGCGGTCAGCACGTGAACACCAGCGACACCCAGGCCGAGGTCCGGTTCGACCTCGCGCGCACGCAGTCGCTGCCGCCGGTGTGGAAGGAGCGGGCCCTGGAGCGGCTCGCGGACCGGCTCGTCGACGGGCACGTCGTGGTGCGGGCGAGCGAGCACCGTTCGCAGTGGCGCAACCGTGAGACCGCCGCCGTACGGCTTGCGGCGCTGCTCGCGGAGGCCACGGCGCCCCCGCCTCCGCCGCGGCGGAAGCGGAAGGTCCCGCGGGGCGTCAACGAGCGCCGGCTGCGGGAGAAGAAGCAGCGGTCCGACGTCAAGCGGGGGCGCACCGGCCGCGGCTGGGGCCAGTAACCGCCGCCCCCCGTCGCCGCGCACCCGCTGCCCTTACGCCCACCGTCCACCCGCCGTCCGCGGACCTGCGGCCCGTACACCCGTCGCCAACGCGAAGGGGCGAACTCTCAGTCCAGCGTCCGGTAGCGCCCCCGGAAGTACGTCAGCGGGTTCCCGTCCGAGCTGGGCTGCGTCGCGCTCAGCACCCGGCCGACCACCAGCGTGTGGTCTCCCGCCACCACCCGCTGCTCCGTCCGGCACTCCACCGTCGCCAGCGCCCCGCCCACCAGCGCGCATCCCGTGACCTCGCCGCGCGTGTACGGGATGTCGTCGAACAGCAGCCGGTCGCTGATCCGCCCCTTCATCGCGAACCGCCCGGCGATGTGCCGCTGGCTCTCGGAGAGCACCGACGCCGCCCACTCCTCGCGGTCGGTCAGCAGCTCGTCCATGCGGGAGCCGTTGCGGACGCTGACCATGACCAGCGGGGGGTCCAGGGACACCGACAGGAACGCGGTCGCGGTCATGCCCACGTCCTCGCCGTTCAGGCCGGGGTCCGGGTCGTACGCGGTGACCAGCACCACACCCGCGGCCAGCCGGCTCATCGCCGCCCGGAACTGCTCCTCGCTCACACCGACAGGATGGTCCACCGTTCGCGTCTCATGCAGCACGCCTCGAACCGTAACCGGGCGGACGGCCCCGGGCATCGGGCCGAGGGCGGAGCGGAGTCCTAGGTCCCCGCCCCGTCCCACCTGGCGCGGGACCCGACGCGGAGAGCCTCAGCCCCGCCCGGCGCGAAGGCCACACCGACCGGCGCGCGGCTCCTGGTCGCACGCCGGTTAACACCTCCCCATCCTGTGACTTGAGTCACAGAGGGCATTCAATGTTGACCCTGTGTACCCGCCGAAGAGCTGGCTGTGATTCAGTGGCCGTGTCGTTGGTGAAATTCCACGCGGGGGTCTCCCGCCGAGGTCGGGGCGAGACGGGAGGGCAGGTATGGAGACGGAGGCCGAGCCTTACGTAAGGCTGGTGAGTCTGCGCCGGCTGCATCAGGTCCTCGCGGACCTCAATCAGACGCGCAGCCTCGCCGACACACTCCAGAGCGTTGCGGACGGACTCGTCGCCCTCGGGTACGAGGTGTCCGCGGTGAACCTGGTACGGCCCGACGGCGACCTCGTCGTCGCCGCGGTCGGCGGCGATCCCACCGCCGAAGCGATCATGGCCGGCCGGGTCGGCCCGCGCGAGGCGTGGGAGCGCCGGCTCCGCATGGGAGTCCAGTGGGGCGAGCTGCGGTACATACCCCACAGCGAGGGCTGGGTGCTCGACGACGACGAGGTCCCGCAGACCCACCCCGTCGTCCCCCCGCCCTCCGCCCCCGGTGACTGGGTCACCGGCGACCGGCTCTTCGCGCCGATCTACGACGCCGGCCGCGAGCTGCTCGGCGTCCTGTCCGTCGACAAGCCGGCCAACGGCCGGGTGCCGACCCCCTGGGGGCGCGAGGCCCTGCAGATGTACGCCTCGCAGGCCGCCATAGCGATCACCAACGCCCGGCTGCGGGCCAACATGCAGCGCGCGCTGGTGCGGCTGGAGCGCGAGCAGCAGGCGCTGCGCGCCAGCGAGGAGAGCTTCCGCCAGGCGTTCGAGTACGCGCCCAGCGGCATGGCCGTCGCCGAGATGGGCGGCGACGACCACGGGCGGCTGATCCGTACGAACGACGCGCTGTGCCGGCTGCTGGGCCGCCAGCCCTCCAGCCTGCGCCGCCTCTCGTTCTCCGACCTCGTCCACCCGGAGGACGTCGGCACCCTGCTGCGCACCTTCGCCGAGGGCGGCAAGGCCGAGCTGCGCCTCGCCCGCCGCGACAGCACGTACGTGTGGGTGAGCCTGCGCAACTCGGTGGTGGCCGACGCCGCCGACGGGCCGCGCTACCTCCTCACCCACGTCGAGGACATCGAGGAGCGCAAGCGCCACGAGGCCCAGCTCGCGCACCGCGCCAGCCACGACTCGCTCACCGGCCTGCCCAACGCGGCCGAGCTGCGCGCCCGGCTCACCGCCCGGCTCTGCGACCGGCCCCCGGAGCTGTACACGGGCGCCGTCAGCCACTCCGGCGCCGGGCTGCCGGGGCCGCGCGGGCGCGCCATCATCGGCGCGGGGCCGGTCCACGGCGAGGTCGACAGCAACGGGCACGGCTTCGGGACCGACGGCGCCGAGGAGCAGCAGTGGGCCGGCGCCGGTCCGTACGAGCACCACGTGCACGCGATGGTCCCCGACGGTGGCGGCGGGGAGTCCGGCAAGGGGCTCGCGGTGCTCTTCTGCGACCTCGACGGCTTCAAGTCCATCAACGACCGGTTCGGGCACAACACCGGCGACGCCGTGCTCATCGCCGTCGCGCAGCGGCTGACCCACGCGGTCCGCGACGGCGACACCGTCGCGCGGCTCGGCGGCGACGAGTTCGTGGTGCTGGCCGACGGCCTGACGCCCGGCGGCGCCGAGGACCTGGCCGTGCGGCTGCGCAACGCGATCATCCCGCCGATCCAGGTCGACGGCCGGGCGGTGCGCGTCGGCGCGAGCATCGGCACCGGCTGGGCGATGTGCGGGATGTCCACCGAGGAGATCCTCAGCTCGGCGGACCAGCTCATGTACCGCGAGAAGCGGGCCCGTTCGCAGGGCCGCTCGCACCGCCGGGCCGGCTAGTGACGCGGGTACGGGCCGGGGGCGCCGCCGTGCCGTCGCCGCGGGCCGTCCCCGGGCGGGTGTCGTGGCTTCGTCCACAGTCGTCCGCAGGAACGCTCGGGTACTGCTCCGGACGGGGTAGGCTCGCCCCCTGGCCGGCGGTTCGCCGGCCGGGACGCAACGCCCACCAGGGAGTGAGAGGGAGATGACGGCCGGCCACCACGGTGCGGGCACACCGCCCGAGGACGACGACCCCTTCGCCCACCTGTACCGCCCCGAGGGCGGCGGCGCGCCGGCTCCCGGCCCGGGCGAGGGCACGGCCCCCGCCCCGGGTGTCCCGCGCACGTCGTACACCCAGGTCAGAGCGGTCGGCGAGCGGACGTACGGCGGTCAGCAGGCCGCACACCAGGTGCCGCCCCAGCAGGCGTATCCGTACGGGCAGTCCAGCCCCAGCCCGCACTACGCGGCGCCCGAGACCTACGGCGGCCCGCCGCCGCCACCGCCGTCCTTCGCGCCCGGCGGCCCCGGCGAGGGTCCGCGCCGCGGGCGCGGCGGCGGGCGGAACGGGCTGATGCTCGGCGCGGTCGCCGTGGTCGCCACGGTCGTGATCGCCATCGTCGCCGCGGTGCTCTTCAGCGGCGACGGCGACAAGGGGGACGTCAGCGGCGGCGACTCCGAGTCGGTCGCCCCCACCCCCGACGGCAAGGGCGACGACGGGCCCAAGAACGGCGACGACAAGCCGGAGAAGGACCCGATCGACCCGCCCACCGAGGACGGTACGAAGCTGGAGCTGGCCGGCGGCGCGGTCGTCGGCAGCGACACGAACGTCTCCGAGGACGGCTCGTACGTCCACGGGATGGAGAACAAGGGCGCCTCCGCCACCTGGAAGCCCGAGGTCGCCGAGGCGGGGGACTACACGCTCTTCGTCGACTACAGCGTGCCCGGCAAGGACGCCGAACTCACCCTCACCGTCAACGGCGCGTCCGACGGCCGGACGGTGAACCTGAAGAACTTCGCGAAGGCGAAGAAGAACGACTGGCTGGCGGGCTGGACCCGCACCTACTCGTGGATCTCCCTGGACGAGGGCGCCAACGAGATCACGCTGTCCTGCGAGTCGGCCAACAAGGAATGCCAGAGCGCGATCAGCAGGGTGGAGCTGAAGAAGGGCCAGGTCACGTCGTAGAACTCCGGGCGCCGTGGCCCGGCGCCCGACGGCCCGGCGCGGGCCCGCCGCGGACGCGCGGGGCGCCGCGCGGGCCCGTGACCCGTCTCCGCGGGAGGTCCGGACCACCCGGCGGCCGTCAGCCCCCGACGACCTCCAGAAACCGCCGCACCGTCGCGGCCATCTCCTCCCGCCCCGGCGCCAGGTACTTGCGCGGGTCCACCACGGCTGGGTTCCCGTCCAGATACGCGCGGACGGTGCCGGTGAACGCGGTGTTCAGGGCCGTACCGACGTTGATCTTCACCATTCCCGAGGCCACCGCCTGCCGCAGCTCCGTGTCCGGCACCCCGGACGAACCGTGCAGCACCAGCGGCACCGGGACCGCCGTCCGCAGCCGGCCGATCAGCTCGTGGTCGAGCGCCGCCGTGCGCTCGGTCATCGCGTGCGAACTGCCCACCGCGACGGCCAGCGCGTCCACGCCGGTGTCGGTGACGTACGCCGCCGCCTCGTCCGGGTCCGTGCGGACCCCGGGCGCGTGCGCGTCGAGCGGCGCGTCGCCCTCCTTGTCCCCTTCTTTTCCGCCCACCCGGCCCAGCTCCGCCTCGATCCAGATCGCGTGCTCGTGTGCCCAGCGCACCGCCTCCGCGGTGGCCTTGACGTTGGCCGCGTACGGCAGCTTCGAGGCGTCGAACATCACCGAACTGAAGCCCATCCCGTGCGCGGAGCGCAGCAGGTCGGGGGAGACGACGTGGTCCAGGTGCAGCGACAACTGCGCGGACGACGCCTGCGCCACGGCCGCCGTCGCGGTGGCGAGCGGCGCGAGCCGGCCGCCGTGGAACCGTACGGCGTTCTCCGAGATCTGGAGCACGGCGGGTGCGCCCGCGGCCTCCGCGCCGGCGGCGACGGCCTCGGCGTGCTCCAGGGTGATGACGTTGAAGGCGGGGACGCCGTGGCCCGCGGCGCGGGCGGCGGTGACGAGTTCTCCGGTGGTGGTGAGTGGCATGTTCAGGCCCCCTCCCGGGCCGCACCGCGGCCCGACGTGATCTCGATGCGCGGCAGGGTCTCCGCGTAGACGGCGGTGTCGAACTCACCCGCCACGGGCGCGGCGACGGTCGCCGCGGACAGCGCCACCGCGCGGGCCAGCCGGGCGGGCCAGTCCAGCCCCTCGGCGAACCCGGACAGCAGCCCGGCGACGGCGGAGTCGCCGGCGCCGGTGGGGTTGCCGGGCACGTGCCGCGGCGGTGCGGCGCGCCAGGTGCCGTCGGCGGTGACGGCGAGCAGCCCGGCGGCGCCGAGCGAGGCGACGACGGCGCGGGCGCCGCGGCGGCGGGCGTCGTCGGCGGCGCGCAGCGGCTCGGCCGCGCCGGTGAGCCGGGTCAGCTCCTCGGCGTTGGGCTTGACGAGGTCGGGCCGGGCGGCGACGCCGCGGCCCAGCGGTTCGCCGCTGGTATCGAGGAGTACGGGCACGCCGGCGCCGTGTGCGGCGCGTACCAGCTCGGCGTACGCGTCCACCGGCACGCCGGGCGGCAGGCTGCCGCACAGCGCCACGGCCCGCGGGGGACCGGCGCCCTCGCCGCCGGTGAGCAGTGCCGCGTACACGACGAGGAACGCCGCCCACTCCCCGGCGGTGATCTCGGGCCCGGCCTCGTTGAGCTGGGTGGTGTCGCCCGTGCCGGCGTCGACGACCGCGACCGTGCGCCGGGTGTTTCCTGCGGTCCGTACGAGCGCGTCGGTCACCGGCCCGCCGGCCGGCGGCCCCGCGTCGGCGGCGAGCAGCGCGCGCACGTGTGCACCCGTGGGACCGCCGGCGAAGCCGGTGACGGTCACCGGGTGGCCGAGGGCGGCGAGCACGCGGGCCACGTTCAGGCCCTTGCCGCCGGGCCGTTCGGTGACGTCGGTGATCCTGTGCGACGCGTGGGCACGCAGCCGCGGCACCCGGTACGTGATGTCCAGTGCGAGGTTGAGTGTGACGGTGAGGAACATATGCGCGAAAGATCCTGCCATGGTGCTCGGGTGCCGTCGACGGCGCGCGCCGCCGACGGCGCGCCCTCAGCTACCGGGTTCGACGATCCACGCACCCTTGCGCATGACCCCGACGCGCGCGAACTGCGCGTCGAGCACGACGAGGTCCGCGTCCTTTCCTGGCTCCAGGGAGCCGATCCGGTCGTACGCGCCCAGCAGCCTGGCCGGCGTCGCCGACAGCGCCTCCACGGCGTCGGCGACCGGCAGCCGGTCGACGGTGACCGCCCTGCGGAACGCGGTGTCCAGCGTCAGCGTGGAGCCGGCGATCGACCCGCCGTCGACCAGCCGGGCCACGCCGTCCAGCACGTCGACCTCCATCGGGCCGAGCGGGTAGCGGCCGTCGCCCATGCCGGCGGCGCCCATCGCGTCCGTGATGAACGCGACCCGGCCGCTTCCGGCGCGCCGGAACGCCAACTGCAGCACCGCCGGGTGCAGATGCACGCCGTCGTTGATCAGCTCGACGGTCACCCGCTCGTCCTCCAGCAGCGCGGCGACGGGACCCGGCGAGCGGTGGCCGAGCGCGGGCATGGCGTTGAACAGGTGGGTGGCGACGGTGGCGCCGGCCGTGACGGCTTCCCGCACGGCGTCGTACGAGGAGTCGGTGTGGCCCACGGCGGCGATGACGCCGCTGTCGGCGAGGAGGCGGACGGAGTCGAGCCCGCCCGGCA
The DNA here is from genome assembly GCF_000482585.1 of Streptomyces sp. CNQ329. Lineage (NCBI taxonomy): Bacteria > Bacillati > Actinomycetota > Actinomycetes > Kitasatosporales > Streptomycetaceae > Streptomyces > Streptomyces sp. CNQ329. The sequence continues at coordinate 9,386 of NZ_AXVU01000030.1, read as the reverse complement.
GCTCGGGCGCCAGCGTGAGCATCCGCGTCTGCCCGCGGCCGGCCTCGACGAGCTTGCGCACGTCGGCGGGGGCGGGGTCGCGCAGCAGCGCGGGCTGGTGCGCGCCGCAGCGGTGCGGGGAGATGAACGGGCCCTCGAAGTGGATACCGGCCAGCTCGCCGTCCTCGGCCAGCTCGGCGAGGACGCCGGCCTGCCGGGCGAGGTCGTCCAGGTCGCCGGTGACGGTGGAGGCGAGCATGGTCGTGGTGCCGCGCCGGCGGTGGGTGTCGATGACGGTGCGGGCCTGCTCGTGGGTGCCGCCGGAGAAGGAGGCGCCGCCGCCGCCGTGCACGTGGACGTCGACGAAGCCGGGGACGATCCAGTGCCCGGTGAGGTCGGTGGCCGCGGGCCCGCCGTCGTCGCGCGGTTCCCCGGGGGCCTGCGGCGCCGAACCGGCCCCCGGCGTCACCGAGGCGATCCGGCCGTCGGCGACCGTGAGCCTGGCGTCCTCTACGGTGCCGGCCGGCTGGACCACACGGGCGCCGGTGAGCACCGTGCCGCCTTCCCGCATCGAATCCCGCATCAGGCGGTTACCTCCGTGGCGAGTAGGTCCCAGGCGAGCTGCCCGGCGCCCAGGCAGGCGGCGGCGTCTCCCAGCTCCGCCGGGACGATCTGGGGGGATGTCTGGAACGTGATACGCGCCCGGACGGCGCGCATCAGCGGTACGAACAGGGTGTCGCCGGCCTCGGCGAGGCCGCCGCCGATGACGATCCGGCGCGGGTCGAGCAGGGTGATCCCGGTGATCAGACCGCCGGCCAGGGCGTCGACGGCGTCCTGCCAGACGGCCTCGGCGAGCGGGTCGCCGGACTCGACGGCCTTGGCGCAGTCCGCGGCGGTCGCGCCGGGGTCGCCGCAGGCGGTGGCCCACGCCTCGCCGACGGCGGAGGCGGACGCCAGCCGCTCCAGGCAGCCGCGCTGCCCGCAGCCGCAGGGCGGCCCGTCGGGGCGTACGACGATGTGCCCGATCTCGCCGGAGCCGCCGTGCGCGCCGGGCTCGATGCGGCCGTCGATGCCGATGGCGGCGGCGATGCCGGTGCCCAGCGCGAGGAAGAGGAACCGGTCCACGTCGCGCGCCGCGCCGAGCCGGCCCTCGGCGAGCCCGCCGGTGCGCAGGTCATGGCCGACGGCGACGGGGCAGGTCAGCCGCTCGCCGAGGAGGCGGCGGAACGGGACGTCGCGCCAGCCGAGGTTCGCCGAGAAGACCGCGACGCCCGCGGCGTCGTCCACGATCCCGGGCACCGCGACGCCGGCGGCGACGGCCGGCTCGCCGAACTTCTCCGCCCCCGTTTCCCGCAGCTCGGCGGCGAAGTCCAGCACGGCGGCGACGACCGCTTCCGCCCCCGCCTCGCGCGGGGTCGCCCGGCGCGTCTCGTGGAGCAGCGCGCCGTCCGCCCCGACGAGGGCGGCTTTCATGCCGGTGCCGCCCACATCGAGGGCGATGACGTGTCTCACGGGGACAGTCTCGCCCGTAAAGAGGCGAGAGGTCTAGTCCAGTCGCGATGCCGGGTCCGGTTTCCACCGGTATCCGGTCGAGTGCCCCGTGGAACCCTCCGGCGCCGGCCGCGTGACGCCCCGCCGCACGCTTTCCGCGGTCGCTCCGACGCGCGCCCTTCCGCCTGACACCCGCCGCACGCGGCCGGGTGCCACGGCAATGGTGCAGGGCGACGCGCCTCAGCGCTGCGGCCGCCCCGTGCCCGGCCGCCGGCACCGCGCGCAGTGCGGCGCGCAAGCCACCGCCCGCGTGGGAGGGCGCCGTCCGCGGCCGGGCGCGACCCACCGGTCGCCGTGACGGCCTGCGGAGTCGTAGCCCGATGCCGGCTGCCCCACGTCGCCGGGCGCGATCCCGCACGCCGGCCGCACGGCCTAGCGCAGGACGACGCTGCGCGTCAGGTTCCGGGGCCGGTCCGGGTCGTACCCCTTGGCCTCCGCCACGGCCACCGCCAGCCGCTGCGCCCGTACCAGGTCCGCCATCGGGTCGAGCCCCCGCGCCGTCGACTCCGCGCTCAGGTGCCCGCCGACCCGGCCCACGTCCGCCGCCAGCCCTTCCGGCAGCTCACCGAAGTGCCAGACCGCCCTCCCGGGGCCCGTGATCGCCATCGGCCCGTGCCGGTACTCCATCGCCGGGTAGCTCTCCGTCCACGCCCCGGCCGCCTCGCGCATCTTCAGCGCCGCCTCGGCCGCCAGCCCGCAGGTCCACCCCCGCCCCAGGAACGTCCACTGCACCGCCGCCGCCAGCTCCGTCGGCAGCGGCTGCGTCACCGCCAGCTCCGCGTCGACCGCCGCGTCGGTGACGGACTTCACACCCGCGGCCGGCTCCCCGTGCAGTTCGAGACCGGCGCGCAGCAGCGCCAGCGCCGTCGTCGCGAACCTGGTCTGCACCACCGACTCCTCGTCCGCGTACGCCAGCGTGATCAGCTCGTCCGCGGCCGTGCCGACCGGGGTCGCGGCGTCCGCGGTGAGCGCGGTGGTCGCGGCTCCGGCGTCCCCGTTCCGTACCGCCGCCAGCAGATCCAGCACCTCGGTCGTGGTCCCGGACCGGGTGATCGCCACCATCCGGTCGTACCGCCGCCCGGCCGGGAACTCCGAGGCGGCGTAGGCGTCGGTGTGCCCCTGCCCCGCGGCCTCCCGCAGCCCGGCGTACGCCTGCGCCATGAACCACGACGTGCCGCAGCCGACCACCGCGACTCTCTCCCCGGGCCGCGGCAGCCCGGAGACGGTCTCCGCCTCCTGCCGGGCTCGGCGCCAGCAGCTCGGCTGGGTGGCGATCTCGGCTGCGGTACGGGACGGTTCGGCGGCTGCCATGAGGTGCGGCTCCCTGGGTGCTCGTGTGCGTACGTGCGCCACGCGCGTCGTCGTGATCCTGTGTCCTTCCGTGCTGTTCCGCGACCGTTGGTGTGCGGTTCAGCTCGCCGCCTCCCTATCAGCCCGGTACCCCGTGCGGCAATGGCAGAAAGGGGAGGTGGTTACGGAAGTGATATCCACTTGGTGTAGACCTGAGAGGGGCGTTCCGGTGAGACTCGCCCTCTCAGATGATGCTGAAGGTGGGCTAAAGCTGTGCAGCGGCGTGGATTTCTGAAGGCGGCAGCCGGTGCCGCGGGAACGGCGGCCCTCCCGCTGAGCGCGTGCGGGGACGGCAGCGGCGGCGGCGACGTCACGCTGAAGGTGGTCGCCGCGGAGTACGGCACGAGCGAGTCGGACACCTCCCGGCGCTACTGGGAGCAGTTGGCGGCGAAGTTCTCCAACGACACCCCGGGCATCTCGGTCGAGGTCGAGATCATCCCGTGGGAGGACATCGACGCCAGGGTCGACAAGATGGTCGAGGAGGGCAACCCTCCGGACATCGCGCAGATGGGCCCGTACGCCGAGTACAGCTCCGGCGACCTGCTCTACAGCACCGACCAGTTGCTCTCCATCCCCACCCAGGCCAACTTCGTGCCCAGCCTCGCCGCCGCCGGCGAGGTCAACCGCGTCCAGTACGGCATGCCGTTCGTCTCCAGCTCGCGGCTGCTCTTCTACAACAAGACGCTCTTCGAGGCCGCGGGCCTGGGCACCCGGCCCGAGGACGCACCCAAGGACTGGGACGAGCTGCTCGACGCCGCGCAGGCGCTCAAGGACACCGGCGTGAAGATCCCGTACGCGCTTCCGCTCGGCCCCGAGGAGGCCCAGGCCGAGACGCTGATGTGGATGATCGGCGGCGGCGGCGCGTACACGGACGACGTCGGCAGCTACACGATCGACTCCGAGCAGAACATCCACACCTTCAACTGGATACGCGACAACCTCGTCGGCGCCGGCCTCACCTACGCCGCACCGTCCAAGACCAACAGGCGCGCCGCCTTCGCCGACTTCGTCAAGGGCGACGTCGGCATGATCTTCGGCCACCCGACGCTGATGCAGGACCTGCGGCGGGAGAAGGTCGACTTCGGGATCGCCCTGAAGCTGCCGGGGCGCGACGGGCCCTCGGAGTCGACGATGGGTGTCGCCGACTGGATCATGGCGTTCAAGGCCAACGGCCACCGCTCCGAGATCGGCAAGTTCCTCGACGTCCTCTTCGAGGACACCAACGTGCTGAAGTTCGCGCAGCGCTACGACCTGCTGCCGACGACGGTCTCCGGGGTGGACGAGCTGAGCCGGGGCCGCAAGGACCTGCAGCCGTTCCTGGACCAGCTCCAGACCGCCGTCTTCTACCCGGACAACAAGACGTCCTGGGCGCGGGTGAACGCGGAGCTGAAGAAACGGATCGGCAAGGCGGCCGAGTCCGGCGGCGAGCCTCCGGAGCGGGTGCTGACGAACCTGCAGAGCGTCGCGGAGTCGGCGTCCTCGACGGAGTGACCGGGGCCCGTGGGCCGGCACCTACCGGCCCTCAGCCGTCGCCCCGGCCGTCGTCCTCAGCCCTCCCGGGCGTCGCGGCGGGCCTGCCGGACGCGGCGCAGGCGATGGACGGTCACCGGGTCGTGCTCCTGCGCGCGCGGGTCGTCCAGGAGTGCGTTGAGAAGCTGGTAGTAGCGCGTCGGCGAGAGCCCCAGGCGCTCCCGGATCGCCCGTTCCTTCGCGCCGGGACCCGGCCAGGCGCGCCTCTCCAGCGCGAGGACGGCCAAGTCCCGCTCGGTCAGCGCCGGGTCACCCTCAGACATACCCTGCACGCTACCGCGGCCCGGTAAGGTCCTGGACATGGGCAGCACCTCCGCAGCACAGCTCCCCGTTCCGCGTACCGAGGCGGGCCGCGCCGGCCTCGCGGCGCTCCTCGCCGACCCGGAACAGTCCCTCGTCGCCTTCGACTTCGACGGCACCCTCGCCCCGATCGTCCCCGATCCCGACTCCGCGCGCGCCCACCCCGGCGCCGTACCGGCACTGGCCCGGATCGCGCCGCGCGTCGGGACCGTGGCCGTCATCACCGGCCGGCCCGCCGCGGTGGCCGTACGGTTCGGCGGCTTCGCCGGCGTACCGGGCCTGGCGCACCTGCGCGTCCTCGGCCACTACGGCGACGAGCAGTGGGACGCCGCCACCGGCACCCTGCGCACCCCCGACCCGCACCCCGGCGTGGCGGCGGTGCAGGCCGAACTGCCGGGGGTGCTGGAGACGGCGGGCGCCTGGCGGGGTACGTGGATCGAGGACAAGGGCCGCGCCGTGGCCGTCCACACCCGCCGCGCCGACGACCCCGCCGAGGCCGCCGACGCGCTGCGCAAGCCGCTGGAAGACCTGGCGGAGGCCCACGGCCTCGTGGTCGAACCGGGCCGCTTCGTCCTCGAACTCCGCCCCCCGGGCATGGACAAGGGCCGCGCCCTGACGTCCCTGGCCCGCGAGACGGGCGCCCGCACCGTCCTCTACGCCGGCGACGACCTCGGCGACCTCGCGGCCTACGACGCGGTCGACGCGCTGCGCCCCGAGGGCGTCGCGGGCCTGCTGGTGTGCAGCGCCGCGACGACGGGCGAGGGTGCGGACGCGCTGGCGGACCGCGCGGACCTGACGGTCGACGGCCCGCAGGGCGTGGTGGACCTCCTGACGGCCCTGGCCGCGGCACTCGGCACGTAACCCCGCGCCGCCTCGCCGGGGCTGCCGGCGTGGCGGCGCGGGCCGCTCCCGGCCTTGCCGCCGCCCCTCAGTCGGACAGCCGGCGCAGGAAGTCGCGCATCAGCCCGGCGCTCTGCGCGAACCGTGTCGTCAGCGGGAAGTGGCCGGCGTCCAGCAACTGCACCTGCGCGTCCTTCGCGTCCCGCGCGAAGGCGCGGGCCCCGTCCGGCCCGAAGATCTCGTCATGCCGCCCCCAGGCGGCGAGCACCGGCGGCTGGTGCACACGCAGGTACTCCTGCCAGTCGGGATAGCGGCCGGGGTTCGTGCCGTAGTCGAGGAAGAGGTCGAGCTGGATCTCCTGGTTGCCCGGCCGGTCCAGCAGGGCCTGGTCGTGCACCTCCAGCGCCGGGTCGACCAGCGAGGTGTCCGGGACACCGTGGGTGTACTGCCAGTGCGTGGCGTCCCGGGTGAGGGCGGAGCGGATCTCCTCGCGGTTCGCCGGGGTGGGGTCGGCCCAGTAGGCGCGCAGCGGGTCCCAGAAAGAGGTGAAGCCCTCCTCGTAGGCGTTGCCGTTCTGGCTCACGATGCCGGTGATGCGCTCGGGGTGGCGCAGGGCGAGGCGGAAGCCGACCGGGGCGCCGTAGTCGTGGATGTAGATCGCGTAGCGCGAGACGCCGAGCGTGTCGAGCAGCTTGTCGACGACGTCGGCGAGGTGGTCGAAGGTGTACGCCCACTCGCCGGCCGGCGGCGCGGAGCTGAGCCCGAAGCCGGGATAGTCGGGGGCGATCAGCCGGAACTCGTCGGCCAGCTCGGCCATCAGCGGCGCGAAGTACACGGACGAGGTCGGGAAGCCGTGCAGCAGCACGAGCGTCGGCGCGCCGGAGTGGCCGGCCTCCCGGTAGAAGACGTCGAGACCGTCGATGCGGACCGTGTGGTGGCGTACAGGCACGGGGATCTCCAACCATCAAAACGAACTTGAACGGTTACGATGGGGAGAACCTAACCCACCCCCGTCAACCTGTCAACTCACCTTGAACGGTTACACTCAGTCGTATGGAACGACCGCTGACCGGCGAACCACTGGCCCTGGACCTGGTGAACACCTGGTGGATAGACCGGGGAAGCCCGGTCGACTTCTTCTACGAGCCCGATGGCATAGGCCGCTGGCTCGGTGAGCACGCCCTGTCCGGCGCCGCCGCCGAGGCCCCCGGCCTCGCCGCCCTGCGCGAGCCGCTGACCGCCGCCCGCGACGCCCTGCGCGCCGCCCTCGACGGGGACGAGCAACCTCTCGACGAGATCCTGGCCCACGGCGCCCGCCGCCCCCTGCTGCGGGCCGGCCGGGCCACTTCGGAGGTCGTCGTGGACGACCCCGCGTGGCTGCCCGCCTGGATCGCCGCGGCCGATCTGGTCCGGCTGTACGAGGAGCAGCCCGAGCGGGTTCGCCGCTGCGCGAACCCCGAGTGCGTGCTGTGGTTCTACGACATCAGCAAGAACGGCCGCCGCCGCTGGTGCTCGATGGAGGGGTGCGGCAACCGCGCCAAGGCGGCCCGCTTCCAGGAGCGCCACCGCCACTGAGGGCGTGGAGAACGCGCGGCACGTGCCGCGGATGTCCTCCTACCCCCGCAGCGCGTCCAACTGCGCCAGGAACCACGCCTGCGGCGGCAGCGCCGTGGCCGCCGCCGCCAGCCGCCTGGTCCGCCGGGCGCGCTCGTCGCGGGGCATCGACAGCGCCCCGTGCAGTGCCTCCGCGGTGGCCTCCACGTCGTACGGGTGCACCACGAGCGAGTCCCCGCCGAGGTCCGCGTACGCGCCCGCCTCCCGCGACAGCACCAGCGCGCAGCCGTCGTCCGAGACCACCGGGATCTCCTTCGCGACCAGGTTCATCCCGTCCCGCAGCGGGTTGACCAGCGCCACGTCCGCCATCCGGTACGCGGCGAGCGAGCGGGCGAAGTCGTCCTTGACGTGCAGCACGACCGGCTGCCAGCCGTCCGTCCCGTACTCCCGGTTGATCTCGTCGGCAAGGCGCCGCACCTCGTCGGTGTAGTTCCGGTACACCGCCAGGTCCTGCCGCGAGGGGTACGCGAACGCCAGCTTCACCACCCGCTCGCGCCACTCCGGGCGCCGCTCCAGCAGCCGCCGGTACGCGAGGAGCCCGCGGACGATGTTCTTCGACAACTCGGTGCGGTCCACCCGCACGACGACCGCGCGGTCCGCGCCGCCGATCTGCTCGCGCAGGGCCGCCATCCGCTCCTCCACGTCCGGCCGCCGCGACCGTTCACGCAGGAAGTCGGCGTCGGCACCGAGCGCGTGCACGTCGACCCGGGTGGCCCGCTTCCCGCCCACGTCCCCGCCGGCCCAGGCGACGTCCGCCTCGCTGCCCAGCACATCGCGGCAGCAGTCGATGAACGCCTCGGCCCACCGGCGGGTGTGGAACCCGACGCGGTCGGCGCCGAGCAGCCCGCGCAGCAGAGCGGCGGCGATGTCGTCGGGGAGAAGCCGGTAGTACTCCGGCGGCGCCCACGGCGTGTGCGTGAAGTGCGAGATCCTCAGGTCGGGGCGGCGCTCGCGGAGCATGCCGGGCACCAGGCACAGGTGGTAGTCCTGCACGAGCACCGCCGCGCCGTCGGCGGCGCCGTCGGCGAGGGAGTCGGCGAAGGCGCGGTTGTACGCCTCGTACGCGGCCCACCTGCGGCGGAAACCGGAATCGAACACGGGGGAGACGGGGATGTCGTAGAGCATGTGGTGGACGAACCACAGCACGGAGTTCGCGACGCCGTTGTACGCCTCGTGGAAGACGTCCGGGTCGATCCCGAGCATCCGCACCCCGGGCTCGGCCACCCCCCGCCGCACGGCCTCCCGGTCCCCGTCCCCGAGGGCGGCACACACCCACAACGCCCCGGCATCGGGCCCCACGGCACTGAGCCCGGACACGAGCCCGCCCCCGCCGCGCTTGGCGGCGAGTTCGCCGTCGTCCCGGACGGCGTACGAGACGGGCCCGCGGTTCGACGCGACGAGCAGGGATGCACCGGACTCGACCATGCGCCGAGCCTAGCCACAGCGGGCCCCGGCGAAACGCAACCGGGACGGTGTGGCCGAGACCTGTACGGAAGCGCCTGCGGCGGCCGGCCCCGCAAGCCCGACCGGACGAGGTCTCGGGCGGGGCCGCGGGCCGAGGCCCCGGGGGCGCAGCCTTCGGCCCCGACCGGGCGAGGTTCGGGGAGGGAGCCCCCGCGGGGCCCGGGGCGGAGCCCCGGCAGGGCGGCGGGATGCGGCCCTCGGACCGGTCCTGGGCGGAGCCTGGCGGAGGCCGGGGGCACAGCACCCCCGGGTCTCGGGGCGGAGCCCGGCGGGGGCCGGGGCGGGGCCCTCATGAGTTCGGGCCGGAGCCCGGCGGGGGTCCGGGGTCGCAGCGCCTGTGGGGGTCGGGGCGGGGCCCTCATGAGTTCGGGCCGGAGCCTGGCAGGGGTCCGGGGGTGTAGCCCCCGCGGGGGTTGGGGGCGGAGCCCTTGGTCACGTCCGCTGTGGTGGTGTATCGATGGCCACTGGCGTGATCTTCGTGGAGGTTATGCGGTGAGTTTGGTGGGCGGGTCGGTTTCGTGGTGTTGTCCGTCGTTCGGGTTGAGGCGGGCCTTGGTGAGGAGGTCGCGGCTCATGTAGCGGCGGGCTTCGGTCCATTCGTCGTTCTGTTCGGCCAGGACGGCGCCGATGAGGCGGGTGGCGGCGGTGCGGTCGGGGAAGATGCCGACGACGTCGGTGCGACGGCGGATCTCTTTGTTGAGGCGTTCCTGTGGGTTGTTCGACCAGATCTGGGGCCAGAGCTGGCGGGGGTAGGCGGT